>NZ_JBWKER010000014.1:104602-148966 GCF_056435345.1 Kitasatospora sp. NPDC043950
AAAATATGACGCACCCCAACCCCCCCCCCCCCCCCCCCCCCCCCCCCCCCCCCCCCCCCCCCCCCCCCCCCCCCCCCCGCCGTCCGGCCCCAGGCGCTGGCCCCAGACGTCGAGTCCAGACGTCGGGCCCAGGCACCTGCCCCAGGCGTCGGCTCACCCGGGAACGGGCGGCCCGCCCGGCCCCGTGAGCGCGCCCGGTACCCGATCGGCGGGCGGGGCCTGCCCGGCGGGTGTGGTGTCCGGCGCGCGGGCCCAACGGCCGGCGAGCACGGTGCCGGCCACCAGCTGGAGCTGGTGATACGCCATCAGCGGCAGGACCAGCAGCCCGGCCTGGGGCCCGAAGAGCACGGTGGCCATCGGCAGGCCGTTCGCCAGGCTCTTCTGCGAGCCGCACAGCACCGCCGCGATGGTGGCCGGCCGGTCGAGCCCCAGCAGCCGTGCGCCGAGCCCGGTGACCGCGAGCGCGGCGGCCAGCAGGGCGAGCAGCACCGCGAGCAGGCCGAGCAGGGCGCCCGGGGTGGCCAGGCCCCAGCTGCCCTGGGCCGTCGCCGCGCTGAACGCGGTGTAGACGACGAGCAGGATCGAGCCCCGATCCACCGGCGTCAGCACCCGTCTGTGCCGGGCGAGGAAGGCACCGATCCACGGCCGCAGCACCTGCCCGAGCAGGAACGGCGCGAGCAACTGGGCCCCGATCCGCAGCAGCCCCTCGGCCGACAGCGCCGTGTGCACGTCCAGGAGCCAGGCCGCCAGCAGCGGGGTCAGCAGCAGCCCGGCCAGACTGGAGTACGTCCCGGCGCAGATCGCCGCCGGGACGCTGCCCCCGGCGGTGCCGGTCAGCGCCACCGAGGACTGCACCGTCGACGGGAGCAGGCAGAGGAACAGCACCCCGGTCTGCAACTGCCCACTGAGCGGGACGGGCGTGAGTAGTGCGGTGGCCGCCCCGAGCAGCGGGAAGAGGCCGAAGGTGGCGGCGAGCACCAGCCCGTGCAGCCGCAGGTGGCGCAGCCCGGCCAGCGTCTCGCGGGCGGAGAGCCGGGCGCCGTAGAGGAAGAACAGCAGCGCCACCGCCAGGTTGCAGGCCACGGCCGCCACCCGCGCCGAGCCCCCGGTGGCCGGGAACAGGGCGGCCAGGCCGACCGCCCCGGCGAGCGCGACCAGGTACGGGTCGAACCGGCGCGGCCGCGGCCCGCGCCGCCGGCCCCGGCGGGCGGTGTCGTCGGTCATCGGCCACCCCCGATCGCCGCCCCGCCCGGGCCGGACCCGAGCAGGCCGCCCACCAGGGACCCGGCGCCGTCGTGGTCGCTGCCCGCCGAGCCGCTGCCGTTCTGGACGTTGGCCGTGCGGTCGATCTCCACCCAGGAATCGGCGTTGGAGTTGTCGACGAGCGTGATCAGCCCCCCGCCCGCCGCCGCGGGCGCCGCCGCGCCGGCGAGCAGGCCGCACGCCCCGGCCAGCCCCAGCGCGGTGGCCCGCAGGACGGCGGCCGCCGGGGGCGGGGCGGGACCGCGCAGCCCGGCCGTCACACCGTCACCCCCGTGAGCGGGCGTGAGCGCGCGATGTTCCGCTCCAGCAGTTCGGTGGACTCCCGCACGCCGATCTGCCGGCTCTCCCCGGCGCCGGCCGGCAGCCGCCCGTCGGCCACCTTCAGCCCGGCCAGCGCCTCGTCCATCGCCCGGTGGGCCGCGAACAGGCAGGGCGTGCTGTAGATCGCGACGTCCACCCCCAGCTCGGTCAGCTCGGAGAGCGACAACCGGGGGGACTTGCCGCCGGCGATCTGGTTGAACAGCAGCGGCTTGTCGCCGACGACCCGCCGGATCCGCCGGATCCAGTCCTCGCTGCGCACCCCGTCGACCAGCACCACGTCGGCGTCGGTGGCGGCGAGGGCTCGGGCGCGGCGCAGGATGTCGTCCTCCTCGGTGGCGTCGGTGCGGGCGACCACCAGGAGGTCCGTCCGGTTGGCGAGGACGAGGTCCAGCTTCTCCAGGTACTCCTCCAGCGGGAGGACCTGTTTGCCGTCGGCGTGGCCGCAGCGGCGCGGCCGTTTCTGGTCCTCCAGGATGACGCCGGACGCGCCGATGCGTTCGAGCCTGCGCACGACGTGGCAGGCGACCTCGGGATCGACGTAGCCGTCGTCGATGTCGACCAGGAGATGGTGCCGGGGGAAGGCGCCGCGCAGCCGTTCGACGAAGCCGACCATGTCCGGCCAGGCGATGAATCCGATGTCGGGCAGGCCGTAGTAGGAGGCGGCGAAGCCGAATCCGGAGACGAACATGCCGTTGTAGTGCTCGGCCGCGATGGAGGCCGAGTACATGTCGTAGACGCCGATGAGGGGCGTGGCTCCCGGGCTCGTGATCTCCTCGCGGAGCCGCTGCCCGTGGCCCGACGCCGTGGTTCCGTGGAACAAGGCCTTCTCCTCACTCGCGGTGGCTTTGCCTGAACTTGGTCTTCCCTAGACCCAACTGAGGCTCCATCACTATGCGACCTTTAACGTTCCGTGGGCAAATCTTTAAGGGAGATTCACTCATTCGAGTGAGGCGTTGAATTGAAGATATGTCAGACATATGAAAAGGGCGGTGGCGTGGAAGATCCACGCCACCGCCCTGGTCCGGTCGGGCCCGGCCGCCGGAGAATCCCGCGCCCCCGGCGATGGGCGCGTAGCCGTAGCCGTGGCCGTGGCGGGGGAGTTGCGGGCGCGCGTCGGCGCGCCGGAGCGTCAGGACGCCGGAACGGGGCGGACGGCGCGGCGTTCGCGCAGCGTCCGGAGCACCCGGCGGGTCGCCCGGGTGGCGACCGGCGGCAGCAGGTCCAGCGCCAGCCGGCGCGAGGTGGACTGCTGGACGGGGGCCTTGACCTGGTAGTTGAGCCGCAGCACCGGCTCCCCGGCGATGGTGTCGTCGTCCACCGTGTAGCCCTCGGCCCGCCAGTCGCGGGCGAGCAGGACCTGCCGGACGGCCGCGGCGTCGCCCCAGGTGCCGTAGAACTTCATCGGGGTGAGCAGCACCGGCCGCAGGCCGCCGGTGAAGACCGCCTCCCAGACCGCCGCCGACACGCCGGGGGTGTGTTCCGAGCGGTAGTCGTCCAGCGCCACGACGCCGTTCTCGGCGAGCGCCGCCCTGGTCACTGCGATGTCCCCGGCGACGTGCTCGTACAGGTGGGAGGCGTCGACGTGGACGAAGCGGCAGCTCCCGGCCGGGATCCGGCCGTCGGCCAGCACCGAGGTGGGCGCCTGCACGATCTCCGGCAACTCGCCGTGGAAGGCGAGGTAGTTGGCCTCGAAGGCGCTCCGGGTGAGGGTCTTGCGGTAGGACATCGCCATCTCGGCGGCGTTGTCCGCGTCGCCCGCCTCGGAGTCGAACAGGTCGCAGACGGTCAGCCGCTCGCCGGTCTGGAGGTGGTCGCCGAGCAGGACGGCGCTGCGGCCGAGGTAGCTGCCGAGTTCGAGGATGTCGCCGGTGGCGCCCGCCGTGGTCTGGGCCGCCAGCAGGTGGCCGAAGGCCGCCCGGTCGAGACGGAAGAACCAGCCGGGGATGTCGTCCCGGGTCAGTGGCGCGGGGCGGGTGGCTGCGGTCTCGGCGGTGGGCACGGCGGCCTCCAGGAGGGCGGGCGGGGCGCGGTGGCGGGTTCACGCCGCGGAGGGGACGCCGTGGACGTGAGGCCGATCATCATAGCGACGCGGAGGCCGACTGGGAGCCGGCTCGGAACGGCGCGATTTCGCGCGTTCGCGCTGCTGTGCGAAGGCGCGCGCCGGGTCGCGTCCCCGGCCTCACGGGTCAGTGCGCCGGGCCGTCCAGCTCGGCGATGGTCTCCGCCAGCCAGGCCCGCTCGGCCGCCGTGGAGGCCCGGGCGACCAGCAGCATGCCGCGCCGGAAGGGGTTCGGCTCCAGCTCGGCGGTGACCGCGCGGCCCTCACCGTCGTAGGAGAAGCTGCTCGGCTCGTCCAGGAACGCCAGCCGGCGCCGGAGCACGGCCGCCTGCGCGGGCGGGTCGGCGAGGTGGTGGAGGAAGGCGGCGTGCGCGAAGAAGCGGATCTGGTCGGTGATCTCGGCCTGCTCCGGGTCGGCCAGCCGGCGCCGCAGTTCGGTCCGGCCCTCCTCGGTGAGCTCCAGCGTCTGGCGCGGTGCGGCCCCGCTGCCCGGCTCGGTGCGGCGGCGCAGCAGTCCGGCCTTCTCCAGTCTGGCGATGGCGGGGTAGAGCGCGCCGTCGCTGACCGGCCGGACGTGGCCGGTGAGGCCGGTGATCCGGGACTTGAGCTGGTAGCCGTGCAGCGGCTGGTCGTACAGGAAGCCGAGGATCGCGAGGGTCAGCACGGTCGAAGCCCTTTCGTCGGAGTGCGCCCTGTGGCGCGCCCCATGTTACCTCTTGTCGATGTGCCTCGATAAGATATATCTCTATTCGAGACATGCCGCCGGCGGGCGGCGGAACGGGGGAGGAAGCATGCGCGGGCGTCCGTCGCGACGACTGGCCGCGCTGGCCGGACCGGTCTACGCCGAACTGCTGTCCGGCGTGATCGTCTCGGTGATCGGCACCTTCTGGGTGGCCGGCCTCGGCGGGGCGGTCGCCGCCGTCACCCTGCGGTTGGGGCCACGGCTGCCCGCACCCGCCGGGGAACCGGCGCGGCGGCGGGCCGGATCGTCCGCGCGGGAGCGCCGTTCGGCCTGGACTTCACCGCCCGGATGGCCGTCGGCACGGCCCAACTCGCCACTCGCCCTGGTCGAGGGCTTCGGCGTCGCGGCGGTGGCCGGGTACGGCATCGGCTACCGGGCCTTGCTGGTCGTCACCATGGCGTTCTACGCACTCCGGCAGGCCGCCGCGATCGAGGCCGCCCGCCTCTGCGGCGCGGGCCGCGCCACCGCGCCACCGCGCTGGGCGTTGCACCGCGCCACCGCGCCGGGCGCGCTGCACCGCGCCACCGGACGCCTCGCCGCGCTCCTCGGCGCCGTCGCGGCGGCGCTGTCCCCGACGCTCGCCGTCCCGCTGACCGCGCTGTTCACCGACGACCCGGTGGCGGCCGTGCAGTCCGTCGGCTTCCTGCGGATGGCGGTGCTCCACCTGCTCCCGTACGCGCTGGTGGTCGCCCTCGGCGGGGTGCGCCAGGCGGCGGGCGCCGGCTGGCCGCTGGTGCTCTCCGTGCCGCTCGGCCCGGGCGCCCAACTCGCCACCTCCGCGGCCCTGTCGGGGCCGCTCGGGGTGACCGGGGTGTGGGCGGGGCCGGCCGTGGGTGCGGCCGTGCAGCTCGGCCTGCTGCTTCTCCTGGCCCGGCGCGGGCCCCTGCGGCCCGCGCCGTTGGCGGACCAGGGCGACCGGCCCCGAAGCCGGTCGGATGATCGACTCCGGTCGCCCGGCTGTGCCACAGTGGAAGCCATGGGACCGACACTCGACGGGCGGCCGCTGCCGTCCCCGCACGCAGACGAACGCGCCATGCTGGAAGGCTGGTTGGAGTTCCATCGGGTGACTCTTGTGCAGAAGGTCGCCGGACTCGACGACCAGCAGGTCCGGCTGGCGGCCGTCCCGCCGTCGACGATGACGCTGCTGGGCCTGGTCCAGCACCTCGCCGAGGTCGAACGCACCTGGTACCAGCGGGTGCTGGCCGGCCGGGAAGCGCCGCCGCTGTACGGCGCGGACGGCGAGGGCGGCTACGCGCTCACCCCGGACCGGGGGATGCCCGAGGCGTTGGCCGACTGGCGGGCGGAGGTCGAGCAGGGCCGCGAACTGGCCGCCGCGGCGGCGCTGGAGGACACCGGACGCCTCTCCGAGCGGGCGGCGGCCGTGTTCGGCTCGGAGACGGTCTCGCTGCGCTGGATCCTGGTGCACCTGATCGAGGAGTACGCCCGCCACAACGGCCACGCGGACCTGCTCCGGGAGAGCATCGACGGCCTCACCGGCGTGTGACGGCTCCCCGGGGGAGGGCCTCGGGAGCCGGGCCGAGGTGGGCGTCCAGGGCGGCGCGCAGCAGCGGTTCGACGTCCTCGCCGCCGGTGATGAGCCGCAGGCTGCCCCAGGCGCGCAGTTGGGCCAGGCCGTGCAGGTTCGCCCACAGCGCGGCGGCCGCCGGTCCGGGATCGGTGGACTCCGGGCGGGCCTCGCCGACCAGGCGGGCGACGGTGTGGAACATCGGCAGGGTGGTGTGCCGCAGCTCGGCTCCGCTGCCCTCCAGCAGGTCGTGACGGAACATCAGCTCGAACATGCCGGGGTTGGCCGCCGCGAAGCCGAGGTAGGCGCGGGCGAGCGCGTCGAGCCGGGTGCGGGGGGCCGCGTCGGTGGTGGCGGCCATCGCGTCGGCGCCGGCCAGGGTGTCGGTGAGCCTGCCGAACCCGTGCCGCGCGATGGCGGCGAGCAGTTCGCGGTGGGTGGGGAAGTGGCGGCGGGGGGCTCCGTGCGAGACCCCCGCCTGCCGGGCGATCTCGCGCAGACCGAGGGCGTGGACGCCCTCCCTGGTCACCAGTTCGACGCCGGCGGCCACCAGGCGTGCGCGCAGGTCCTTGTCCTGATCGGTCATGGGCCTTGTCTACCAGGCTGCTGTAGACAGTGTCTACTCTCGTCGGTGCGGGCGCTCCGGGCAGAATTCGGAGGCATGGACGAAGGCGGAGAGGCGGCCTGCTGGCTGGACCGGGTGTGCCCGGAGTGCGGGCGCCTGCGCGAGCGGCCAGGGCCGCAACCGTGCGAGAACTGCGGGGCCGGGAGCGCGGACGGCACTGGCGGCACGGGCGGCGAGGCGGGGGCACGGCGGCCCGCGGCCGAGGCCGCGCCGGAGCGGGACGGCTGACCGCAGGTCCAGGACGGATCGGCCCCGGCTCGGAACGGCTGAACGCTGACCCGCAACGCCTGAACCCCGGCTCGGAACAGCCGAACGACGGCCCGGAACGGCTGGGCCCCGGTGCGGCCGGGCGGGCCTGACCGGGGCCGCAGGCGTACGGCGGGGTTCGGTCTACTGCTGCGGCGGCTGGTCGCGGAACTGGTTCTTCGCCTGCTCCTGGGCGGAGTCCACCTGGCTGCTGTACTTGCCCTGGGTGCGCTCGTCGACGGCGTCCCCCGCCTTGTCGACGGCCCTGTCGGCCTGGTCCTCGTGGCCCTTCAGCAGGCCCTTGAGCTTATCCAACATGGACATCTGGTCACGCTCCTGGAAGAGACGGCCCCACCCCTCCAGGATCACCGCCTCCGCCGCCGTCCGCATCCCGCGGCCGCGCGGCGGCCTTGGCAACGTGATGCCGGTCATGTCAAATCGGGAGTTCACGGACCGCCGGAAGGAGTCGCCTTGAAGCCCCGAGCCCGCCGCCCGATCTCCCTGCCCCTCCGCCGGACCAGCCCGCTCGACCAGTCCACCCCGATACCGCACCAGCAGCGCCGGGACCAGCGCCCGCGCACTGCCACCGTCCGGAGCGCGGGCGCCGTACTGACCGTCGCCGCCCTGGCCGCCCCGCTGCTGCTGGCCGGGGCCGGTGGCGCGGCCGCCGACCCGGACCCGGTGCGCAGAGGCGAGAGGCTCGCCGCGCGCCTGGTCGAGGCCGCCGACGCCGAGAGCGCCCACGACACCCTGGCCGCGCTCCAGCGGATCGCCGACCGCAACGGCGGTACCCGGGTGGCCGGTTCGAAGGGGCACGACGAGTCCGCGCGCTACGTCTACGAGCAGGCCCGCCGGGCCGGGCTGAAGGTGTCCCGGCAGGAGTTCGAGTACACCTTCTTCGAGGCCCGCTCGGAGCGGCTGCAGGTGCTGTCCCCGCAGGCCGAGAGCATCCCGCTGACCGCCATGACGTACTCGCTCGGCGGTCCGGACGCGGGCCTGACCGCCGACCTGGCGGTCGCCCCGGTCAGCGCCACGACCGGCTGCGCGCCCACCGACTACCCGGCCGGCGCGTTCACCGGCCGGATCGCGCTGATCCAGCGCGGCGGCTGCGGCTTCGCCGTCAAGCAGGCCGCGGCCGCGACGGCCGGCGCGGTGGGCGCGATCATCTACAACAACACCGACGGCGACCTCAACGGCACCCTCGGGGACCCCGCGGCCGGCAGGATCCCCGTCGGCGGGATCACCCGGGCCGCCGGGGAGGCGCTGGCCGCGAAGGCCGCCGCCGGCCAGGTCCGGTTGAACCTCGACATCCGCACCGTCATGGAGCCGCGCAAGACCTGGAACGTCATCGCCGAGACCAGGGGCGGCGACCCGGCCGACACCGTGATGGTCGGGGCGCACCTGGACTCCGTCGCGGCCGGGCCCGGCATCAACGACAACGGCTCCGGTGCGGCGGGCATCCTGGAGGTCGCGCGCAACCTGACCGTCCACCCGGTGAAGAACAAGGTCAGGTTCGCCTGGTGGTCCGCCGAGGAGTTCGGCCTCAAGGGCTCGGAGGCCTACGTGAAGTCGCTCTCCGAGGCGGACCGGAAGAAGATCAGGCTCTACCTCAACTTCGACATGATCGCCTCTCCCAACTACGCGCAGTTCGTCTACGACGGCTCGGGCAGCACCGGCGGCGGCGCCGGCCCCGAGGGCTCGGCGCAGATCGAGCGGGACCTCACCGGCTACCTGGACGGCCGGGGCCTGCCGCACGAGCCGACCGCCTTCGACGGCCGCTCCGACTACGGCCCGTTCATCGACGCGGGCATCCCGGCCGGCGGCACCGACACCGGCGCCGAGGTGGTCAAGTCGTCGGCGCAGGAGGGCCGTTACGGCGGCACGGCGGGCGTGGCCTTCGACGCCTGCTACCACAAGGCCTGCGACGGCTTGAAGAACATCGACATGGACGCCTTCGACGTCAACATCGACGTGATCGCCCATGCCGTCGGCACCTACGCCTGGGACCTCTCCTCGCTGAACCGGCCCGTGCCGCCGCAGCGCCCCGCCGGCCAGGCGGGTGGCGGCGGCGGTATGAGCGGGGGCCACGCCCACGAGGTGACGGCCTGACGCCCGGGTGGGCCCGCTGCCGTCCTCGGGCGGCGGGCCCACCCGTCCCACCCGCCGGCTCCGCCGCGCTCGTCCGCCATTCGGCCCCTCCTCCCGCTCGCACCCCCGAGCCCCGGCCCGGGCCCCGCCCCGGACCTCCCCCGGGCCCCGCCCCTGCCCGGCGAGGTTGCGAGCACCGTAGCCGAGGACACTGACAATCCGGCCCCGGGCCGGGTACGGTGCCGCGCGGAGCGCATCCGCCGAGACCCGGTGGGTGCGTCGAACCCGGTCCTGACACCATGGGACCGAGATCACGGGACCGTGACACCCTCGGAGGAGTCAGCAACATGAGCACGCACTACGACGTCGTCGTCCTCGGCGCCGGCCCCGGCGGCTACACCGCCGCCGTCCGCTCCGCTCAGCTCGGTCTGAAGACCGCGGTCATCGAGGCCAAGTACTGGGGCGGCGTCTGCCTGAACGTCGGCTGCATCCCCTCCAAGGCCCTGCTGCGCAACGCCGAGCTCGCCCACATCTTCACCAAGGAGGCCAAGACCTTCGGCATCAAGGTCGAGGGCCAGGTGACCTTCGACTTCGGCGAGGCCTTCCGCCGCAGCCGCTCGGTGGCCGACGGCCGGGTCAAGGGCGTCCACTACCTGATGAAGAAGAACGGCATCACCGAGTACGACGGCTGGGGCACCTTCGTCGACGACCACACCCTCCAGGTCGCGCTCAGCGGCGGCGGCTTCGACGTCGTCACCTTCGACCACTGCGTCATCGCCACCGGTGCCACCACCCGGCTGCTGCCCGGCACCAGCCTGAGCGACCGGGTGGTCACCTACGAGGAGCAGATCCTCACCGAGCAGCTGCCGGAGAGCATCATCATCGCGGGCGCCGGCGCGATCGGCGTCGAGTTCGCGTACGTGCTGCACAACTACGGCGTGAAGGTCACCATCGTCGAGTTCCTGGACCGCGTGGTGCCGCTGGAGGACGTCGAGGTCTCCACCGAACTGGCCAAGCAGTACCGCAAGCTCGGCATCGAGGTGCTCACCTCCACCCGGGTCGAGTCGATCGACGACAGCGACCCGAACGCCAAGGTCAAGGTCACCGTCACCAGGGACGGCCGGCAGCAGGTGCTGGAGGCCGACAAGGTGCTCCAGGCGATCGGCTTCGCGCCGCGCGTCAACGGCTACGGCCTGGAGAACGCGGGCGTCAAGCTGACCGACCGCGGCGCCATCGCGGTGGACGGCCGCGGCCGTACCAGCGCCGGGCACATCTTCGCGATCGGCGACGTGACGGCCAAGCTGATGCTCGCGCACGCCGCCGAGACGATGGCCGTGATCGCCGCCGAGACCATCGGCGGGGCGGAGACCATGGAGGTCGACTTCGCCATGATCCCGCGCGCCACCTACTGCCAGCCGCAGATCGCCTCCTTCGGCTACACCGAGGCGCAGGCCCGCGAGCTGGGCCACGACGTCAAGGTCGCCAAGTTCCCGTTCACCGCCAACGGCAAGGCGCACGGCCTCGGTCACCCGATCGGCTTCGTCAAGGTCATCAGCGACGCCAAGCACGGCGAGCTGCTCGGCGCCCACCTGATCGGCCCCGAGGTCACCGAGCTGCTGCCCGAGCTGACCCTGGCCCAGCAGTGGGACCTCACCGTCCATGAGGTGGCCCGCAACGTGCACGCCCACCCCACCCTCGGCGAGGCGGTCAAGGAGGCCATCCACGGCCTCGCCGGCCACATGATCAACATGTGACGCGCACCGCATGACGGCAGGGCCCGCCCGACCTCCCGGGCGGGCCCTGCCGTGTTCCGGCGGCCCCGGGCCCGGCACCGGCTCCGACGGCAGGTCAGGCCGACTCGTCCGGCGCCAGGGCGAGGTAGGTGAGCACCGCGCCGAGGGCGGACAGCGCGGCGAGGACCAGCCCGAGGACGTGCAGGGCGTCGGTGAACCCGGCGGCCAGAGCGGCCTGGTGCGCCGCGGCCACCCTGCCCTGGACGGCCTGCCCCGCGAGCTGCGCCGCCTCGTCGGCGGCGAGGCCGCTGCCGCCCAGGTGCGCGGCGGTCAGCGTGCTGAGCAGCGCGGCGGCCCCGGAGACGGCCACGGACTCCCCGGTGATCCGCATCGTGTTGAAGACGCCCGCGGCGGCCCCGGCGTGCTCGGCGGGGACGGTCCCGACGGCCGCGTCGTCCATCACCCCGAAGGCCAGTCCGACCCCGGCCCCGAACGGCAGCAGCGGCACCGCCAGCGCGAGCCACGACCCGTCGCCGCGCACCGTCACCAGCAGCAGGGAGCCCGCCGCGATCAGCGCGGAGGCGGCGGTCAGCACCGCCCGGACGGAGACGGCGGCGGCGAGGCGCCCGGCCACCAACGGCAGCAGGAGGACGGGCGCCGTCATCGGCAGCAGGAGCAGACCGCTGGTCAGGACGCTCCTGCCGCCCACGCCCTGGAGGTAGGCCGGGAGGTAGACCAGCAGCACGACGAACCCCAGGGTGACGGTGAACGGCTGGCACACCACGGCGAGGAACTCGGGCCTGCGGAACAGCCGGACGTCGACCATGGCGCGCCCGGCCCGGCGGACCTCCACCCCGGCGAACAGGACCAGCAGCAGCACCGCGCCCGCCAGCGGCAGCAGCGTGCCCGGCGCCGTCCAGCCGGCGGTGCCGGCCTGCACGAGCGCGTACGACAGCGCGGCGAGCCCGCCGGTGAAGCAGACCACCCCGGGCAGGTCGATCCCGGGGTGGTCCGGGTTGCGGGACTCCGGGGCCCGGGTGGCGCACAGCCACGCGGGCAGGGCCAGGACGGCGACGAGCAGGAAGACCGACCGCCAGCCGGCCGCCTCCACCAGCAGGCCGGCGGCCGGCGGCCCGATCGCCAGGCCGGTGCCGAAGGAGGTGCCGAGGATCCCGAAGGCGAGCCGTCGGCGCCGCCCGGAGGTGGACTGGGCCAGGACCGCCGCGCCCGCCGCCAGCACGGCGGCCGCCCCGCACCCCTGCACCGCCCGGGCGGCGTCGGCCACGGCCATCGACGGCGCGAGCGCCACCACCGCGGACAGCGCGCCGACCAGCGCGATCCCCGACAGCAGCACGCGCCGCCGGCCGATCCGGTCCGCGAGGCCGCCGGCCGCCAGCGGCAGGGCGGCGAAGGTGAGGTTGAAGGCGTTCAGCATCCACTGGGCGGCGCCCACCGAGGAGCCCAGCCGCGCGGTCATGCTGGGCAGCGCCACGGCGGCCCCGGTCACCGAGAACGGCAGCATCATGCTGGCGCAGCCGACGGCGGTGACGGTCGCCCAGTAGCCGCCCGGACCGCCGTCGGTACGCGGTGGGGGAGCGGCCGTGCCCGACGGGTGCTCGGTCCGGGGCGGCGCGGCGCGGCGGGCGTCTTCGGGACGGGCGCCTTCGGGACGGGCGTCGTCGAGGCGGGGAGAAACAGTCATGGCCCCGATCGTTCGCGGGCGCCGCCGCCGGGTGAAGAGAGCCCCGTTCCCTGGGTGTGACAGGGCCACCCTCCGGCCCCCGCACCCCCGGCCGGGCGCCCCATACTGGAACGCATGGCCGAACCGATCACGCTCGCCGCCAGCCTCGGCGACTACCTGCGCACCCGGCGGGCGCTGGTGTCACCCGCGCAGGCGGGGCTGCCGCCGACCGGACGCCGCCGGGTGCCCGGCCTGCGGCGCGAGGAGGTCGCCGAACTGGTCGGCCTCAGCACCGACTACTACGTCCGGCTGGAACAGGGCCGCGCCGAGCGCCCGTCCGACGAGGTGCTCGACGCGCTCGGCCGCGCCCTGCGGCTCGGCCCCGCCGAGCGCGCCCACCTGTACGACCTGGCCCGCCCGCCCCGCCGCTCGGCGGCCAGGGCGGCGGGCGCCGGAGGGGACGGCGACGCCCTGCGCCCCGCCCTGCGTCGGGTCGTGGAGGCGATGCCGACCACCCCCGCGCTGATCATGAACGACCGCAACGACGTCCTGGCGTGGAACCGGCTGGCCGCCGCTCTGATCGCCGACTTCCCCCAACTCCCGCCGCGCGAACGCAACCTGGCCCGCCGGATCTTCCTCGACCCGGGCGCGCCGGACGTCCACCTCGACTGGGAGGACGCCGCGTGCACCACCGTCGGCATCCTGCGGATGGCCTCCGGCCGGCAGCCGCACGATCCCGAACTCGTGCGCCTGATCGGCGAACTGGCACTCGGCAGCGCCGCCTTCCGCCGGTTGTGGGCCGGCCACCACGTGCACGAGAAGACCCACGGCCCCAAGCGCTTCCGGCATCCCGTGGTCGGCGACGTGACGCTCGACTACGAGACCTTCCAGGCGCCGGGCGCCGCGCGCCACCTCCTGGTCGTCTACACGGCCGCCCCCGGGAGCCCGGCCGAGGAGGCGCTCGCCTTCCTCGGCGGCTTCGCGGCCGCCGCCCCGGGCAGGTGAACCGGGGCCGCCCGGCCCGGGCCTGATCCGCTCCGGGCCTGATCCGCTCCGGGCCTGATCCGCTCCGGGCCTGATCCGCTCCGGCGCGGAGCCGCCGTCGTCGCCCCGCCGTCCATGGCGGGCTCGTGGACGGAGTCGGAACGGCGGGATTTCCGCAGGCTGGGCGCGTACATGACGCCTGGTGGGGCGGGTGGAGAACCCTTGACGAGGGGTGGGTTCTCTGCGAATCTCTCGGCAGGTTTGGACCAAGGTCTTTTTCGCGGGGGAGAAGACCGGCTCCGGCCCGGGCGTGCGCAGGGGGGATCTGGGCGGCCGGGAGGGTGGGGGCCGGTGCGGCCGGTCGGCCGGCCAGGGGTGGGCCGGGCGGTATTCGGTGGCCGCGTCACCAGCGGATCCGTGGCGGCAGCGTCGCTGCCCGGTCGCGTGCCCCTACCGTTTCGCCGACTGCCGAATCGAGCCGCAGATGCCTGAGTCGTTCCCCGTGTCCGCGTCGTCCTTCCAGCAGGGCATCTGGCTCACCGAGCAACTCGGGCCCGTGCACGGGGCGTTCCAGATGCCCGTCCGGATCTCCTTCGACCGGGTCGACGCCGGGGTGCTCGGCCGGGCGGTGTCCGCGCTGGCCGACCGTCACAGCGCGCTGTCCGTGGTGTTCGTGGAGCGCGACGGCAAGGTGCTGCTGGAGCGGGGGCCCGCCCCGGGCCTGGAGGTGGTCGACGCCTCCGGGGACCGCGTGGAGGACCTGGAGAAGCGGCTGGCCGAGGAGGTGGCGCGGCCGTTCGACCTGTCGGCCGGACCGCCGGCGCGGTTCACCCTCTACCGCCGCGGAGGTGGAGCGGCGGAGCTGCTGATCGTCGTTCACCACGCGGTGTTCGACGGGGAGTCGAAGGACGTCCTGGTCGCGGGCCTCGCCGAGGCCTACGCCGACGCCGACGCCGAGGCCTGTGCCGAGGCCTGTGCCGACGTCGAGGCCGCCACGCCGCCCTGCCCGCCTTCTTCGCCCGCCCCGCCGGCTCCGGAGCTGGTGCGCCGGGCCGCCGACTGGTACGGCCCGCGCTGGGCCGCCGCGACGGCGCCGGTGCTCCCCGGGCTGCGGCAGGCCGTCACGGCGGCGGGGCCGGGGGAGTCGGTCGGCTGGCGACTGGACGGTCCGGCCCGGGCGCGGCTGGCCGACGCGGCCGGGCGCAGCGGCGTCACCGTCTTCGAGTTCCTGCTCGCCGCGCTGCACGGACTGCTGCTGCGCTACGGCGGCGAGGCCGTCCCGGTCTCCGTGCCGCTGTCCGTCCGGGCGCCGGAACAGGCCGGTGAGCCGGGGCTGTTCGTCAACGAGCTGCCGGTCCACGCGCCGTCCGGGGCGAGCGTCCGGGACTCCTTCGCGGGCTACGCCCGGGCCGTCCGCGCCGAGGCGCGCGCCGGGTACCCGTTCCGGTCGGTGCCGTTCGGCGCGGCGGTGGGCGGGCTGACGGCCCGGGTCGGCCTGGCCCCGGTGTCGTTCGGGTACCGGCGCGCCCGGGGCGCCGACCCGGTGTTCCCGGGCAGTGCCGCGCGCGTGGACCGGGCCGTGTTCAACGGCGCCGCCCGCAATACGCTCCACCTCCAGGTGGTCGACACCGCCGACGCCCTGGACTGCTCCCTCCAGTACGCCCCGGCGGTCCTGCCGCCGGCCGCCGCCGAGCGCATCGCCGGGCACTACCGGGCGCTGCTCGACGCCGCGACGGCGCGGCCGGAGACGCCGCTGGGAGACCTCGCCCTGCTGGGCGAGGCCGAGCGGCGCCTGGTGACCACCGGGTGGAACGCCACCGCCCGCGCCTACCCGAGCGACCGCACGGTGCTGGACCTGGTGCGGGAGCGGGCCGCAGAGGCACCGGACGCCCCCGCCGTCAGCGCCGCCACCGGGCGGCTGAGCTACCGGGACCTGGTGGCGCGGGTCGACGAACTGGCGGCGGTGCTGCGCGGGGCCGGGGTCGCGGCGGGCGACCTGGTCGCCCTGCACCTGGACCGCTCCGCCGACCTGCCGGCCGTGCTGCTCGCCGTGCACGCCGCCGGGGCCGCCTACCTGCCGCTCGATCCCGGCTATCCCGGCGAGCGACTGGCGCACCTGCTCGCCGACTCCGGCGCCGTGCTGCTGGTCACCGACCGGGAACCCGCCCCGGAACTGGCGGCGGCGGCGCCGGCCGTGCTCCGGCTCGGGACGGACCACCCGGCGCCGGCGGCTACCACCACCGCCCCGGCGGCGACGCGGGGCGCCCTCGCCTACGTGCTGTACACCTCCGGCTCCACCGGGCGGCCGAAGGGCGTGGAGATCGGCCACCGGGCGCTGGTGAACCTGCTGGCCTCCTTCGCCGACCTGCTCGGCTCGGGGCCCCACGACGTGTGGCTCGGGCTGACCTCGCTCTCCTTCGACATCTCCGGCCTGGAACTGCTGCTGCCGCTGACCACCGGAGGCCGCCTGGTGCTCGCACCGGACGGCGCCGCCCTGGACGCCCCGGGCCTGCGCGACCTGGTCCGTCGCGAGGGCGTGACCCACGTGCAGGCGACCCCCTCCGGCTGGCGGGTGCTGCTCAGCGCCGGGGCGCTGCCGCCGGGGCTGACCGCACTGGTCGGCGGCGAGGCGCTGCCGCTGCCGCTGGCCCGTGAACTGCGGGCCGGCGTCGCCAGGTTGTTCAACGTCTACGGGCCCACCGAGACGACGATCTGGTCCACCTGTGCGGAGGTCCCGGCCGGGCCGGAGGCCGTGCTGATCGGCCGGCCGATCGCCAACACCCGGGCGTACGTCCTGGACGCGGACCACCGGCCGCTGCCGGTCGGGGTGCCCGGCGAGCTCCACCTCGGGGGCGACGGGGTCGCGGAGGGCTACCGGGGCCGCCCCGACCTGACCGCCGAGCGCTTCACCGCGGACCCGTTCGCCGGCACCCCGCCCGCCGGCACCCCGTCCGCTGCGGGCCTGTCCGCCGACGCCCCGGCCGCCAGCCGCCGGATGTACCGCACCGGCGACCTCGCCGCCTGGACCGAGGACGGCGAGCTGGCCTTCCACGGCCGGGCCGACGACCAGGTCAAGATCCGCGGCCACCGGATCGAACCCGGCGAGATCGAGGCGGCGCTGCTGGAGCACCCGGCGGTCGCGCAGGCGGCCGTCACGGTGTACGAGGAGAGCCCGGGGGAGCCCGGGCTGGTCGGCTACCACGTCCCGGCGCCCGGCGCAGGGCCGACGGGCGCCGCCGACCTGCGGGACCACCTGCTGCGCACCCTGCCCGCCGTCATGGTGCCCCGGCGGTTCGTGGCGCTGGACCGCCTGCCGCTCACCCCGAACGGCAAGCTCGACCGCCGCGCCCTGCCCGCCCCGCCGCCCGTGGCCCCCGCGGCCGGACCGCCGTCGGCCGCCCCCGGTGCCGCCCCGGTGGTGGCGGAGGTCCGCGACGACGTCACCGAAGCCGTCCTGGCGATCTGGTCCGAGGTGCTGGGCCTGCCCGAGGTCGGCCCGGACGACGACCTCTTCGAGTTCGGTGGGCACTCACTGACGATCATCCAGATCACCGCGCGGATCCGCGCCGCGCTCGGGGTGGAGCTCGACTTCGACCTGTTCTTCGACGCCTCGACCCCGGCCGGGATCGCCGCGGCCGTCCGCGAGCGCCGCTGACCACGGGCGAGTACCCCTGCGCTCCCCCTCCCGCCCCCGCCCGAATGGACCGCCGATGACCGACACCCAGGACCCGCCCGCCGACTGGTCCGCCACCAAACGCGCCCTGCTCGCCCAGCGACTGCGCGGCGCCGCCGCGCCCCGGCGCACCGTCGAGCCGCGCCCCGAGGGCAGCGCACCGCCGCTGTCCAGCGGGCAGGAACGGCTCTGGTTCATGGACCAGTTCACACCGGGCGGGACGGCCTACGCGCTGGCGCCGGCCCGCCGGCTGCGCGGGCCGCTGGACCGCCCGGCGCTGGACCGCGCCCTGGCCGACCTGGTGAACCGCCACGAGAGCCTGCGGATGTCGTTCCCGACCACGGAGCACGGCACCGCCGAGGTCGCCATCGCCGAACCGGGCCCCTTCCCGGCCGAGTTCGTGGACGCGGCCGACGATCCGGACCCCCGGCGAAGAGCCGCCGACGAGATCGGCGCGCTGGTCGGCCGCCCCTTCGACCTGGCGCGCGGCCCCCTCCTGCGGGCGCTGCTGGTCCGGCTCGCCGACGAGGACCACGTGCTCGCCCTGGTGATGCACCACATCGTCTGCGACGGCTGGTCCATCGACATCCTCAACCGCGAACTGGACGCGCTCTACGCCCAGTACGCCCACCGCACCACCGTCGAACTCCCGGAGCTGCCCGTACAGTTCGGCGACTACGCGCACTGGCAGCGGGAGCGGCTGGCCGGCGGCGCACTGGCCGCCTCCCGGGACCACTGGCGCGCCGAACTCGCCGACGTCCCGGCACTGGAACTGCCCGTCGACCGCCCGCGTCCGCCGGTGCTCACCTTCGACGGCGCCGCCCTGGAGCTGCACTGGAGCCCGGAGCTGGTGCGGGCCGTCGCCGAGTGCGCCCGCGCCCACGGGGCGTCGACGTACATGGTGCTGATGGCGGGCCTCCAGGTGCTGCTGGGGCGGCACTCCGGGCAGCGGGACTTCGCCGTCGGCTCGGCGGTGGCCGGCCGCCTCCACCGCGAACTGGAGGGCGTGGTCGGGGCGTTCGTCAACATGCTGCCGATCCGGGCCCGGCTGGAGCCGGGGCAGAGCTTCGCGGGCCTGATCGGGCGGGTGCGGGAGACGACGCTCGACGCCTACACCCACCAGGAGGTGCCGTTCGAGCAGATGGTGGCGGACCTGGACGTCGAACGGGACGTCAGCCGCTCGGCGGTGTTCCAGGTGACCTTCGCCTTCCAGAACTACGGGGACCGCGCCGCCTCCACCGCGCCCGCCGCGGCGGCGGAGGGGTTCGGCTACGAGGCCACCACGACCCACGCCGACCTCGCCTTCTACCTGCGGGAGAAGAAGGACGGAGGGCTCTACGGCCTGATCACCTACCGGACCGACCTCTTCGAGGCCGACACCGTACGGCGGCTCGCCGAGCGCTTCGAGGTGCTGATGGCGGCGGCGACGGCGGATCCGGCGCAGCCCGTCGACGGCCTGCCCATGCTGACCGGGCCCGAGCGCCGGGACGTGGTCGAGCGCTGGGCGGCGGGCCCCGAACTGCCCGCGCCCGAGGCCGGTCCCGGGACGCTGACCGGGCTGCTCGCCGAGGCGGCGCGCGGCGCGGGCGACCGCCCGGCACTGGTCTTCGACGGCCGCACCCTCTCCTACCGTGAACTCGAGGCCCGGGCCACCGGCCTGGCCCGCCGGCTGCGGGCGCTGGGCGTCGGCCCGGACGACCGGGTGGCGGTGTGCCTGGAGCAGTCCCCGGAACTGGCGGCGGCCCTGGTGGGCGTCCTGAAGGCCGGCGGCGGCTACCTGCCGCTGGACCCGGAACAGCCGCCCGCGCGGCTCTCCCACCTGGTGGCGGACGCGGGCGTGCGGGTGCTGGTCACGGACTCGCGGCTGCGGACGGCGTTCGCCGGCTACGACGGCGCCGAGCTGCTCGTCGACCGGGAGCCGGTCGGCGAGGGTCGAATCCTGCCGGACGAGGCCCCGTTGGCGGAGGCGTCCGGGCCGGACGACCTCGCCTACGTGATCTACACCTCCGGCTCGACCGGGCAGCCCAAGGGCGTGGCGGTGCAGCACCGCCAGATCCTCAACTACCTGGCCGGCGTGCGGGAACGCCTGCGGATCGAGCCCGGTGCGGCCTACGGGCTGCTGCAGTCCCTGTCCTTCGACTTCAGCATCACCATGCTGTACCTGGCGCTGACCACCGGGGGCCGGGTGCACCTGCTGCCGCGCCGCATCGCCGGTGCCGAACTCGCCGAGCGCATCGAGGAGTCGGGCATCGACTACCTCAAGATGACGCCGTCGCACCTGGCCGCGCTGACCGCCGACGTGGACGCGGAGCGGCTGCTCCCGCGCCGGGCCCTGGTGCTCGGCGGCGAGGCGTCGCCCTGGGCCTGGGCGGCGGACCTCGCCGGCCGGGGCCGCTGCGCGGTGTTCAACCACTACGGGCCGACCGAGGCGACGGTCGGCGTCACCGTCCACGAGGTCCTGCCGGGCCCGGCGGGACCCGGCAGCACCCCGATCGGCACCCCGCTCGCGGGCGCCCGCTGCTACGTACTGGACGAGGCCCGCCGACCGGTGCCGCCCGGGGTGGTGGGCGAGCTCTACCTCGGCGGGGACCGGCTCGCCCGCGGCTACCTGGGCCGCCCCGACCTGACGGCGGAACGTTTCGTCGAGGACCCGTTCGCCGACGGGCGGATGTACCGCACCGGCGATCTGGCCCGCTGGCGGCCGGACGGCACGCTGGAGTACCTGGGCCGCGCCGACGACCAGATCAAGGTCCGCGGCTACCGGGTCGAGCCCGGCGAGATCGAGGCCGCGCTCACCGCGCTGCCCGGCATCACCCAGGCGCTCGTGACGCTCCGCGGCGAGGGCGTCCGCCAGAATCTCGTCGCCTACCTCGAACACCCCGGCGCCGCCCCCGCCCCGACACCCGCCGAACTACGGGAGGCGCTGGGCGCCGTCCTGCCGGACTACCTCGTCCCGGCCCGCTACGTCGTCCTCGACGCGCTGCCCCTGCTGGCCCACGGCAAGGTCGACCGCAAGGCGCTGCCCGAACCCGAGGACCCGGCGCCGACCGGCGGACACGTCGAACCCGACGGCGAGGCCGAGACGGCGATCGCCGCGATCTGGGCCCAGGTGCTGGGCATCGAACGGGTCGGCGCGCTCGACGACTTCTTCGACCTCGGCGGCCACTCCCTGCTCGCCACCCAGGTCGTCGCCCGCCTGCGCCGGGCCTTCCCGGAGCTGCCCGCCCCCATCGGCGTGATGGACCTGTTCACCCACCCCACCGTCCGCCGGCTCGCCGCCCTGGTCGCCGACCCGACCGCCGAACGCGGCCCCGGCGGCCTGCTCCACCGGCTCACCCCGCCGAGTCCGCGCACCACCGCCAGCGTGGTCTGCGCCCCCTACGGCGGAGGCAGCGCGCTCATCTACAAGCCGCTCGCCGACGCCCTGCCCGAGGACTGGGCGCTGTACTCGATCGCCGTCCCGGGGCACGAACTCGGCGAGGAGGCGATGGACATCGACGAGGTCGCCGCGACCTGCGCCCGCGAGATCGTCGAGAACGTCCCCGGCCCGATCGTGCTGTACGGGCACTGCGGCGTCGGCGTCCGCCTGGCCGTGGAGATCGCCCGGCAGGTCGAGGCCGCCGGCCGGGAGATCGACGCCGTCCACCTCGGCGGCATCTTCCCCTTCGCCCGCCCCCGGGGGCGCGGCGCCGCCGTCGGCGAACGCTGGGCCGACCTCACCGACCGGCTGCGCAACGACCAGGGCATGATCAACGCGCTGGCCGCCGCCGGGCTGGACACCGACGAGGTCGACGCCGAGCAGCTGCGGCTGATCGTGCGCAACCGCCGCACCGGCACCAAGGACGCCGAACGCTACTTCACCCGGCTGTTCGACAGCGAGGACGGCCGGATCAGGGCCCCGATCATCGCCGTCTGCGGCGAGCGCGACCCGGCGACGGACTTCTACCAGGAGCGCTACCGGGAGTGGCACCGGCTCACCGACACCGCCGCGGTCGTCGTGCTCGACGAGGCCGGCCACTTCTACCTCAAGTACCGGGCCGCCGAACTCGCGGAGATCCTCACCCGCGTCCACCGCTCGATCGCCGCCGGCCAGGAGGAACGGCACCACCGGAGCGACGGCGCGACCTGGTGGCTGGCCGGGCTCTCCCGGGGCGACGGCGCGCCACGGGCGGAGCAGGCCCCGCTGCGACCGACCATGCGCCGCTTCCTCACCGTCGCCTCCGGGCAGCAGGTGTCGATGATCGGATCGGCGCTCACCGAGTTCGCCCTCCCGGTCTGGATCTACCTGCGCACCGGCTCCCTGGCCCAGTTCGGACTGCTGGCCGCCTGCGGACTCGTCCCCGGCATCCTCGCCGCACCGATCGCGGGCGCCGTCGTCGACCGGGGCGACCGGCGCCGGATCATGCTCTACGGCGACCTCGCCGCCGGCGCCACCCAGGCGCTGCTGCTCCTGCTCCACCTCACCGGAAGCCTCCGGGTCTGGCACGCGTACGTGCTCATCGGCGTGCTCTCCACCGCGCTCACCTTCCAACGGCTCGCCTGGAACGCCGCGGTGCCCCAACTCGTCCCCAAGCGCTACCTCGGCCGGGCCAACGGCCTGGTGCAGATGGCCTTCGGCCTCGCCCAGTTCCTCGTCCCGCTGTTCGCCGTCGGCCTGCTCGCCGCGATCGGACTCGGCGGCATCCTCACCCTCGACGTCGTCAGCTACGCCGCCGCCCTCGCCGTCACCCTGGCGGTCCGCTTCCCCGACCTGATGGGCGCCCGCCGGCGCGAGAGCGTCTCCGCCGAGATCCGCGAGGGCTTCCGGCGGGCCCTCGGCAGCCGGCACTTCCGGGCCATGCTGCTGTTCTTCGCGGTGCTGAACATCTTCCTCTCCCCGCTGTTCCTGCTCACCACCCCGCTGGTGCTCTCCTTCGCCCCGCTCGCGGCGGCCGGCTGGGTGTCGACGGCGGCCGGCCTCGGGGCCGTACTCGGCGGGCTCACCCTGCTCGCCTGGGGCGGGCCGCGCCACCTGCGGCTGCGCGGGGTGCTGCTCGCCACCCTGGCCCTGGCCGGGGCGTGCCTGGTCACCGGGCTGCGCCCGTCGCTGGTCGTGGTCGCCCTCGGCGCGTTCGGCATGGCCTTCGGCCTGGCCCTGGTCAACGGCGTCTACGCGACCATCGTGCAGACCAAGGTGCCGCTGCGCTTCCACGGCCGGGTGATCGCCGTGAACACCATGGTCGCCTGGTCGACCCTGCCGGTCGGCTTCGCCCTGGTCGCCCCGCTCGGGCCCCGGCTGCTCCAGCCGCTGATGGACCACGACGGCACCCTGGCCCCGACCGTGGGCCGGCTCATCGGCACCGGCGACGGCCGCGGCATCGGGCTGCTCTACCTGCTGTTCGGCCTCGCGATGGCCGCCCTGGTGCTGGTCTGCCTGGCCGTGCCCGTGCTGCGCCACTTCGACCGGGACGTCCCCGACGCCGAGCCCGACGACCTGGTCGGGCTGAAGACCCTCCAGGACCGGGCCGCGACCGCTCCTGCCACCCCTGCTGCCCCCGCTGCTCCTGTCGCTCCCGCTGCCCTTGCCGCCCCGCGCCGCTCCGAGACCGAGGTGACCGTCCGGTGACCACCGCCATCCACCCGCTGACCGGCGAACAGCGCCGGCTCTGGTTCCTCCAGCAACTCCACCCGGACGACGCCGGTTTCAACATGTACCTCAACCGGCGGTGGACCGGGCCGATCGACCCGGAGGCCCTGCGCACCGCGCTGCACCGGCTGACGGCGCGGCACGAGATCCTGCGCACCCGCTTCGCGCTCGGCGCCGCCGCGGGGCCCGCGGCCGCGGACGGCGAGGAACCCGTCCAACTCGTCCAGCCCCCGGCCGAGATCGACCTCGCCCTGGTCCGGCTGCCCGAGGGCGCGGCCGAGGCCGAGTTCACCGACGCCTGCCGCCCGTACGTCAACGCGCCCTTCGACCTCGCCGCCGGGCCGCCGCTGCGGGCGGCGCTGATCAGCGCGGGGGAGGGGGAGCACGCGCTCTGCGTCGTCGTCCACCACATCGTCTCGGACGGCTGGTCGTTCCGGACGATGTGGCGCGAACTGCTCGCCCTCTACCGTGAGGCGATCGGCGAGGCCCCCGCCGAACTGCCGGAACTCCCGCTCCAGTACGGCGACTTCGCCCGCGCCGAGCAGGCCAGGACGGCCGGCGGGGCGGCCGAGGAGGCGTTCCGCTACTGGGCGGAGAGGCTGGCCGGCACCGGCGCGCTGCGCCTCCCGCTCGACCACCCGAGGCCGGCCGACCCGGCCCGGCCCGCCGGGTTCACCACCGTCCGCCTCGACCCCGAACTGACCGCCGCCCTCGACCAGTTGGCGCGACAGGAGCGGTGCACCCCGTTCATGGTGCTGCTGGCCGGGTACCAGTACGTGCTCGCGCGCTGGACCGGCTGTCGGGACTTCGTGGTCGGCACCCCGCTGGCCGGCCGCAACGAGGCCGCGCACGAGGCGCTGCTCGGCTACTTCAGCCGGACGGCGGTGATCCGGGCCGACCTCACCGGCGACCCCGACTTCCGTACCGTGCTGCGGCGAACCCGCTCGGCCACGCTCGCCGCCCTGGGCCACCAGGACGTGCCGGTCGAACGGCTCGCCGCCCACCTCGGCCTGCCCGCGGAGCCCGGCGCCGGGCCGCTGTACCGGGCCGTCTTCGTCCACCAGAGCCAGTACGACCTGGCGGGCGGCCCCGGCGCGCCCGCCCTGCCCGCGGGCGTCCGCACCGCGAGCATGGACTCCGGCTTCGAGCAGGCCAAGACCGACCTGCTGCTGGACAGTTGGCGCACCGCCGACGGCGGGATCGCGCTGTCCTTCTGCTTCGACCGCGAGGTGCTGGACCGGGAGACCGTCGAGGCCCTCGGCCGGCGGTGCCGCGCCCTGTTCGCCCGGGTGGTCGACGACCCGCAGCTCCCGTTGCACGGGGACTGGCTGGTGGGGTCCGAGGAGCGGGCGGAACTGCTCGCACTGGGAGCGGGCCCGGAGGCCCAGGAGGCCCGGACGGTGCTGGAACGGTTCGCCGAGCAGGCCGCCGCCCGCCCGGACGCCCCGGCGCTGGAGTGCGACGGCCGGAGCCTGACCTACGGCGAACTCGACCGGCGCTCCAGCGCGTTGGCGCGACGGCTCGGCCGGGTGGCGGGCCGGGTCGTCGCGGTGTCGATGCCGCCCTCCTTCGACCTGGTCGTCGCCCTGACCGCGATCTGGAAGGCCGGCGCCGCCTACCTGCCGCTCGATCCGGCCCACCCCGAGGAACGCCGCCGGCTGATGGTGCGCGAGGCCGACGCCGCCCTGGTCCTCACCGGCGTCGACCCGGCGATCGACGGCCCCGGGCACGACGGTCCCGACCACGCCGACCCCGGGCACGCCGACCCCGTCCCGTCGGACCCCTGGGGCCCGGCCTACGTGCTCTACACCTCCGGCTCCACCGGCGCGCCCAAGGCCGTCGCCGTCGACCACGCCGCGCTCGCCGCGCGGGTGGCCTGGATGGCCGGGCCCGACGGCTACGCGCTCGGACCCGCCGACCGGATCGTCCAGTTCGCCTCGCTCGGCTTCGACACCCACGTCGAGGAGCTCTGGCCCGCGCTCGCCTCCGGGGCCTGCGTCGTCCTGCTGCCCGGCGGCGGCCGCACCCTGCCCGACCTGCTGGGCGGCCCGCACGGCGACACCGTCACCGTGCTCGACCTGCCCACGGCCTACTGGGAGGAACTCGTCGGCCTCGGCGAGCAGACCCGCTGGCCGGCCGCGCTGCGCCTGCAGATCCTCGGCGGCTCCCAGGTGGGCGCCGACGCCGTCGACCGGTGGCGGCAGCGGCACGGCGACGCCGTCCGACTGGTCAACACCTACGGCCCCACCGAGGCCACCGTCATCGTCACCGCGACCGACCTGACCGCCGCGGACACCGCCCGCCGGCCTGCGCTGGGCCGCCCGCTGCCCGGGGTCCAGCTCCACGTGCTGGACGAGCGCGGTGCCCTGCTGCCGCGCGGCTCCGAGGGCGAGCTGTACCTCGGCGGCGCCGGGCTGGCGCGCGGTTACCTGGGCCGGCCCGACCTGACGGCGGCCGCCTTCGTGCCCGACCCGTTCACCGCCGACCCGTCGACCGGCGACCCGTCGACCGGCGACCCGTCGACCGGCGACCCGCTCACCGTGGACCCGTTCACCGGCGGCCGGATGTACCGCACCGGCGACCGGGTCCGCTGGCGTACGGACGGGCAACTGGAGTACCTGGGGCGCGGCGACGGCCAGCTGAAGCTGCGCGGCTACCGGATCGAACCCGCCGAGATCGAGTCCGCCCTGGCCGCGCACCCGGCCGTCGCCCAGGCCGCGGTGCTGCTGCGCGACGGGCGGCGGCTGCTGGCGTACGCGGTGCCCCGCCTGGGCGCCCGGCCCGGCCCGGCGGAGCTGCGCGAGCACCTGGCCCGGCGGCTGCCCGCCTACCTGGTGCCGGACGCCGTGGTGCTGCTGGACCGGCTGCCGCTGACCGCGAACGGCAAGCCCGACCCGGCGGCCCTGCCCGACCCCGAACCGGCCGCGGGGGCCCGCTACCTCGCGCCGCGCACCGACGCCGAACACCTGGTCACCGAGCTGTGGCAGGAGGTGCTGGGCGTGCCCAGGGTCGGGGTGCTCGACGACTTCTTCGCGCTCGGCGGGGACTCCCTGCTGGTCACCCGGGTCGCCGCGCGGATCCGAGCCGGGCTCGGCCTCGACATGCCGATCCGGGACGTCTTCGAGAGCAGCACCCCGGCCGTCCTGGCGGCCCGGATCGAGGCGCTGCTGATCGCCGAGATCGACGGCCTCACCGAGGCGGAGGCCGCCGGCCGGCTCACCGGCTGAGGGCACGGCCGGCGGCCCCCCGCCCCCAGCGCGGGGGCGGGGGCCCCGGTTCACACCCGCGCGGCGCCGGCCAGCGCGGCGGCGAGGTCCGCGGCCAGCGCGTCCACCGCCTCGGCCGTGAAGGCGTGCTCGTTGTACCGCAGCCAGCAGCGCAGCGAGCCGTCCGGCTGCTCGGTGACGGCGAGCTCCGGCACGTGCCGGTCGCCGCCGGGCAGTGGGTACGGCACGGTGGCGTTGCGCGGCAGCTCCCACGCGGCGCACGCCACTCCGGGCAGCTGTGCCGGGGCGCTCCAGCTCTCGTACCGCAGCCAGGCGGCGAACGGGACCAGCGGGCTGAACTCGGCGAAGGGGTACAGCTGGTGGTCCAGCGCGGTGGTGGCGGCCGTGCGGACGCGGTCCAGCAGTTCGGCGAACCCGGGCTCCCCGGCGGCGTCCACCCGCAGCAGCAGCGACTGGACGAAGCAGCCGACCGCGCGTTCCGCCTCCGGCCTGGTGCGGCCGGGCACCGGGGTCATCAGGACGAAGTCCCGCTGTCCGCTGCGGGCGGCCAGCAGCCCGCTCCACACCGCCGCCATCGCGAGGAACGGGGTGGCCCCCAGCTCCGCCGCCCGGGCCCGCAGCGCGCCCGCCCGCTCGGTCGGCACCTCCAGCGTCCGGACGGCGCTCAGCACCACCTCGGTGTCCTGCCGCCCGGGGAACGGGTCGATCGCCGTGGGGGCGCCCGCGAGCGCCGTCGCGAAGTGCGCCCGGGTGGCCGGCCAGTGCGCGTTCGACCACTCCACCAGCTCCCGGTACGCCGGGCCGGGCCGGGCGGCCGGCGCCGGGCGGCCGCCGCGCAGCGCCGAGTACAGCACGCCCAGGTCGCGCAGCAGCACGCCCAGCGACCAGCCGTCGGCGACGATGTGGTGGACCGCCAGCATGACGACGTGGTCCCCGGGGCCCCGGCTCACCACGGCGAGCCTGGTCATCGCCCCCGAGGCCAGGTCGGTCAGCCGGTCGCGTTCGGCGACGAGCCGGGCCGACACCTCCGCATCGCTCGCGCCGGGGGCGTCCAGCAGCACCACGTCGGCGCGCGGCTCGTCGTCGAGCACGGCCCGCAGCACCCCCGGTTCGGCGTCCGGCACCGGGACGAACCTGGTGCGCAGCGCGGGGTGGCGGCGGATCGCCTGGTGGAGGGCGTCGGCCAGGGTGTCCGTCCGCAGCTCCTCCAGCACCCGGAACATCACTGCCACCGAGCCGACGTTGCGGCCCGCGGCCTCGGCCATCCAGCGCAGGAAGTTCTCCTGCTGCGCGGTGAGCGGGAGCTCGTGCGGCTGGGCGCGCAGCGAGCGCAGGAACGCCGTCGCCTCGGCCTCGACCGGCTCCACCGGCCCGGCGGAGCCGGTCGAGGCCGCCGCCTGCTCCAGCCAGGCGGCCTGGGCCCGCAGCGAGGGCCGCTCGAACACCAGGGCCGTACCGGCCGCCACGCCGAACTCGGCGGAGATCGCGGCGGCCAGCTGGACGGCCCGGAAGGAGTCCCCGCCGAGCGCGAAGAACTCCTCCTCCACGGCCCGGACCGGCCGCCCCAGCACGCCCCGCCACAGCTCGGCCAGCGCGCGCTCCCGGGCGGTGGCCGGTGCGGTGCCGGCGGTGGGCACGGGCTCCTCGAACCTGGCCCGGAGCCGGTGCTTGACGACCTTTCCGCTGGGGTTGCGCGGCAGCGAGTCCGTCACCAGCAGGCGTACGGGCAGTTCGGCCCGGGCGAGCCGCTCGCCGAGGAAGAGCCGCAGCCCGTCGAGGTCGATCCCGCCCGGGAGCGGGACCACGGCCGCCACCGGCACCTGGCCCATCACCGGGTGCGGCAGCCCGAGCGCGGCCGCGTCGGCGACCTGCGGGTGCTCGTGCAGCACCGCCTCGATGCGCAGCGTGGAGACCTTCAGCGCACCGGACTTGACGATGTCGCTCTCCCGGTCGACCAGGTGGAGGTAGCCGTCCCCGTCCAGTCGGCCCAGGTCGCCCATCCGCACCCAGCCGTCGCGGAACACGGCGCCGGAGTCCGCGCCGACGTACCCCCGGGGCGGGCCCGGCTGGCGCAGCCAGAGCTCGCCGGTGTCGCCGGGCGCGACGGGCTGCCCGGCCTCGTCCAGGATCCGCAGGTCGGCCGGGTCGGTGGGGCGGCCGACCGAACCGGGGCGGCCGGCGTCCACGATCGCGGAGATCTGGGCGGGGGAGGCCTCGGCGGAGGTGTAGGTGTTGACGACGGTCGCCTTGGGCAGGGCGGCGCAGAGCCCGGCGGCGACGGCGGGCGGGAGCGCGGCGGCCGAGGAGCTGACCAGGAGGACACTGCTCAGGTCCCGGCGCTCGGCGATCCCGGAGTTCAGCAGTTCCACCGCCATCGACGGCACCAGGAAGACGGTGCCCGCGCCGTACTCCTCGACCACCCGGCCGAACTCCTCCGCGTCGAAGCGCGGCAGGCAGATCGTGGCCGGCTGCGCGGTCAGCGCGTTCACCAGGACGACCTGGGCGGCGTTGGTCCCGATCGGGAAGGCGTGCACCGCGTAGCGCGAGTGCGCGTACGGGCGGGGGCGGGGGTTGAGGACGAGCCCGGCGGTCAGGCTGGCGTGCGCGGCCCGGACGCCCTTCGGGGTGCCGGTGGTGCCGGAGGTGCCGATGATCTGGGCGAGGTCCCCGGGAGCGGCCCGATGCGGCGGTTCGGCGCCGCTGCCCTCGCCGTCACCACTGCCCTCGCCGTCACCACTGCCCTCGCCGTCACCACTGCCCTCGCCGTCACCGCTGCCCTCGCCGTCACCACTGCCCTCCAGGTCGTCGAGGGTGAAGGTGGGCAGAGCGGTGTGCGGCCCGTTCCCGGCTATCGCCCAGCGCGCCCCCGCGGCGTCGACGAGCCGCGCGACGTCCGCCCCGGAGAGGTCCGCGCGGATCACCAGCCCCGCCGCGCCCGCGTAGTGCGCGGCCAGGAACGCCACGGCGTACGCGTCCCACTCCCGGTTGTCGAGCAGCAGCGCCACCCGGTCCCCGGGCCGTACCCCGGCCCGGGCCAGCCCGTGCGCGGCCCGCACCGCCCGTTCGCGCCACCGGCCGTAGGTGAGGCTGCCGCCGCCCGGCACCAGCAGCGCCTCCCGGTCGGGGTGCAGCGCCGCCCGGTGGTCCAGCAGGGCGGGGAGGGTGAGGGGCACGGGGACGGGGACGGGGACGGGCTGAGCGTTGATGACGACTCCCGGAGGGGCTGCTGACCGCTGAGTGATCCAGAACGTATCGGAGCAGTGAAGGAAGGCGCCAGATCCGTTCACATGTCGTCACGACCGCCCGTCGGCAGCGGGCGCGCGGACGGGACAATGACGGGCGTGACCGACGTGACGCTGAACCTCTGGCGCCGGCCCCTCGGCGCGGTACCGGCCGAGGTGTGGGACCGGACCGACCTGACCGTGCTCATCCTCGCCGAGACCGGCCTGACCGAACTGCCGCCCGAGGTCGGCGGGTTGCGACGGCTTCGCACCCTCGACCTCGGGCACAACCGGCTCACCGGCGTGCCCGCCGAACTGGGCGAGCTGACCGGGCTCGTTGACTTCCTCTACCTGCACGACAACGCGCTGACCGCGCTGCCGGCCGCGCTCGGCCGCCTCACCGCGCTGCGCTACCTCAACGTCGGCGACAACCGGCTCACCGAACTCCCCGCCACCATCGGCGACATGACCGCCCTGGTCGAGCTGCGCGTCCAGCACAACCGGCTCACGGCGCTGCCCGACCGTCTCGGCGAACTGACCGCCCTGCGTGAACTCTGGCTGTGCGGGAACCACTTGACCACCCTGCCGGACACCTTCGGCGGCCTCACCGCGCTGCGCGAACTCGAACTGCGGGACAACGCGCTCGCCGAGGTCCCGCCGGTGCTCGCCGGGCTGCCGCTGCTGCGCCGGCTCGACCTTCGGGGCAACCGGATCACCGAACTGCCGCACTGGCTGGCCGAAATGCCCGCACTGGAGAAGCTGGACCTGCGGTGGAACGAGGCGCGCCCCTCGCCGCGGCTGCTCGGCGCGCTCGACGCGCGCGGCTGCGCCGTCCTGTTCTGAGCGGCCGCGGATAAAGATCACCACGGCGGTCGGCGCCCTGTTATCGTGGATCGCATGAAGCGCGCTGCACTCGCCACGACGACGCCGGAGAGAGTCCCGGTGCGCTGACTGCTGACCTAGTCCGAAGCCCCGGGGCGAGTGCCCCGGGGCTTCGCCGTTTCCGGACCACTCGCCCGCAGATCCGAGTGGAGACCACCCCATGCACAACCACGCCGCGCACAACCACGCCGCGCACGACCGCCCTGCGCACGACCACCCCGCGCACGACCACCGCAAGCTCGGCCGCGAACTCGACCTGTTCGACACCGACCCGCTGATGGGCTCCGGCCTGCCCTACTGGCTGCCCGACGGCGCCGCGATCCGGCACACCCTGGAGGAGTTCATCCGCGAGCGCGAGCGGCGGGCCGGCTACCGCCACGTGTACTCGCCGGTGCTCGGCAAGCGCGAGCTGTACGAGATCTCCGGCCACTGGGCGCACTACCGCGACGACATGTTCCCACCCATGGAACTGGGCTCGGAGGAGATGGTGCTCCGGCCGAGCCTCTGCCCGCACCACGCCCTGATCTACCGCTCCCGACCCCACAGCTACCGGGAACTCCCGCTGCGGATGGCCGAGTTGGGTGGCATGTACCGCTCCGAACTGTCCGGCGTGCTGGGCGGGTTGACCAGGGTCCGGGCGATCCAGCTGAACGACGCGCACGTGTTCTGCACCCCGGAGCAGGCCGCCGACGAAGCCGTCGCCGCACTGGAGCTGATCCGCGCGGCACACCGCGCGCTCGGCATCGAACCGGTCCGCTACCGGCTCTCGCTGCCCGGCGCGGGCGGCAAGTACGTGGCGGATCCGGCCCTCTGGGAGCGGGCCACCGCGCTGCTCACCGACGTGCTGGAACGCTCCGGCGTGCCGTTCGAGGCCGCGGAGGGCGAGGCCGCCTTCTACGGGCCGAAGATCGACGTGCAGATCGCCGACGGCGCCGGGCGCGAGTTCACCCTCTCCACCGTGCAGATCGACTTCCACCAGCCCGAGCGCTTCGGGCTGCACTACATCGGCCCGGACGGCGCGAAACACCGGCCGGTGATGGTCCACCGCAGCGTGATCGGCAGCGTGGAGCGGGTGGTCGCCCACCTCATCGAGCTGTACGGCGGCGCGTTCCCGGCCTGGCTCGCCCCGGCGCAGGTGGTGCTGCTGCCGGTCTCCGAGGGCGAACTGCCGCAGGCCGAGCGGCTCCGGCAGCGCTGCCTCGACCTCGGGTTGCGCGCCGAGGTCGCCGGCCCCGGGCACGGCAGCCTGGGCGCCCGGATCCGGGCGGCGCGCCTGGTGCCGTACCAGGCCGTGGTCGGGGCCAAGGAGGCCGTGGACGACCGGGTCGCGCTGCGGCTGCGGGACGGCCGCCGGCTCGAACCGCTGCCCGCGGAGGAGGCGTGGGCCAGGATCGGCGCGCTGGTGGCGGCGTGCAGCGCCGACCTCTGGGCGGACGACCCCGCGCGCCGGCCGGGCGTGGCGGCTCAGTAGGACTGGAGCTCGATCAGATGGCCGTCCGGGTCCCGCAGGTGGGCGCTGCGCAGGTCCGGGCCCCACTGGGGCCGGTCGGTCGGGCCGACGACCGGGGTGCCGCCGTGGCGCAGGCAGAGGGCGAACGCGTCGTCCACGGAGGCCACCCTGAAGACCAGCATCGCGGCGTCCTGGGCGGGGGCGGCCGGGCGTTCGGGCAGGCCGGTGGTGCCCAGGGCGGCGGCCATCGCGGCGCGGTCGAAGAGCACCAGGACGGCCTGCCCGTCGACGTCCCAGTTGGCGTAGGGGCCGTCGGGGGCGCCCTTGACCAGGGCGGCGCCGGTGAGGGGCGGCAGGACCGCCCGGTAGAACCCGAAGCACTCGGCGAAACGGGTCACGAGCAGGCGGGGATACAGGGCGTCCACGGTCGAAGCTCCCGGGCTCGAGGATTCAGCGGGTCGGATCAGTCCGATATTGGTGGGTCGGCACCCACTATAGGGACGAACCCTAGACTGACGCCATGGCCCCAGAACCCCCGCTCCCCGAATCCCCGCTGCCCGCCCCTTCCCTGCCCGCTCCTTCCCTGTCCGCTCCCTCCCTGCCGCCGACGCTGCTCGACCTCAGCACCTACCTGCTCTCCCGGATCGGCCGGACGGCACGGGGCCGTCTCGCCGAGCAGCTCGCCGAACACGGCCTCCGGCTCTGGGACATGGCCGTGCTGGCCGCGCTCGCCGACTTCGGGCCGCACGCCCAACGGGACCTGGTCCAGCGGCTGGGCATCGACCCGAGCGACCTCGCCAAGGTCGCCGACCAACTGGCCGCCGCCGGGTACGTCGAGCGCGTCCGCGACGTGGCGGACCGGCGGCGGGTCTCGGTGTCGGTCACCGGCGCCGGGCGGGCGCTGCTCGCGGAGCTGGACGCCCGGGCGCGCGCGGTGCAGGACGAGGTGCTGGCGCCGCTGGACGCGCGGGAGCGGCAGTTGCTGCACGGCCTGCTGCTGCGCGTCCACCAGGGACACCAGGGGCCGGGGGAGCGGCGCGGCCTCTGAGGCCCGCTCAGCCGGTCGTCCCGGGGCGGCGGGCACCGGCGAACTCGCCGGCCCAGCGCGGGACGTCGAGGACGTGCTCGATCCGGGCGACCGGCGTCCCGGTGCGCTCGGCGTGGATCATCGCGCCGTCGCCGACGTGGATCCCGACGTGGTGCAGCGGCGCGTCCGGGCGGGAGAAGAACAGCAGGTCGCCCGGGGCGAGGGCGTCACGCTCCACCGGGGCACTGCGGTGGAACTGGGCGACGGTGTAGTGCCCGAGCTCGACCGTGCCGTGGCTGGCCCGGTACCAGCAGTAGAGGGACAGGCCGCTGCAGTCGAAGCCGACCGTGCTCTCGCCCATGCAGACGCCGTCCAGGTAGCCGTTCTCGTCGTCGCAGAAGCCGAGGCTCGCCCCCAGCCGGTCGCCGCCGCCCCAGGCGTACGGCACGCCGAGCTGGGCGGTGGCCACCTCGGCGACCCGGCGGCCCAGGGCGGCGGACGCGGGCGCCGGGGTGTCCGACCGGGTTGTCGCGGTCGCGGCCGCGACCGGAGCGAGGGTCGGGACGAGCCCCGCCCCGAGTGCCAGGCCGAGCATCCGGCGCCGGCGGACCCCGGAGGCCTCGTCGCGGTACGGCGGTCGGGATTCCATGGGTGACCTCCTGGTGTCGGCGTGGCGTCGGCGCGTGCGGGTGGCGGCCACCAGGATTCCGGCCGGGCGGGTCGGCCCGCCATCACCCGCAACGGTGAATCGTGGACGCAACGGGCCCGTGGCGGACGGGAAAGCGCTGGTAAATGGTTTGACGGTCGTTCAGGAGAGGCCAACGATGGGCGCGAACGTTCGGCCGCGACCCTTCGGAGTGCCCCTTGAACAGCGCAGTCAAGCTGATCCGCAGCTCCCGCCTCACCCCGGCCGTCGACTACGCCTACGCGGCCCTGGTCGACGCCCAGGCCCGTTCGCTCTGGCTCGCCGGGGCCTGCCCGCTCGACGCAGAGGGGCGGACGGTCGCCGTCGGCGACTACGCGGGCCAGGCGCACCAGGTGATGCGGAACCTGATAACCGTGCTGGAGGACGCCGGTGCCGGGCTGACCGACGTCGCCCGCACGACGGTGTACGTGGCCTCCGCCGACCAGGCCGACCTGGTCGCGGTGTGGGACGTGTACCGCGCCTACATGGGGGAGCACGACGCCCCCAGCACGCTGCTGGGGGTGTCGGTGCTCGGCTACGACGACCAGCTGGTGGAGGTGGAGGCGGTGGCTGTCCTGCCGTGACGCCTTCCGGCCTCCCGGTGTCCGGATTAGGAAACCGATCGTTCGGTTTTTCCCCGGATAGGTGAGGTGTGGCGGCGGTGCCGCTTTCGGTCGTCCGGCGAAGGAGCGGCGGCCCGTAGGCGAAATGCGGAGGATGCGGGCGGGAGGGGAGAAGCGTTTGAGGCGATTCCCCGACATCATCTTGTCGTCCGTAGGCCACCGGTAGCTAAGATACGGGGTGTTTGGTTTTGTTTTCCGGGAGCTCTGGGTGGGGTGGTTGCGGTGGTTCGGCAGGAGCGGGCGGTCCGGACGCGTCGGCTGATCCTGGAGGCGGCGGCGTCGGTCTTCGACGAGTTCGGCTACGAGGGCGCCACCATCGGCGAGGTGGTCGCGCGGGCCGGTGTGACGCGTGGTGCGGTGTATTTCCATTTCGCCTCCAAGCGGGATCTGGCCCAGGGCGTCGTCGAGGAGCAGTTCGTCCAGGACGGTGTGCCCGAACGGGTCTGCAAACTCCAGGAGTTCGTGGACACCGGGATGGTGGTGGCGTATCTGATGCCACGTGATCCGCTGCTGAGCGCGGGGGCCCGGCTCTCGCTGGGCCAGGACGTCTTCGACGACCTCGGCGGCGGCGCGATCCCCGGCTGGATCAGCCGGCTGGAGGCGCTGCTGGTCGCGGCCGGCGAGCGGGGTGAACTGCTGCCGCACGTCGTCCCGGCCGACACCGCGTGGCTGGTCACGGCGGCGTGGACGGGTGTGCAGATCCAGTCGCAGAAGCTGTCCGGGCGCGCGGACTTGGAGCGGCGGGCCGCCGGGCTGTTCCAGCACCTGATGCCGAGCATCACGGTGCCGGGTGTGCTCGGCTCGCTGCAGATGGGCCCGGACCGCGGTGCCCAGGTGGTCGCCGAGGTGGCGGCCGCCCGCGCGGCGGCGGAGGGCGCCGGGGCGCAGGGCGGGGCGCGGTCGGCCGCCCGGCCGGTCGCGGTCGCGGTCGCGGACGAGGTCGGTGTGGGCTGACGGTCCGGCACCGGCCGGAAATCGCTTCGGCTGGTGCGGAGTTGACCAGGGCTCGGTGGCCCCCTGTGCGCGGGGGCGTCCGGGCGGTGGTCGGCCCGGTGGTCGGTCCGACGGTCGGCCGACCGGCGGTGCGCGCGGAGTGCGGGCGAATTGGTGGCGGCGCGGGATCCACGGGGGTCCGACGCCGCCTTCGGTTTGCCCGCACTCCGCTGCGCGTGGTGGCCGGTTCGTGGCGCAGGGTGGCCGCCGCGCCCGTCTGTCCGAGTCGGGCCGCCCATTCCAAGAAACAAACAGCACGTTCGGTTTTGTATTGACAAACCGCGCGTCCTGTTTTTGACTGGTGACAGTCGCCCTAGGGGTGTCGACCCGGGTGCCGGCCGCGGCGGATCGGCCTGCGGCGTTCCGTGTGATTGGGGTGGTCATCGTGGAAATTCGGGTGCTCGGGGCGTTGGACGTCCGGGTGTGCGGGGTGTCGGTGGTGCCATCGGCGCCGAAACCGCGGCAGGTGCTGGGGCTGCTGGCCCTGCGGGCTGACCAGGTGGTGTCGGCCGGGGTGCTGGCCGAGGAGCTGTGGTCGGGCCGCCCGCCGCGCAGCGCGCGCACGACGGTGCAGACGTACGTGCTGCAACTGCGCGACATGATCGACCGGGCGCTCGGGCAGGTCGCCCCGGCGGCAGGGGTCTCCTGCGCCAAGGACGTGCTGGTGACCTCGCCGGGCGGCTACATGCTGAACAGCGGCGGCGGGTTGACGGACGTCCGGGAGTTCGAGCGCCTGGCCGGCATGGGCTACCGGGCCATGGACGGCGACGACCACCCGCTGGCCGCCCGGATGCTCGGCGAGGCGCTCGGCCTGTGGCGCGGTCCGGCCTTCGCCGACGTCCTGGCGGGTGGCCAACTCGCCGTCGAGGCCAAGCGGTTGGAGGAGACCCGGCTCTGCGCGCTGGATCAGCGGATCGAGGCCGACCTGCGGCTGGGCCGCCACCGCGTCCTGCTCGCCGAACTCACCGTCCTGGTCGACCGCTACCGCACCCACGAGAGCCTGCACGGCCAGTACATGATCGCCCTGCACCGCTCCGGCCGACGGGGCGAGGCCCTGGAGGCCTACCAGCGCCTGCGCAACACCCTGGTACGGGAGTTGGGCATGGAGCCGTCCACCGGACTGCGACGGCTCCAGCGCTCCATCCTGCTGGCCGGCCCGGAGCGGCCCGAGCGTTCGGAGCGCCCGGAGCGCGAGGCGGCCGCGACCGCTTCGCCGGAGGGGTCCGTGGCCCGGTTCACCCGGGTCGGCTGAGGACGCGCGGCAGGCGCCGTCGCTGCCGGGGCGCTGCTCGTGTGTGGTCGGAACGTGCTCGTCGTTGTGAGGGGTGTGGGTCGGGTGGTGCAGGAGAGGTCGGAACGGACACGCGGACGGCTGGTCGAGGCGGGGGCGGTGCTGTTCGACCGCTGCGGCTATGCGGGGGCCACGCTCGGCGAGATCGCCGGCGCCGCGGGAGTGACGAAGGGTGCGCTCTACTTCCACTTCGCGTCCAAGGAGGAGCTGGCGCAGGCGGTGTTCCAGCGGGCCGAGCGCTCGCTGCGGGGCGCCTGCGGCGGTTTGCGGGCCACTTCCTCCCCCCTGCAGACGCTGATCGACGTGGGCTACTGGCTGGTCGACGCCCTGGGGTCGGACGCGGTGGTCCGGGCGGCGTTCCGCCTCGGCCGGGAGGGCGGCTGGCAGTCGAGGACCGCCGCGTTCGCTCCCGCCACGTCCGCCCCCGGCGCGCCGGTCGCGGGCGTGCGGGGCTTCCACGGCGTCTGGGCCGGTGTCGTCCGGGAGTTGCTGACCGGTGCCCGGCGCGCCGGCGAGCTGCGCGACCGCTCGGGCGATCCCGGCCCGGAGACCCTGGTGGTGGCGGCAGCCTGCGGGCTGGAGGTCGTCTTCGGCGACGGCTGCCCGGGCGAGGAGCGCGCCCGCCGGGTCGGCGCCCTGTGGGAGTGGCTGCTGCCCTGCCTCGTCCCCCCGGGCTCCTCAAGCGCCTACCGGACCAGGCCGCTGACGTCGCTGCCGGGCTGAGCAGGCGGTTCAGGGGCGGACAGGCGGGGCGCCTGGTGCGGCGCGCCCCGCCCCGGGCCGGTCACGCCGTGTGGAGGCGCTCCGCCAGGCCGGCGGCCGTGAAGGCGGCCACCAGGTCGTCTCGGTCCTCGGTGAAGTGGGCCCAGCTGTCGTGGTGGACGAGGACGACCCGGCGGGCGTCGAGGATCGCGGCGGCCTCGGCGGCCTGGGCGCTGTCCAGGACGATGGGCGCGCCGTCGAAGAGGGCGGCGAAGCGGGGAGCCCCGGCGAAGAGGATCGCGGTGTCCACGGGGGCGAAGCGTTCGGCGATCTCCCCGACGGCGGGGAGGGAGGCGTTGTCCCCGCTGACGTAGACGGTGGGCAGCCCGTCCCCGGTCAGGACGAAGCCGACGACCTGGCCGGTGGCGGCCTCCACCTCCTCGCGGGCCCCGGGCCCGTGGAGGGCGGGCACGCCGGTCACGGTGAGGGTGCCGCCGCCGGGGCGGTCCAGCGTGACCGACTCCCAGTCGGCCAGTCCCCGGGCCGTGCCGCCGAGGCGCAGGCCGCCGCCGGGGGTGGTGAGGGTGAGCGGGACGTCGGCCAGCAGGGCCCGGCCGGAGTGGTCGAGGTTGTCGGGGTGCTCGTCGTGGGAGAGCAGGACGACGTCGACGCGGCCGGCGTCGGCGGGGCTCCCGGAGGAGGGCGCGGTCTTGGTGAGGAGCGGGCCGCCCGGCCGCTGGTAGTCGCCCGGGCCGTCGAAGGTCGGGTCGGTGAGGAAGCGCAGGCCTCCGTACTCGAAGAGGGCGGTCGGGCCGCCGAAGAGGCGGACGGGGAACTGCTCGACGGTCGTGTCGGAAGAAGCCATGGTGAAGCACACCTCACGGTTGAGATCGGTTTATCCGTGAGGAAAGCTAGCCGGTTCTCACGGATGATCGCAAGCGCTACCATGAGACTCATGACGGACGCCGCGGACACCGCCACCGACGAGACCGCCGTGCCACCCGCGCCGGGCGAGCAGCAGTACTCCTCGCTCGCCCTGGTCAACAGCGCCGTCACGCTGCCCGGCGGACACGTCGTCGACCGCCTCGGCACGCCGGCCGCCGCCGGCCGGTGGCTCCTGGAGCACGGCCTCGCCCCGGCCGACGCGGGCCTTCAGGAGATGTGCACGGCGCAGGTGCGCTCGATGCGCGAACAGGTCAGGACGCTGTTCGCCGCCCGCGTCGCGGAGCTGCCCGCACCCTCCTCCGCCCTGGCCGCCGTCAACGACGCCCTGACCCGCCTGCCCACGGCCCGGCTGCTGCGGTGGGACGACGGCAGCGGCCCCTACCGCGCGGCCCCCCACCCCACCACCGAGATCGTCGACCACGCCCTGGCCACCCTCGCCGCCGACGCCGCCGACCTGCTCACCGGGCCCGAAGCGGCCCGTCTCACCGCCTGCGGCTCCACCCCGTGCACCCGGTACCTCCTCCGGCACGGCCGGCGCCACTGGTGCTCCACCCGCTGCGGCGACCGCGCCCGCGCGGCCCGCGCCTACGCCCGGCGCACCCGGCCCCAGCCCGACTGACCGGGCTGGCGCCCTCGACCGGCGCCCTCGCCGACGGCCCTGGTCGACACCCCTGGCCGGCGCGGGCCGCACCCCCCCGAGCCCGGTCCGTGCGAGCCGTGTTCGAACGGGCCGAATGTCAGTGCGGCTCGCCATGATGGCGGTATGAAGGACGCAGCCACCCTGGCCCCTCCCGCCGCCCTGGCCTCCCCGCAGGCCTACGCTGACGCCGTCGCCGCCGCCGTACGGGCCGCCGCCGCGTACTACGCCGACGGCTCCGCCCCGCTCGGCGACGACGAGTACGACGCCCTGGTGCGGGCGATCGAGGCCTACGAGCACGAGCACCCGGACGAGGCGCTGCCCGAGTCGCCCACCGGCAAGGTGGCCGGCGGCGCGGCGGTCGGCGACGTCCCGCACAGCGCGCCGATGCTCTCCCTCGACAACGTCTTCTCGGCCGAGGAGCTGGAGTCCTGGGCGGCCGGCCTGGAGCGCCGGCTCGGCCGGCCGGTCGCCGCCTGGTGCGTCGAACCGAAACTGGACGGCCTCGCCGTCGCCGCCCGCTACCGGGCCGGCCGGCTCACCCAGGTGCTGACCAGGGGCGACGGCCTGGCGGGGGAGGACATCACCGCCGCCGCCGACGCCGTGCTCGGCCTGCCCGCCCGGCTCGCCGAACCGGTCGACGTCGAGCTGCGCGGCGAGGTGCTGCTCACCCACGAGCAGTTCGAGCAGGCCAACGCCGTCCGCACCGCGCACGGCGCCACCCCGTTCGCCCACCCGCGCAGCGGCGCGGCCGGCACCCTGCGCGCCAAGGACCGCGCCTACCGCGTCGAACTCACCTTCTTCGCCTACGACGCCCTCGGCCTGCCCGGCCTCGACCACGCCGACCTGCTCGCCCGGCTGGCCGTCCTCGGTGCCAACACCGCCGCCAGCACCGATGCCGCGCCGCGCCGCTGCGCGACCCTCGCCGAGGCACAGCAGCGGATCGACGAGATCGCGGGCCTGCGCGCCGCGCTGCCCTTCGGGATCGACGGCGTGGTGGTGAAGGCGGACGCGGTGGCCGACCAGGAGGCGGCCGGGTCCGGCTCCCGCGCGCCGCGCTGGGCGGTGGCCCGCAAGCTGGCGGCGCAGCACAAGGTCACCCGGCTGCTCGGCGTCGAGTGGAACGTCGGCCGCACCGGGATCATCGCGCCCCGGGCCGTCCTCGAACCGGTGGTGATCGACGGCGTCACCGTCACCTACGCGACCCTGCACAACCCGGCCGACATCGGGCGCCGCGGGCTGATGATCGGCGACCAGGTGTTCGTCTACCGGGCCGGCGACGTGATCCCGCGGGTCGAGGCGCCCCTGGTCGACCAGCGCACCGGCGCCGAGCAGCCGATCGCCTTCCCCGAGGTCTGCCCGCGCTGCGGCGACGCCATCGATACCTCCGAGCAGCGCTGGCGCTGCGTGCGCGGCCGGGCCTGCCAGGCGGTCGCCTCGGTGATCTACGCGGCCGGGCGCGACCAGCTCGACATCGAGGGCCTCGGCGGCACCCGCGCCGTCCAACTGGTCGAGGCCGGGCTGGTCGGCGACCTCGCCGACCTGTTCACCCTCACCCGGGAGCAGCTGCTCACCCTGGAGCGGATGGGCGACACCAGCGCCGACAACCTGCTCGCCGCGATCGAGACCGCCCGCAGCCGCCCGCTGAACCGGGTGTTCTGCGCCCTCGGCATCCGCGGCACCGGCCGGACGATGTCCCGCCGACTCGCCGCGCACTTCGGCAGCATGGCCGCGATCCGCGCCGCCGACGCCGCGGCGCTGGCCGGCGTGGACGGTATCGGCGTCGAGAAGGCCGCCGTGATCGTCGCCGAACTCGCCGATGTGGCACCGCTGTTGGACCGGCTCTTGGCGCAGGGCGTCGGCACGGCGGTGACCGAGCCGACGGCTCCCGCCGACCGGGCCGCGGACGGCGGCGCGGCGGCTGCGGACGACACCGCGGCGGGCCCGCTGGCCGGCCAGAGCGTGGTCGTCACCGGCAGCATGACCGGAGCCCTCGCCGAGCTCTCCCGCAACGCGATGAACGAGCTGATCGAACGCGCCGGCGGCAAGGCCTCCTCGTCGGTGTCCAAGCGCACCACCCTCCTCGTCGCGGGCGAGAAGGCCGGCTCCAAGCGTGCCAAGGCGGAGGAGCTCGGAGTGCCCGTCATGACCCCGGAGGAGTTCGCCGCCCTGGTCGCCGAGCAGCTCGGCTAGGCCGGCCGCGGCCGGCCAACCGGCCGGACAGCCGGACAGGACCTGGGCCCGGAAGGCCAGTTGATCGCCCGCGCCAAGGGTGCGGTAGGGTGGCCGACGCCGTGTACGACCGCGACTCAAGGAGGTGAGCCCCATTACCGGTATGTCCGAGCGGGTGCTCCCGGAGCGCGGCCGTGCGGGCGCGTCGCGCGCGTAGCGCGGACGCGTCGGCGCGGTGTCGGCCCTTGCGGGAGCCCTGACGGAGTCGTTCGTCCTCCTCCCGATTCCCCCAAGGGGTCATCTTGTCGGTTTTTGCCTCCGCAGCTCTCCGTTCCTCGGTCGTCGCCCGGCTGCGTGCCGCCGGTTGCGTGTTCGCCGAGGACGAGGCGCGGGTCCTGCTCTCCGCCGCCGCGACACCGGCCGACCTGGCCGTGATGGTCCGGGCCCGGGCCGAGGGCCGGCCGCTGGAACACGTCGTCGGCTGGGCCGAGTTCGCCGGGCTGCGGATCGCCGTCGACCCGGGCGTGTTCGTGCCGCGCCGCCGCAGCGAGTTCCTGGCCGCCACGGCCACCGAGCTCACCGGCCCGGGCGCCGTGGTCGTCGACCTCTGCTGCGGCAGCGGCGCCCTCGGCGCCGCCGTGGCGGCCACCGCCGCGCACCCGGTCGAGCTCTACGCGGCCGACGTCGACCCGGTCGCCGTCCGCTGCGCCCGCCGCAACCTCACCGGGCCCGGGGCCTCGGTCTTCGAGGGCGACCTGTTCGTCGCGCTGCCCGCCGCCCTGCGCGGCCGGATCGACGTCCTGCTCGCGAACGTCCCGTACGTCCCCAGCGCCGACATCGCGCTGCTGCCGACGGAGGCCCGGCTGCACGAGGCCCGGCCGGCGCTGGACGGCGGCGCCGACGGTCTGGACGTGCTGCGCCGGGTGGCCGCCGAGGCGCCGCACTGGCTGGCCCCGGGCGGGTCGCTGCTGTTCGAGACCAGCGAACGGCAGACCCCGACGGCCCTGGCCGTCGCCCGCGCGGCCGGCCTCGACGCCGTCGACGCCTGGTGCGAGGACCTGGATGCGACGGTCGTCACCGCGACCCTGCGCTGACGGGGCCGCAGCCCGCCCCCGCCCCCGCCTCCCGCCTCCTGCCTCCCGGTGGCAGGGGCGGGCCCGGCGGCCGGCTGGGCGCTCACAGCTCGCGGATCTCACGCCTGGTCAGCGCGTACCCGAACGCGCCCGTCAAACAGAGCCCGGTCGTCGCGAACACCCCCCGGCTCCCGAAGGCGTCCACCGCCGCGCCGGCCGCGATCACCGAGATCGGGAAGACTCCCAGCGCGCAGAAGGTGACGGCCGCCATGACCCGGGCCAGCAAGGCGGGCGGGGTGCTCTTCTGCACGCCGGTGACGATCAGGACGTTGGTCACCGTGCTGGCGCCGCCGGCCAGGCAGAGCAGCAGCACGGCGCCGACGAGGCCGGTGAACGGCACCAGCCCGATCGCCGTACCCATCACCAGACCGGAGAGCATCGCCGTGCGGCCCCGCGAGCGCACCTCGGTGAGGCCGGCCGCGAACAGGCCGCCGACCAGCGCACCGCCGGTGAACGCGGCCAGCAGCAGGCCCAGCCCGACGGCACCGGCGCCGAAGCCGTGGGTGGCCAGGGTCGGCAGGGCGACACGGGTGGCGCCGCCCACCGTCAGGTTCGCGATCACCGTCACCGTCAGCACCGCGCGCAGCAACGGCGACTCCCGCAGCAGGCCACGGAAGTTCTTCGGTACGGAGGCACGTTCGGAAATCGGGCTGGCGGGTGCGACGAGGCTGCCGCGACCGATCAGCAACAGCGTGGCCGCCGACACGGCGAAGGTGGCCGCGTCCAGGCCCAGTGCGGCGGCCGGGCTGAGCCAGGCGACCAGCGGGCCGGCCAGCGCCGGACCGAGCAGACCGGCGCCGAAGGTGACCGTACTGTTCAGTGCGTTGCCCGCATGCAGGTCCTCGGAGGGCAGCAGGGTCGGGGTGATCGCCCAGGCGGCCGGCAGGAACACCCCTGCTCCGAGGCCGACCAGCAGCGCGAGCCCGCCGATCAGCCAGAAGTTCGCCGCCCCGCCGGCGGCGATCGCGCACAGCCCGGCGGTGGCGAGCAGCCGGCCGAGGTCGGCGGCCAGCATCACCCGGCGGGCGCCGAACCGGTCGGCGAGCATCCCGCCGAGCGGGGTGGCGGCCAGCCGTCCCGCGCCGTAGGCGGCGACCACCAGACTCAGCTGGCGGGCGCCTCCGGCGAGGGAGTAGACCAGCAGCGGCAGGGCGACCACCTGGAACGCGTTGCCGAACTCCGAGGTGCCCTGCCCGATCACCAGCAGCCGGAAGCCCCGCGCACGCAGGGGCGCGACGCTGATCCGGGGGCGGAACCGCAACAGCCCCGCCGCGCCGCCTGCTCGCGCGCCGCCCGTCCCCGCGCCGCCCGTCCCCGTGCTGCCCGTCCCCGTACTGCCCGTCCCCGTACTGCCCGTCCCCGCGTTGTCCGTCCCCGTATCGCTTGCTCCCGCGCCGCTAGCCATCGAGCGAGACCGGCAGCGACTCCAGGCCGCGCAGCATGATCGTGTTGCGCCAGGGCAGGGTCTCCTCCGCGGCGGCCAGCTCGATCCGCGTGAAGCGCTCCAGCAGGCCGGTCAGCGCGACCTCGCTCTCCAGCTTGCCGAGGAAGGAGCCGAGGCACCGGTGCAGGCCCTGCCCGAAGGCCAGGTGGCCCGGATCGCCCCGGTCCAGGATCAGCCGGTCGGGATCGGTGAATCGGGCCGGGTCCCGGTTGGCCGCGCCGAGCGAGAGCAGCACCAGCTCGTCCGCCGGGATCTCCACGTCGTCGACCATCACGTCGGCGTTCGTGAACCGCAGCGTGGCCATGCTCACCGGAGACTCGTAGCGGAGGAACTCGTCGATCGCGACCGGCATCGCCGCCGGGTTGGCGCGCAACCAGGCGAGCTGGTCGGGGTGGTGGAGCAGCGCCAGGGTGGCGGTGCCGAGCAGGTTGACGGTGGTCTCGTGGCCGCCGATCAGCAGCAGGAAGACCATCGAGAACACTTCCCGCTCGGTGAGTTCACCGGCGTCACAGGCCTGCACCAGGTCGGTCAGGATGTCCGCGCTCGGCGAAGCCCGCCGGGCCGTCATCAACTCGCGCAGGTAGTCGTTCAGTTCGGCGGTGGCCTGGTCGAAGGTCATGTCGCCGCCCTGGGTGAGGATCGCCGTCGACCAGGTGCGGAAGGCCTGCATATCCTCCGGTGGGAAGCCCAGCAGCTCACAGATGATCATGATCGGCAGCGGGAAGGCGAAGTCCGTCACCAGGTCGGCGGCCTCCCGCCCGCGCAGCCCGTCCAGCAGGCCGCCGGCGATGCGCTCGACCAGCGGTCGCATCAGATCGACCCGCCGGCGGGTGAAGACGCCCTGGATCAGCCGGCGCAGCCGGGTGTGGTCCGGCGGGTCGCTGTTGAGCATGTGGACCACCTCCGAACCGAGCGTCAGGCCGGAGCCCCGCCCGCTCGCGATGGCCTGGCTGCGGCGGACGTCCTGCCCGAAGCGCGGGTCCATCAGCGCGGCCCGGACGTCCTGGTAGCGCGTCACCAGATAGACCGGCAGGCCCTCGCCGAACTCCACGACGGAGACCGCGCCGGCCTCGCGGATCCGGGTGAGCGTGGGGTAGGGGTCGCGGATGAAGGCGGACATCCGCGCGGCGGCGTCGTCGACCGCGGTGGTCATGGATCACTCCTCGGGCTCGAACTCCGGCAACTACACGGTCAGCGACGGGAAGGGCCAGCGGCGCACCCGCATGGGCAGGAACCAGGCGCGGGGGGGGGGGGGGGGGGGGGGGGGGGGAGGGGGGGGAGGAGGAGGGGGGGGGGGGGGGGGGGATCGTCCAGCACGCCCTGGACGCCTGGTGCCGGGGCGAACCGCAGCCGTACTGGGCCGCCC
>NZ_JBWKER010000015.1:0-27806 GCF_056435345.1 Kitasatospora sp. NPDC043950
TCGTACCCAGTCCATCTCCCCAAGGCAAACGCCAAGGCACCCACAAGGCCCCCCTCCTGCGGGCCCCCCCCCGGGAAAGCTCACACCCCCCCCCCGGGGGGGGGGGCCCCCCCCCCCCCCCTCCCCCCCCCCCCCCTCCGGCGTTCCGGCGTTCCGGCGTTCCGGCGTTCCGGCGTTCCGGCGTTCCGGCACAGGCTGGATAGGGTCGGGGGCACCGGCCAGTCGCCTGCAGGAGAGCAGCCCATGAGCACGCCGCCGTTCCTCACCCTTCCCCGCTGCGCCCGCGCGCTGCGGCTGTCCACAAGCCGCGGCGGGTTCGCCGCGCTGCGGGCCGAGCCGGACGGGCCGGTGCGCGGCTCGGCGCTGCTGGTGCCGGGCTTCACCGGCAGCAAGGAGGACTTCATCGCCCTGCTGGAGCCGCTGGCGGCGGCCGGCTACCGGGTGACCGCCGTCGACCAGCGCGGCCAGTACGAGACCGGCGGCCCGGACGACCCGGCCGCGTACGCCGTCGAGGCGCTGGGCGCGGACGTCCGGGCGCTCACCGAGGCCGTGGCCGCCGACGGCGGGCCGCCGCACCTGCTGGGGCACTCCTTCGGCGGCCAGGTGGTCCGGGAGGCAGTGCTGGCCGCGGCCGCGGACGGCCCGTCGCCGTGGCGCTCGCTGACCCTGATGTCCACCGGCCCGGGCGCGATCGACCCGGCCGAGGCGGCCCGTACCCAGCTGCTGCTGGACGTGCTGCCGGTCATGAGCCTGGAGGAGATCTGGCAGGTCATGCGGCAGATGGAGGAGGGCAGCGGGGACCAGAAGCAGCGCCCGGAGCCGGCCGTCGCGGAGTTCCTGCACCGCCGCTGGCTGGCCAACGTACCGCTGTCGCTGAGCGTCACCGGTGGCCATCTGGTCGCCGCGCCGGACCGGGTGGCGGAGCTGGCCGCCGCCACCGCCGGCCTGCCGGTGCTGGTGCTGTCCGGGGTGCGGGACTACGCCTGGCCGGTGCCGGAGCAGACCGGGATGGCGGAGCGCCTGGGGGCCCGCCGGGTGGTCGTCGAGGAGGCCGGCCACTCCCCCAACGCCGAACGCCCGGCCGCCACGGCCGAGGCGCTGGCCGCGTTCTGGGCCTGAGCCGCACCGGTCCCGGAGAGTGGTCTGAACCACTTCTCGAAGTTCGACCGTCCTCAACACAGGACAAAAGTCGTTAGTTACGGTAATCTTTGATTCTGTCCGGGAATCATCGCCGGCCTCCGCGTCGGCGCGAATCAGCCGAAACCTGGACTTCACGGTCGGGCAACGACCCGGAAGCATCACCACGTCACCGTGGTTCACGAGGCACCAGGCAAGCAGGGGGAGCCCTTGCCGCAGCAGACCGCCGCACGTACGAACCGAACGATCCGGCCGCACCGCCGGACCCGCAGGACCCCGAAAGGGCTGGTACCCACTCAGCCGCAATCGCCCCGACCGACGGGGCAAGAAGAGGAGACGCCCATGACGAAGACCATGCGCTTCGAGATCGTCCGACTGGACGACGCCAACGGCTCCGCCGCCGACCGCCTGATAGCCGACGCCGAGACCGTCCGCGAGTTCGTCCAGGCCGCCGCCCGCACCGGTGAGCGCCTGCTCATCCGCCCGTGCCCGACCGTCTGACCACGCGCGGCGCCTCCGACCGGGAGCCCTCACCCGCCGCCGACGAGCCGGGAGCGTCCGATCCGGACGTTCCGATACCCGACTGACGCCCTGTCACCGCGATCGCCGATGACAGGGCGTCAGTGCGTCCGGGCCCTGGGCCCGTAGACGTTTGCCGCCGCCCGCCACGGGACATCCCCCAACGGGAACCGCCCGTGCCGCGCCGCCCCACCCGCGCCGAACGGGCCCCGCCACCGACAGGTGCCGCCGAGCCCTCCGTACGGGTGATCGTCCTTGACGCGGCGGTCCGGAGGGAGGAGCGTTGTCGCCTATGAGGGGCGAGCCAAGCTGCCCGAGGTGCGCCGGTCGGGTCCGCGCCCCCGGTCTGTTCTCAGACACCTGGCAGTGCGACCGGCACGGAGCCGTGCACCCGATGCAGCCCGTGCTGCCACCGAGCGTCGAAGCCCTGGGCGTCGCCGTCGCCCGCTCGCAGGTCCCCGTCTGGCTGCCCTGGCCGCTCCCGGTCGGCTGGCTCTACACCGGCATCGCCCACGTCGGCGACGACGTCTCCGGCGCCCGGGCCACCGCCGTCGCCTGCTCCGGACCGGCCCCGCTCGGCGGCTTCGGCGAGCTGGTGCTCGTCGCCGAGGAACTGGGGGTCGGCCTCGGCGCCCGCTACGCCGGGATGCCCGGGCCCGACCCGGGCGACTCCGTCGGCCTCTACAAGCCCGCCGACGCCAAACTGCTGGCCGCCGGGCGGCCCACCCCGATGTTCCACGTCCCGGACGCCCCGGTCGACCGCGCGGTGTTCGTCGGCGAGGCCCGCGGCCTCTGGCTCTGGGCCGTCGCCTGGCCCGAGCAGTCCGCCCTGGTGATGTACGACGAACTCGTCCTCACCGACCTGCGCGAGGCCGGCGCCGAACTGGACCTGCTCCCCTGCGGGGCCCTCTCCCCCCGCCTGCTGGGATAGGTGCTGTCCGGCCGGGGCCCGGCGCCCTGTCCTATCCTGGGCGGCACCCCGAGCCCTCAGGAGTCCGCCCCGTGCGCATCGACCTGCACGCCCACAGCAACGCCTCCGACGGCACCGACAGCCCGACCGAGCTGGTCGCGGCGGCCGTGGCCGCGGGCCTCGACGTCGTGGCGCTCACCGACCACGACACCGTCGCGGGCCACGCCGAGGCCGCCGAGGCGGTGCGCGCGCTGCCGGACGGCAGCCGGCTGACCGTCGTCCCGGGCGCCGAGCTGTCCTGCGTGGTGGGCGGCGTCAGCATGCACCTGCTGGCGTACCTGTTCGACCCGGACGAGCCGGAGTTCGCGCGCGAGCGGGAGCTGGTGCGCACCGACCGGTTCCGGCGCGGGCGGGCGATCGTCGAGCGCTGCCGCGAACTCGGCGCGGACATCAGCTGGGAGCAGGTGCAGCGGATCGCCGGGACCGGCTCGGTCGGTCGCCCGCACATCGCCAGCGCGCTGGTCGAGGCGGGCGTCGTGGCCACCGTGTCGGACGCCTTCACCGCCGAGTGGCTGGCCAACGGCGCCCGGGCGGACGTCCGCAAGCACGAGACCGACCCGATCGAGGCGGTCCGGCTGGTCCGGGCGGCCGGCGGGGTACCGGTGTTCGCCCACCCCGGCGCGGTCAAGCGCGGGCGGACCGTTCCGGACCAGGTGATCGCCGACCTCGCGGCGGCCGGGCTGGCGGCGCTGGAGGTCGACCACACCGACCACGACGAGGAGACCAGGGTGCGGCTGCGCGGCCTGGCCGACGAGCTGGGGCTGCTGGTCACCGGCTCCAGCGACTACCACGGCAGCCGCAAGACCGTCCGGCTCGGCGAGCACACCACCGACCCCGCGGTGTACGAGGCGCTGCTGGCGCAGGCCACCGGCGCGAAGCCGATCGGCGGCTGAGGGCCGCGCGCCGGGGTGCGGGGGCGCGGCGGGAGCGCGGGGCCAGGACGGGAGACCCGTGACCTGAGCCCCGGTCAGTCCAGCCGGACGCCGCGGCGGTCCGGGTCGCGCAGGTCGGCGCCCTGCTCCAGCCAGCGCTCCTGGAGCGCGGCCGCGCCGTGCACCCGCTTCCAGCCGGCCTCGTTGGGCGTCATCGGCAGCAGCGGCAGGAAACGGACCGGGTCGGCCGGCTCGTCCAGCTCCAGGTCCGGCACCAGGCCGCCCGGCTCGGCGGCCAGCACCGAGGTGAACGGCGCGCCGTCCCACAGCGGGGCGCCGAGGTCCAGCGAGCCGCCGGGGGCCACCACCAGGCCCTCGACCTGCGGGGTCGCGGCCAGGGTGGCCAGGCTGCGCAGCACGCTGTCGCGCCCGCCGCGGACGGTCAGCACCAGTTCGGCGCGTGGGCCGCGCAGTTGGTCGGCCACCGGTGCGGTCGGGTCGGCCATCGGCGCGGCGGACATGCCGAGCGTCGCGTACCGGACCAGGCCGTCGGCGTCCGGGCCGAAACGCAGCACCTCGATCCGGTCGGTGCCGAGGAAGGTGACCGCGGCGCGGCCGCTCGGCTCGCCGAAGGTGGTGATCAGCCGGGCCTCGACGGCGGCCAGCACCGCCTCCCGGGAGAGCGCCGGGGAGCTGCCGCCGTGGGGTTCGCCGAAGAGCGGGAAGTCGTGCGCCATGCCGGTGAGCGTAACCCCCGGGGGCGGGCCGGCCGTGTGCGGGCGGCCCGGGCAAAGCCTCGGGAAAGCCCGGGGCGCCGATGGTCGGTCAGATGTTAGGGTGAGCGACTGGCCACCGGGAATCCTCAGGTTCCCGGGGCGGCGGCACGAAGGAGGTGGTTGCGGTGGATACCGGCCGACCATGCAGTACCGGCAGCTCTACCCGGCCCCGACTTCCCCGCACCCCTCGCCACGCAGGCTGAACCGGCTGATCCAGCCGAGGTAGCCCGGGCAGGCCGGACGCGGACGAACCGGCCGGGAGAGCACCCTCACCCCCCTTCACCGGTGTTCTTCGCCGTCGCACCACGGCCGCCCGCTCCTCCCCCGCCTTCCGACGGGGGACCCCGACGCCGCTGTGCGGCGGCTCCTGTTCCAGGGAGCCTGCCATGTCGATGATCAACAGCCTGCGCGCCGCCGTCCGCACCAACCGCCGCCGTTCCGCGGCCGGCGCGTACGACGCCGTCCCGGCGGGCGCCGGCTCGGCGGTCGTCGACTGCGCGGTGTACCAGCACGGCAAGCGCCACGGCGAGACCTGCAGCCCCCGCGAGGCCGCCCGCCGGATCAAGGCCGCGCACCAACTCCCGGACGGGGACGGCTCGTTCAGCTGGATCGGGCTGCACGAGCCGACCGAGGCCGAGTTCGAGGGCATCGCCCAGCGCTTCGGCCTGCACCCGCTCGCGGTCGAGGACGCGGTGCACGCGCACCAGCGGCCCAAGGTCGAGCGCTACGACGACGTGCTGTTCGCCGTCTTCAAGACCATCCGCTACGTCGAGCACGACCAGCTCACCCCGACCAGCGAGGTGGTGGAGACCGGCGAGTTGATGGTCTTCGCCGGGCGGGACTTCGTGATCACCGTCCGGCACGGCGGCCACGGCTCGCTACAGGAGCTGCGGCACCGGCTGGAGGCCGACGCGGACGAGTCCGGGCTGCTCGCCAAGGGCCCGTCCGCGGTGCTGCACGCGATCGCCGACCACGTCGTGGACAACTACCTGCTGGTCTCCGAGCGGCTGCAGAACGACGTGGACGAGATCGAGTACGGCGTCTTCTCGGCCAAGGGCGGGCGCAGCGCCGACGTCGGCCGGGTGTACCAACTCAAGCGCGAGGTACTGGAGTTCAAGCGAGCCGTGGTGCCGCTGCTGCGCCCGATGCAGCAGCTGTCCGAACCGCTGCAGCGCCTCGTCGACCCGGACATCCAGAAGTACTTCCGGGACGTCGCCGACCACCTGGCCCGGGTCACCGAGCAGGTGCACGGCTTCGACGAACTGCTGAACTCGCTGCTCCAGGCCAATCTGGCGCAGGTCTCGGTGGCGCAGAACGAGGACATGCGCAAGATCACCGCCTGGGCGGCGATCTTCGCCGTGCCCACCATGATCACCGGCGTGTACGGGATGAACTTCGAGTACATGCCCGAGCTGCACCACAAGTACGGCTATCCGATGGTGCTCACCGCCATCATCCTGATCTGCGTCGGGATGTACCGGGGCTTCCGCCGCAACGGCTGGCTGTAGCCGCCCGCGGCGCCCGCCGGCCGCTACCGCCGGCCGCCACGGGCGACCAGGACCAGGCCCACCAGGATCAGCACCACCGCCGGATACGCCGCCACCGGGGGCCACTGGCCGAGCCAGAGGGCGGCGATCAGGGCCGCGCCCGGGGTCTCCAGCAGGATCGCCGTGGAGGTGATCGACGGGCCGAGGGTGCGCACCACGCGGTTGCTCAGCGAGTGGCCGAGCAGCTGGGCGGCGACCATCAGCAGCACGATCTGCCACCACACCCCGGCCGGCCAGCCGGCCAGCGGCGTCCCGGCGACCAGGCAGATCGCCAGCAGGCCCGCCGCCGTGGTGGCGTAGCAGACCAGCGTGTACGCGGTGGTGCTGACGGTCCTGCGGACCTCAGCGCCCAGCAGCATGTACCCGGCGGCGGCCAGGCCCGCGCCGAGGGCGAGCGCGTCGCCGAGCAGCGCGCGCGGGGAGAGCGAGAGGTCGACGCCGGTCAGCACCAGCACGCCGGCGAAGGCCACGCCCGTGCCGAGCCAGACCATCCGGGGGGCGCGGACGCCGAGCAGGCGCATCAGCAGGATGGTCCACAGCGGGGTGGTGGTGACCAGGGCGGTCGCCGAGGCCACCGAGGTCATCCGCAGGCTGGGCATCCAGAGCGCGAAGTGCACGGCGAGCAGTGCGCCCGCCGCGATCGCGAGCAGCAGCGCCCGCCGGCCGATCCCGCGCAGTTCGGCGCGGTGGCGCAGCAGCGCGTACGGGCCGAGGACGCCGACCGACATGACGTTGCGCCAGAACGCGATCGCCAGCGCGGGCGCGGCGGTGGCGCTGATCAGCGGGCCGGACAGCGAGATGCCGGCGATGGAGACGGCGAGCAGCAGCAGGTCGGCGGTGGGGAGCGGGTGCACCGGCTCGGTGGCGGTGGCGGTGGCGGCTGGTGCGGGGGCGGTCGCGGGCCGGGCGGCGGGCACGGCGCTCCTCTGCTGGTCACGTGGGCTGGGGCGAGGCGGGGACCGGGCTGAACCGGGCCGGGGCCGGGCGTTCCTACGGTAAGGCCCGTGGCAAGCCGATGGAACTGTCGCCCGACGGCTGAGACAACTCGTGGACGGCGGAGGTCGTACGCTGGGCGCCATGGACCGTACGCCCGCCGCCGCGACCGCCGACGACTTCCTCGACCAGGCCCTGCTGGAGGAGGCCGCGAAGAAGTCCGGCCTCCTCTGGGTCCGCGCGGACGGCCAGGAGCAGGCCCGCCCGCTCTGGCACGCCTGGCACGACGGCGCCGTGGTGGTGGTCGGCGAGGGCGGCGAGCAGCCGCTGCACGGCCTGACCGCCGGATCCGGCGCGGTGGTGACCGTCCGCAGCAAGGACAAGGGCGGCCGGCTGACCGGCTGGAGCGCCCGGGTCTCGGAGCTGGCCCCCGGCGGCGAGGCCTGGCTGGGCGCCGTCGAGGAGCTCAAGGGCAAGCGGCTGAACGCGCCCGACACCGACACCATCACCGACCGCTGGGCCCGCGAGTGCCGGGTGCTGCGCCTGGAGCCCGCCGGTGCGCTGACCGAGCGTCCGGGCACGATGCCGGACGTCTCGCACGCCGCCCAGCCGATGCCCACCGCGGCCACCACCCGCCGCCCCGTCCCGGCCGGCCTGCCCAAACTGCTGTTCAAGCGCCGCTAAAGATTCACGCCCGGGACTCCTCGGCTGTGTACCGTGCCTCGTCGGGCCGGGCTCGCGACACGCGGGTAGCCTTGCCCGCAGGTGCGCCCCGGCGTACCCGGCACGGCATCGAACGAGTCGAGGGAGTTCATGGCAGGGCCAGGCACCCGGGTCTTCATCTCCCACCTCTCCGCCCTCGCCGTCTTCGACCCGAACGGCGACCAGGTCGGCCGGGTCCGTGACGTCGTCGTCTCGCTGCGGCTGAGCGGCCGCCCGCCGCGGGTCCTGGGCCTGGTGGTCGAGGTGGTCGGCCGGCGCCGGATCTTCCTGCCGATGACCCGGGTGACCAGCCTGGAGTCCGGCCAGGTGCTCGCCACCGGCGTGATCAACCTGCGGCGCTTCGAGCAGCGCCCGTCCGAGACCCTGGTGCTCGCCGAACTGCTGGACCGCACCGTCACCTGGTCCAAGACCGGTGAGAACGTCACCGTGCTGGACGTCGGGATGGTGCAGACCCGGATGCGCGAGTGGGAGATCAGCAAGGTCTTCGTCCAGATCGGCCGGGCCGGCCGGCTGCGCAAGGGCAAGGGCGAGCGGCTCACCCTGGACTGGCAGGACGTCACCGGCTTCACGCTGCCCGAGCAGGACCAGGGCGCCGCCAACCTGCTCGCCACCTTCGACCAGCTGCGCGCCGCCGACCTCGCCAGCGTCATGCACCACCTGTCCGCCAAGCGCCGCGCCGAGGTGGCCGCCGCGCTCGACGACGAGCGGCTCGCCGACGTCCTGGAGGAGCTGCCCGAGGACGACCAGGTCGAGATCATCGGCAAGCTCAAGGACGAACGCGCCGCCGACGTCCTGGAGGCGATGGACCCGGACGACGCCGCCGACCTGCTCTCCGAACTGCCCGCCGACGAGGCCGAGCGGCTGCTCCAGCTGATGGAGCCGGACGAGGCCGAGCCCGTCCGCCGCCTGCTGTCGTACGAGGAGAACACCGCCGGCGGTCTGATGACCACCGAGCCGGTCGTGCTGGAGCCGGACGCGACCGTGGCCGAGGCACTCGCCCGCATCCGGGTCTCCGACCACAAGCCCGCGCTCGCCGCGCAGGTGTACGTCTGCCGGCCGCCGAACGAGACCCCGACCGGCAAGTACCTGGGCACCGTGCACTTCCAGCGGCTGCTGCGCGAGCCGCCGTACGTGCTGGTCGGCTCGCTGGTCGACGACGACCTGGACCCGCTGCCGCCGGACACCCCGCTGTCACTGATCACCAGCTACCTGGCGACCTACAACCTGGTGTCCGCGCCGGTCGTCGACGAGGCCGACCACCTGCTCGGCGCGGTGACCGTCGACGACGTGCTCGACCACCTGCTGCCGGAGGACTGGCGCGAGTCCGTCCTGCACGGCCACGACGACACGGACGGCACGAGGGAAGAGGTGCACGGTGGACGCTGACCGCAAGGGGCGGCGGGACGAGTCCCCCCGCCAACGCCTCCAGAGCGAACTGCGGGAACTGCGCCAGCTGCGCGAACTGCGCGGCCGGGAGGGCGGCCGGGAGCGGCGCGCCGAGATCTCCGTGGCCGGCCCGGCCCGCACCCGGCTCGACCAGCCCCGCACCGCCCGGCCCGGGCTGATCTCGCTGCCCGCCTACGACCCGGAGGCGTTCGGCAAGCTCTCCGAACGGATCGCGCGCTTCCTGGGCACCGGCCGCTTCATCGTCTGGATGACGGTGGTGATCATCATCTGGGTGGCCTGGAACACCCTGCTGCCGGAGAACGTGCGCTTCGACAGCTACCCCTTCATCTTCCTCACCCTGGTGCTGTCGCTCCAGGCCTCCTACGCGGCCCCGCTGATCCTGCTCGCGCAGAACCGCCAGGACAACCGGGACCGGGTCAACATGGAGCAGGACCGGGCCCGCAGCGACCGCAACATCGCGGACACCGAGTACCTGACCCGCGAGGTCGCGGCACTGCGGCACGGGCTCGGCGAGGTCGCCACCCGGGACTTCATCCGCTCCGAACTCCAGTCCCTGCTCAAGGAGATCGAGGAGCGCCGGGAGCCCTCCGAGACGCTGTGACCGGCGGCACGCCACCGTCGGGTTAGGGGATCCCCCGAGCGCCGTACCATCAAGGCATGGCCAACGAGACAGAGGTCGCGGCCGGCGTCACGGAGGAGTCCGTACGCCAGGCGCTGGCGACCGTCAACGACCCGGAGATCAACCGCCCGATCACCGAGATCGGCATGGTGAAATCGGTCGAGATCGCCGAGGGCGGCGTGGTGCGCGTCGCGGTCTACCTGACCGTCTCCGGCTGCCCGATGCGCGACACCATCGTCACCCGGGTCCGCGAAGCGGTCGGCCGCGTGCCCGGTGTGACCGGCGTCGAGGTCGAGCTCGACGTGATGAGCGACGAGCAGCGCAAGGAGCTCTCCCAGCTGCTGCGCGGCGGCGCCCCCGAGCGGGAGATCCCGTTCGCCAAGCCGGGCACGCTGACCCGGGTCTACGCCGTCGCCTCCGGCAAGGGCGGCGTCGGCAAGTCCTCGGTCACGGTCAACCTGGCCGCCGCGATGGCCGCCGACGGCCTGAAGGTCGCCGTCGTGGACGCCGACATCTACGGCCACAGCGTGCCCCGCATGCTCGGCGTCGAGGGCCGGCCCACCCAGGTCCAGGACATGATCATGCCGCCGCAGTCGCACGGCGTGAAGGTCATCTCGATCGGCATGTTCACCCCGGGCAACGCCCCGGTGGTCTGGCGCGGCCCGATGCTGCACCGCGCGCTCCAGCAGTTCCTCGCCGACGTCTACTGGGGCGACCTGGACGTCCTGCTGCTGGACCTGCCGCCCGGCACCGGCGACATCGCGATCTCGGTGGCCCAGCTGGTCCCCAACGCGGAGATCCTGATCGTCACCACCCCGCAGATGGCCGCCGCCGAGGTGGCCGAGCGGGCCGGCACCATCGCGGTGCAGACCCACCAGAAGATCGTCGGCGTGATCGAGAACATGTCCGGCATGCCGTGCCCGCACTGCGACGAGATGATCGACGTCTTCGGCACCGGCGGCGGCCAGACCGTCGCGGACGCGCTCACCCGCACCGTCGGCGCGACCGTCCCGGTGCTCGGCTCGATCCCGATCGACGTGCGCCTGCGCGAGGGCGGCGACGACGGCCGCCCGGTCGTGCTCGCCGCCCCCGACTCCCCGGCCGGCGTCGCCCTGCGCGCCGTCGCCGGCAAGCTCGGCGGCCGCCAGCGCGGCCTCTCCGGGCTCTCCCTCGGGCTGACCCCGAAGAACAAGTTCTGATGACGCGTCGCCGAAGGGGCCGGGTGGTTCGACCACCCGGCCCCTTCGGCGTACTCGGCGTCGTCGCGCCCTACGGGCGGGTGTAGGCGGTCAGGTCGGGGGCGGTGGCGAAGCCGGCTCCGTAGGCGCTGACGCCGCGGCCGTAGGCGCCGAGCAGGACGCCCGGGGCCTCGCCGGCGAGCACCCAGCCGTACTCGGACTCGCGGTAGCGGAAGGGCTGCGGCAGGCCGTTCACCGGGAGGCTGAGGGTGGACCAGCCGGGGCCGGCCAGGTCGTCGGCGAGGTCCCACGCGAGGGTGCTCTGCTGGTCCAGCCAGTCCTGGCGCAGCGCGCGGTCGAGCTGGCCGGGCCAGGTCGAGGCGAGCAGGCCCGAGCCGGCCAGCCAGGCGGCGGAGGAGGCGGAGGTCGCCTCCAGGGTGCCGGTGTTGTCGGCGCTGCGGCGGCTGTCCCGGCGGGCCACCGTGACCACGACCGCGAACCTGCGCATGTCGCGCGGCTCGTACTGCCTGGCCGGCTCCTCGCCGTGGCCGAGGCTGCCGTAGTCGACGCTGCCGGGCGCCCCGGCCCGGGGGCCTCCGGCGCCGGCCTGCATCAGGTAGCGGCGGCCGGTCCAGCCGTCGTCCAGGCCGTACCAGGGGAAGTCGGCGGACAGGTAGGGCACCAGCGGGTCCGCCGGGCCGGCCTGCCCGCCGACCACCGGGCCGCCGGCCGTGGCCGTCGTCCCCACCGCCTGACTCGTCGCGTCCATCCCCGGGCCTCCTCAAACACACGTTTGCCTGCCGTGGCGCGCTCCCATCGTGGCGTACCGCGGCGTTCCCGGGAGCCGTTCCTGGTCCGCGACAGCGCGGAATGTGACGGACGGCTCAGCGGGAACAATCAGCACAATAGCGGCGCACACGCCGCCGCCCCGCTCAGCCGGGCGGCCGGGCGGGGCGGTGGCGTGGTCGTACGGGGTGTGACCGGGGGCCGGTCAGGTCGCGTCGGGGTCGAACGGGGGCCGCTCGCCGGGCTGCAACGGCGCCCCGGTGGAGGCCGCCACCGGGGCGGCGGCCTTCTCGAAGCTGACGCTGCCGCTGCGGCCGTTCACCGGCGCCGCCGGCTTGTCGTCCAGGACCGAGCGGATGTCGAGCGAGTCCTTCATCTCCTTGAGGCCCAGCGGGTCCTCTTCGCCGCCCATGAGCTGCTTGCGGACGAAGGTCTTGGGGTTCAGGTCCTCGAACTCGAAGTCCTTGAACTCGGGGCCCAGCTCGCTGCGGATGTCCTCCTTCGCGTTGTCGGCGAAGGAACGGACCTTCCGGATGAAGCCCATGGTGTCCTGGATCAGCTTCGGCAGCTTGTCGGGGCCGAAGATGATGATCGCCATCACGGCCAGGGTCAGGATCTCCAGCCCGCCTACATCGCTGAACACCTAAGCTCCCTAGCTCGTCGGACGACGGTCCCTACAGGGTAATGGCCATCGGCGGGTCCATGGTCCACGCTGCGATGAAGCCGTGGTAAAGACCTGCCGATGGCCGAGATCGTCGCGACCGGGGCGCGAGCGGCGCTCTAGGTGCGGACAGGGCCTAGCGGGTCTGCTGGCGCAGTGCGGGCAGGCCGCCCGAGTTGCGCTCCGAGGCCGGCGGCGGCGTCGCGTCGCGGGTCGCGGCGACGGGGTGGGCCGGGAAGTCCACCGGGATCTGCGCGGTCATCGGGACCAGGCCCCCGCTGCGGCCCGTGCCGCCGCTGTTGCCGACCGTGCTGACCGGGTTGCCGTGCTGGTCCTCGCTCTGCGCGCTGAGGCCGCCGACCCCGCCGAGCGTGACCGCGGCGACCGAGAAGGCGCCCGCGGCGGCGAAGACGAAGCGGCGCCCGCGCGGCGCGGCGGAGCGTACGGCGGCGGCCGGGCGGGGCCGGACGGTGCTCTCGGGGCGGGCCGCGGCCTCGGGGCGGCCGTTGCGCCGGCCCATCAGGGGCCGCAGCACCGCGCCGCCGCGCCCGAACGCCCGCGGGTCGACCCCGGGCACCGGGGTGTCGGCGCCGAGCGCGCCCGCGCCGAAGGAGGCGCCTGCGCCGCGGCCGAAGGAGCCGCCGGTGAGCCGGCTGCCGCCGAGCGTGCCGCCGGCCGCGACCCCGCCGCCGGGCAGGTCGTCGTCGTCACCGCGGCTGCCGCGGCGGACGGGCCAGTCGGCGTCCGCCGGATCGTCCTCGGGCAGGCCGCCGACGGCCATCAGCCGGGCCATCAGGCCGGAGGAGGGGCCGGGGGTGCCGGTGCGGGTCAGCAGGTGCTTGACGGCCCGGCCCGCGTCGACCTCGGCGAGGCACTGCGGGCAGGTCGCCAGGTGGGCCTGGACGCGATCGCGCGAGTCGTGGCCGAGTTCGCCGTCCAGGAACGCGGAGAGGCGCTCACCGAGGTGGTGCTCCTCGGCGGCCGGCTCGGCGGGGCGCACCGGCACCGCGCGCAGCGCCGTCTCGCCCGGCAGCGGCAGCGCGGGCAGGACGGGCTCGCCCGGTTCGTCGCCGCCGCGGCGGCCGGGCAGGGCCCAGCCCCGCCTGGCCGCGGACCGGCCGGACGGGTCCGGCTGGCCCGGCCCGGACCGGCCGGTTCCGCTCACGATCGCCTCCGTCCGCGCGCACCCGGCGCGAGCGCGCCCTCGACGGCGGCGCCGACCGGCACCGGCTCCTCCGAGCCGCCGCGGCGCTCGCGCCCGGGGGCCGAGCCGGGGGCACGGTGCTTGAGCGCGGCGCGCAGGTGCGAGCGGCCGCGGTGGATGCGGCTGCGGACGGTGCCGAGCTTGACGCCCAGCGTGGCGGCGATCTCCTCGTAGGACAGTCCCTCGATGTCGCAGAGCACCACGGCGGCGCGGAACTCCGGGGCGAGGGTGTCCAGGGCGTGCTGCACGTCGGCGTCGAAGTGGGTGTCGCTGAAGTGCTGGGCCGGGCTGGGCTCGCGGGAGGCGAGCCGCTCGGCCGCGTCCTCGCCGAGCGCGTCGAAGCGGATGCGCTGGCGGCGGCGGACCATGTCCAGGAACAGGTTGGTGGTGATCCGGTGCAGCCAGCCCTCGAACGTGCCGGGGGTGTAGGTGGACAGCGAACGGAACACCCGGACGAAGACCTCCTGGGTGAGGTCCTCGGCGTCGTGCTGGTTGCCCGTCAGGCGGTACGCGAGGCGGTAGACCCGGGCGCTGTGCGCCTCGACGATCTCCTCCCAGGAGGGTGGAGTCCAGGTCTGCGCGTCGGGGCCCTCGGTGAAGGTCGCGAGGGCGGGGGCCTCGGTGGTACCGGCGGCCGGCGTCGCGGCGGCGGGCTGGTCCAGGTCGGAGTGCGCAGGCTGGTTCATCACGGGCTTCGGCGTACGGGCCGACGCGGTGCCGCGGGAGTGCCGCCGCACGGGGACGTCGCCCTCGGCCACACCTCCTCGGTCGGCTCTTCTGCCCAGCAGGGCCACCACCATATCCACCTCACCCGTCAAGCCCGGATAAAAGTGCCCGGGAGGTCTCCCGTACCCGGTCCTTCGTGACAACGGCCCGCCGCCGTACGCGGTTCCCGGTCGGCCAGTAATCTGTGCCAGGAAATATCGACTTCCCTCGGCACCGGGCCGTAACCCGGGGCTCCGAAAGAGGCAGCCATCAGCGAGTTCGGGCCCGCGCGTGTGGCCCTCGCCGACACCTACGTCGGCGAGGACGCGGTGCTGACCTACGCCCGGGCGCAGTCCGCGCGCACCGGGATACGGGCGATCGGGCCCAGCGGCGGGGCGTGCCTGCGGCTGCTGGCCGCGGCACTGGACGCCAAGGCGGTGGCCGAGATCGGCACCGGGACGGGCGTCTCCGGGGTCTACCTGCTGCGCGGCATGCGGCCGGACGGCGTGCTCACCACGGTGGACTCCGAGCCGGTGCGCCAGCAGCTGGCCCGCGAGGCGTACCACGCGGCCGGATTCGCGGCCAACCGCTCGCGGTTCATACCGGGCCGGGCGCTGGAGGTGCTGCCCCGGCTCGCCGACGGCCAGTACGACCTGGTGTTCTGCGACGGCGACCCGGCCGAGTCCAGGGAGTACCTGCTGGAGGCGATGCGGCTGCTGCGGCCGGGCGGGATGGTCTGCTTCGAGGGGGTGTTCCAGGAGGGCCGGCTGGCCGAGCCGGAGCTGCAGGACCCCCAGACGGGCGCGGTGCGCGACCTGGTCCGGGACGTCCGGGAGAGCGAGGCGCTGCTGCCGGCGCTGCTGCCGGTCTCGGACGGACTGCTCTGCGCCATCAAGCGGTAGGACCGTCGAGCGGCAGGGCCGTCAGGCAGCCGGACCGTCAGGCAGCGGCCCCGCCGCCCCGGACCGCGGCCTCCGGGCGGCCGGGCAGGGCCCCAAACGCCGCGGGGCCCGGGCCGACATGACGTCGTACCCGGGCCCGGCAGCACATCTCCAGGAGATGACGAGCACCCGCTGCGGTCAGCCGCAGGCCTTCTTCAGGGCCTCGCCGAGGGCGTCGGCCTCGTCAGGTGTGAGCTCCACCACAAGGCGTCCGCCGCCTTCGAGCGGAACGCGCATGATGATGCCCCGTCCCTCTTTGGTGACTTCGAGCGGGCCGTCACCCGTCCGCGGCTTCATGGCCGCCATGCTCGTTCCCCTTCCTGCAACCGCTCAGCTACGCACCGGCAGTCCGTCCACCGCCGGTATCGAACGCATTGATCGGAAGCCATTATCCCGCATGCCACGGGCTGATGACCAACATCACTCTCGGTGCAACATCGGCCGGACCGCCCCCAAGCGCCGCAATTGCCGTCATAAGCCCCGGCGTGGCGGCGGCGCGCGGGCCGTCGAAAGGTGCGATACCTCACACTCCCCACCCGGCCGTCCGCTCCGGCATCCTGGCACACGACCGACACCGAGCCGACCACAGGGAGCCCTCGCCCATGTCCGATTCCGTGCTGTACGAGCTGGACGGCGGCCTGGCCGTCATCACCATCAACCGCCCAGAGGCGATGAACGCCCTGGACGTCGCGACCAAGGTCGCGCTGCGGGACGCCGTGGCCGCCGCGGCCGCGGACCCGGCGGTGCGGGCGGTGCTGCTGACCGGGGCCGGCGAGCGCGCGTTCTGCGTCGGGCAGGACCTGAACGAGCACCTGACGGCGCTGAAGCGGGCCGAGGAGACCGGACAGAGCCCGCTGGGCACCGTCGCCGAGCACTACAACCCGCTGGTGCGGGCGCTGGCCGGGATGCGCAAGCCGACCGTCGCCGCGGTCGGCGGGGTGGCGGCCGGCGCGGGCGCCTCGCTGGCCTTCGCCTGCGACTTCCGGGTCCTCTCCGACCGGGCCGGCTTCAACACCGCCTTCGCCGGGATCGCCCTGACCGCCGACTCGGGCGCCTCCTGGACGCTGCCCCGGCTGGTCGGGCACGCCAGGGCCACCGAGCTGCTGATGCTGCCCCGGACGGTCAAGGCCGCCGAGGCGCTGGAGCTGGGCCTGGCCACCAGGGTGGTGCCGGCCGGGGAGCTCGCCGCCACCGCGCGGGCCTTCGCCCGGGAGCTGGCCGCGGGCCCCACGGTGGCCTACGGCGCCATCAAGGAGTCGCTGGCGTACGGCGCCTCGCACTCGCTGGACGAACTGCTCGACAAGGAGGACGAGCTGCAGACCCTGGCCGGCGAGAGCGAGGACCACCGGATCGCGGTCCGCGCCTTCATCGCCAAGGAGAAGCCGACCTACCTGGGCCGCTAGGGCGCGCCCAGCGGCCCTCTTCGGATCACACCGGGCGCGCGGTGCGGACGTGGCAGTCCGCCAGGTGGTCGTCGACCAGGCCGCAGGCCTGCATCAGGGCGTAGGCGGTGGTCGGGCCGACGAAGCGGAAGCCCTCCTTCTTCAGGGCCTTCGCGAGCGCGGTCGACTCGGGCGTGACGGCCGGCACCTCCCCCATCGTGCGGGGGGCCGGCCGGTCCGGGGCTCCGGCGAACCGCCAGATCAGCGCGTCCAGCCCGCCGTCCAGGTCGCGGGCGACCCGGGCGTTGGCGATGGCGGCCTCGATCTTGGCCCGGTTGCGGATGATGCCGGTGTCGGCGAGCAGCCGCTCCACGTCCGCCTCGCCGAACTCGGCGACCGCGGCGATCCCGAAGCCGGCGAACGCGGACCGGAAGCCCTCCCGGCGGCGCAGGATGGTCAGCCAGGACAGCCCGGACTGGAACGCCTCCAGGCAGACCCGCTCGAACAGGGCGTCGTCGCCGTGCACCGGACGGCCCCACTCGGTGTCGTGGTAGGCCCGGTAGTCGTCGGTCGACTCGCCCCAGGCGCAGCGGCGCAGGCCGTCCGCGCCGAGCACCGCGCCCTCGGCGGGAGCGGTCACCGGTCGTTCACCGGCTTCGCGTCCTCGGGCCGCTCCTGCTCGGGCCGCTCCTTGGTGAGCGCGACGGCCGGTTCGACCACCTTCGCGAACTCCTCCAGGCCGGGCAGCGGTTCGGCGCCGGCGTCCGGGCCGTCGGTCGCCTCGACCGCGCCGCGCAGGTGGCCGGCGGCCTCCAGTTCGGCGATCCGCGAGTCGCGGTAGGCGAGTTCGGCGCCGAGGCGGTCCAGGACGTCGTCGACCTCGTCCATCCGGTAGCCGCGGACGGCCATCGGCAGCCGCAGGTCGTCCACGTCCGCCTTGCTCAGCGGACGGTCCTGCGGCAGCCGGGCGGCGATGCGGTCCTGCACCGCCTCCGGCATCGAGCCGCCCCCGCCGAGCGCCACCAGCGCGGCGCCGCCGACCACCACGGCCATGGCGACCACGATCACCCAGAACACGAGCTGTCCTCCCGAACTCCCGGCCGGCCTGCTGCGAAGTGCCCCCGACCAAACTGATCATGACAGCATGGTCCCTGTGAGGCCGGGGGCCATCATCGCACCCGCAGCAGCTGTGGAGGAGACATCGGTGGCACTGCGCCTGGGACCGCGGGAATTCGGTGACGACGAGCTGGTGATCATGGCGATCGTCAACCGGACGCCGGACTCGTTCTTCGACAGGGGGGCGACCTTCGCGGACGAGGCCGCGTTCGCCGCCGCCGACCGCGCGATGGCCGAGGGAGCGGCGATCCTGGACATCGGCGGGGTGAAGGCCGGGCCCGGTGACGAGGTCACGGTGGAGGAGGAGCTGCGGCGCACCGTGCCCTTCGTGGCCGAGCTGCGCAAGCGCCACCCGGAGGCCGTTATCAGCGTCGACACCTGGCGGCACGAGGTCGGCGAGGCGGTCTGCGAGGTGGGCGCCGACCTGCTGAACGACGCCTGGGGCGGGGTGGACCCGAAGCTCGCCGAGGTGGCCGCGCGCCACGACGTCGGGCTGGTCTGCACGCACGCGGGCGGCGCCGAGCCGCGCACCCGGCCGCACCGGATCGGCTACCAGGACGTGATGGCGGACATCCTGCGGGTGACCGTCGGGCTGGCCGAGCGGGCGGTGGGGCTGGGTGTGCGGCGGGACGCGGTGATCATCGACCCGGGGCACGACTTCGGCAAGAACACCCGGCACTCGCTGGAGGCCACCCGGCGGCTGCCGGAGATGACCGCGACCGGCTTCCCGGTGCTGGTCTCGCTGTCCAACAAGGACTTCGTCGGCGAGACGCTGGACCGGCCGGTGAACGAGCGGCTGCTCGGCACCCTGGCCACCACCGCGGTCTCGGCCTGGCTGGGCGCGCAGGTCTACCGGGTCCACCAGGTCGCGGAGACCCGCCAGGTGCTGGACATGGTCGCCTCGATCCGGGGCACCCGCCCCCCGGCGGTCGCCCGCCGGGGGCTGGCGTAGGCGGCCCGGAGGGCCGGGGGCCCAGGCCTGTCCGGCCTAGATCTGGTTGGTCGGCCGGCGGGTGTCGGCGAGGATCTTCATGACCTCGTCGATCTCGTCGGTGATGTGGAACAGCTCCAGGTCGTGCGGGGCCGCCTTGCCCTGCGCGACCAGGGTGTTCTTCAGCCACTCGTAGAGGCCGCCCCAGTACGCGCTACCGAAGAGGATCACCGGGAAGCGGGTGACCTTCTTCGTCTGCACCAGGGTGAGCGCCTCGAACAGCTCGTCCAGCGTGCCGAGCCCGCCGGGCAGGACCACGAAGCCCTGGGAGTACTTCACGAACATCGTCTTGCGGACGAAGAAGTAACGGAAGTTCAGCCCGAGGTCGACGAACTCGTTGAGGCCCTGCTCGAAGGGCAGCTCGATGCCGAGGCCGACGCTGAGGCCGCCGGCCTCGGAGGCGCCGCGGTTGGCGGCCTCCATGGCACCCGGACCGCCTCCGGTGATCACCGCGTAGCCGGCCTCGGCGAGGGCCCGGCCGATGGCCACGCCGGCCTCGTACTCGGGCGAGTCGGCCGGGGTCCGGGCGGAGCCGAAGACGCTGATCGCGGGCGGGAGTTCGGCGAGGGCGCCGAAGCCCTCGACGAACTCGGAGGTGATCCGCAGCACCCGCCACGGATCGGTGTGCAGCCAGTCGGTCGGGCCGGTGGTGTCCAGCAGCCGCTGGTCCGTGGTGCTCGTGCCGACCTGGTCCCGGCGCACCAGCACCGGGCCCTTCTGCTTCTCGGGCCAGGCCTTCTTCTTCCGCGGCACGCCGACCTGCTCGGGGCCGTGTCCGTAGTGCTTCTCGTCTCCTGTGCCTGTCATGACGAAACCCTACGTCCGGTGATCCCGGTTTTCAGGCAACAGGGGAAGGTCGGTTGGGCGACCGGAAGATGGCGCTCAGCCGATGATCGGCCGGTCGGACCGGCCGATCATCGGAACGGCACCTCAGCTGGTCAGCCAGGCCCGCAGCCGCTCCTCGGTCTCCGCGATGGCGCTCAGCGAGCAGTGCTCCTCCCGCTTGTGCGCGAGGTTCGGGTCACCGGGGCCGTAGTTGACCGCCGGGACGCCCAGCGCGCTGAACCGGGCGACGTCGGTCCAGCCGAACTTGGCGCGGGCCTGGCCGCCGGTGGCCTCCAGGAAGGCCTGGGCGGCCGGCTGGGCGAGCCCGGGCAGCGCGCCCGGGGCGAAGTCGGTGACGGTCAGCTCGAAGCCGTCGAAGACCTCGCGCACGTGCTTCTCCGCCTCCGCCTCGCTGCGGTCCGGCGCGTAGCGGAAGTTGACCGTCACGACGCACTCGTCCGGGATGACGTTGCCGGCCACGCCGCCGTCGATCCGGACGGCGTTCAGGCCCTCCCGGTACTCCAGGCCGTCGATCTCCACCCGGCGCGGCCGGTAGTCCGCGAGCCGGGTGAGCACCTCGGCGGCGTGGTGGATGGCGTTGTCGCCGAGCCAGCTGCGGGCCGAGTGCGCGCGCACGCCGGTGAGCCGGATCTGCGCCCGCAGGGTGCCCTGGCAGCCGCCCTCGACGACCGCGCCGCTCGGCTCCATCAGCACCGCGAAGTCGGCGGCCAGCCAGTCCGGGCGCTCCCTGGCGAGGTGGCCGAGGCCGTTGCGGTGGGCCTCCACCTCCTCGCAGTCGTAGAACACGAAGGTGAGGTCGCGGTTGGGCTCGGGCAGGGTGGCGGCGAGCCGCAGCTGGACGGCGACGCCGGACTTCATGTCCGAGGTGCCGCAGCCGTAGAGCAGGTCCCCCTCGACATGGGAGGGCACGTTGTCGGCGATCGGCACGGTGTCCAGGTGGCCGGCGAGCAGGACGCGCTCGGGGCGGCCGAGGGTGGTGCGGGCGACCACGTTGTTGCCGTACCGGTCCACGGTCAGGTGCGGGTAGCCGCGCAGCGCGGTCTCCACGGCGTCGGCGAGCGCCTGCTCGTCGCCGCTCACCGACGGGAAGTCGACGAGCCGGGCGGTCAGCGCGCCGCCGTCGAGGGTGAGGTCCAGGGGCGTCGGGTTCGGGCTGCTCATGGCGCCAGCCTAGTCCGCGTGGCGTGCACCCCGTGTGGCGCTTCCGTGACGCGGCGCGCGCGGGCCCGCCCCGGAGCGAGCGGACCGGCAACCGCAACCGGGTGGCGCCGCACACCCGTCCGAGTGGGTACGGTGTCGGATCAAGAAGCAAGGCGCGAGAGGGGCGACGGTGGCCAGGAGAAAGAGCGGCGAGGAGCTGGGCGAGGAGTTGGCGCCCCCCCGCCGCGGTCCACTGCGCGCGCTGTTGCTCGTGATCGTCGGCCTGCTCGGCCTCGCGCTGGTCGCGGGACTGGCCGTGGTCGGCATCTGGTGGTTCGGCTTCAAACAGGGCGAGCCCGAGGGCTGCTCGGTGAAGACCGCGGCCGGCAGCGGCACGCTGGAGCTCCCGCAGGCGGCCAACGCCGCGACGATCGCCGCGGTGGCGCGCTCGCGCGGACTGCCGGACCGGGCGACGACGATCTCGCTGGCCACCGCGATGCAGGAGTCCAAGCTGCGCAACCTCGCGGGCGGCGACCGGGACTCGATCGGCCTGTTCCAGCAGCGGCCCTCGATGGGCTGGGGCACGGCGCAGCAGATCGGGGACCCGGTCTACGCGACCAACAAGTTCCTGGACGGCCTGGTCAAGGTGCCCGGCTACACCCGGCTGCCGCTGACCGACGCGGCCCAGGCCGTGCAGAAGAGCGGCTACCCGCAGGCGTACGCCAAGCACGAGACCAAGGCGACGCTGCTCACCTCGGCGCTGGCCGGCCGGGAGCCCGGTTCGTTCTCCTGCGTGGTGCACGACTACGCCAAGCCGGATCCGGTCGACTCGCCCTCCCCCACGGCGGGCTCCACCGTCTCCCCGGCCGCCGTCCAGCCCACCGCCGCGGACCGGGCCCAGGTGCTGTCCGACCGGGTGCGCCGCGAGTTCGGCCGCACCGTGACCCCGGCCACCGGGTACGCCTCGACCATCAAGGGCGCCGAGAACGCGGTCTCGCTCACCCCGGACCCGTCCGCCGCCGCGCTGACCTCCTCGACCGACGGAACCGACGACGGAATCACCGCCGAGCGGGCGAGCGGCTGGGAGGTCGCCCACTGGGCGGTCGCCCAGGCCCAGCAGCTGGGCATCGCGACGGTCGCCTACGACGGGAAGATCTGGCGCAAGACCAAGTCGGAGGACGGCTGGCAGCCGCAGACCTCCGGGACGTCGACCAAGCTCGTTCAGGTCACCCTCGCCACGTCCGACAAGGGCTGACGCACTGACGTTCGGGTGGCCGCCGGACGGGTGAATCCGGTCAACCCCGGTGGACCGGGAGCCCGCCGTGGCGGCCCCGCCGGAGAACCGTCACTCCCCTTGCCCGGCGCCGGGCCCACGGGGCCGTACGGACCCCGCCAGGCGCCGTCACGGCGGTCCTACGATCCGATGGTCGGTCAGACACTTTCCTGGTCCAGGCCGAAACCATCTGGCTTCTCAAGCGGTAACACCGTCAGTCCGCCCGGCGGACGTGACGGACCCAGACCCTCCGAGGAGCCCCATGTCTCACCCCCTCACGCGACGGATCGCCAGCGCCGCGCTGCTCGTGGCGGCCGGCGCGACCCCGCTGGTCGCGGCCGGCTCCGCGTCCGCCCTGGGCGGCGACGCCCTGCTGCCCAAGAGCGACCTGGCCGCGCCGCTGGGCCAGCTGACCAACACCGACACCGGTTCCACCCTCCAGCACACCACCCACCAGCTGGGCCAGGCCGCCGGCAGCACCGGCGCCGCCACCGTCGCCGCGGGCGTACCGGCCTCCGCCGACGCCGCCGGCAACATCGTCGCCCACCAGCTCCCCGAGGCGAACGAGAAGGCCAGCTCGCTGACCGCCCCGGTCGACCAGACCGCCGCCACCACCGGCCAGCTCTCCGCCGTCACCCCGAAGGTCGCCTCCGCACTGGCCGGCAAGCTCGGCGAGGCCGTCACCGGCAAGGGCGTCGGCACCCGCAGCGCCGCGGCCAGCCCGGTCGGCGGGCTCGCCCAGACCGGCGCCATCGCCAAGGGCCTGCCCGGCGCCGACAAGCTCGCCGGCGCCGTCCCCGGCACCAACGCCGTCACCGACGCGCTGCCGCTCGGCTCCGTCGCGCGCGCGCTGCCCGCCCTGCCCGGCACCGACGTCCTGGGCCTGGCCGAGCACGGCTCGGCCAACCGCCTCGGCGGCGCCGACCTCGGCCCGAACAACCCGCTGTCCGGCCTCACCGGCGCGCTCGGCCCGATCGGCGGCCTGCTGGGCGGCGTGAACGGCGGCAGCATCAGCGGCCTGCCGCTGTAACCCGCCCCGGGTACGGCGAAGGGGCCGGTGTTCCGCTCTCGGAACACCGGCCCCTTCGGCGTCGGTCAGCGGGCCGCGTTCAGCCGCTCCACGGCCGCGGCCACCCGCTCGTCGGTCGCGGTGAACGCGACCCGGACGAAGCGCTCGCCGGCCGGCCCGTAGAAGTCGCCGGGCGCCACCAGGATGCCCAGTCCGGCCAGCTCGGCCACGGTCTCCCAGCACGGGCGGTCCTGCGTCACCCACAGGTAGAGGCTCGCCTCCGAGTGCTCGACCCGGAAGCCGTACGCCTCCAGCGCCGCCCGCAGCGCCGAGCGCCGGGCCGCGTACCGCTCCCGCTGCTCCGCCACGTGCGCGTCGTCCGACAGCGCCGCGATCGTCGCCGCCTGGACCGGCGCCGGCACGATCATGCCGCCGTGCTTGCGCACCTCCAGCAGCTCCCTGACCACCACCGGGTCGCCCGCCACGAAGGAGGCGCGGTAGCCGGCCAGGTTGGAGCGCTTGGAGAGCGAGTGGACGGCCAGCAGGCCCTCGTGGCCCGCGCCGCAGACGTCCGGGTGCAGGACCGAGACCGGCTCGGCGGACCAGCCCAGCTCCAGGTAGCACTCGTCGCTGACCAGCAGCGCCCCGTGCTCCCGGGCCCAGGCGACCGCCCGGCGCAGCTCGTCCGCGCCGAGCACCCGGCCGGTCGGGTTGGACGGCGAGTTCACCCAGAGCAGGCGGACCCGCGAACCGTCCAGCTCGTCCACCGAGTCGTACTCGACCGGCTCCGCGCCGCACAGCCGCGCGCCCACCTCGTACGTCGGGTAGGCCAGCCGCGGGTAGGCGACCTGGTCGCCCGGGCCGAGGCCGAGCTGGGTCGGCAGCCAGGCCACCAGCTCCTTGGAGCCGACGGTCGGCAGCACGGCCTGCGGACCGATCTCGGCGCCGCAGCGGCGGTGCAGCCAGCCGGCGATCGCCTCGCGCAGCTCCACCGGGCCCCACACCGTCGGGTAGCCCGGCGTGTCGGTGGCGGCGGCCAGCGCCTTCTGGATCACCTCGGGGACCGGGTCCACCGGGGTGCCCACCGAGAAGTCGCAGAGACCGCCCGGGTGGGCCAGCGCGGTCGCCTTGTACGGCTCCAGCTTGTCCCAGGGGAAGACCGGCAGGAGGTCGGACAGCCTTCCTCGGCCAGATGGGCGGCGCGCCGCCCCCGGGTGACCCGGGAACGGCGCGCGCGTGCTGTTGGTGTTCACAGCTCAGATGCCACCGATCGTCAGTGGTCGGCGTTCTGCGGCGGCAGAGCGGCGATGAAGGGGTGGTCGCGCTCGATCAGGCCCAGCTTCGAGGCGCCACCGGGCGAACCCAGATCGTCGAAGAACTCGACGTTCGCCTTGTAGTAGTCCTTCCACTCCTCCGGGGTGTCGTCCTCGTAGAAGATCGCCTCGACCGGGCAGACCGGCTCGCAAGCGCCACAGTCGACACACTCATCCGGGTGGATGTAGAGCGATCGCTCGCCCTCGTAGATGCAGTCAACCGGGCACTCTTCGATGCACGCCTTGTCCTTCACGTCGACACAAGGCTGCGCGATGACGTAGGTCACGCTGTCGTTCCTCCTCGGAAGGGCCGTGGCGGCCCGTTCTGTTCTGCTCGCGTGCGCGGTGAGCGCGGCGTCGTCGATGCCCGCCCCTAGTATCGCGGGTCGGAGACCGCAAATGCACAGGAGGTGCCCAGATGACGGCAGGCGGCCCGGCCCAGGACCGTCCGGAGGTCCGGATAGATCGCTCTGACGTGGGACGACGCGTGTCCGTCCGGCGCCTCTCGGGGTTCGTGGACGACCGGCCGGTGTTCCGGGATTCGATCGGCGTGCTCACATCGTGGGACGATCATGGACTGACGGTCGCTCCGCGGACCGGCGACCCCGTCTCCTTCCCCGAGAAGCTGCTGGTCGCGGGCAAGGTCGTGCCGCTCTTCCCGGCCCGGCGCGCACCGCTGCCCGCCGCCACGCCCGTCGAACTCCAGCGGATCGCGGCCCGCGGCTGGCCGGCCGTCGAACAGGAGCCGCTCGGCGCGTGGACGCTGCGCGCCTCGGCCGGGTTCACCCGCCGCGCCAACTCCGTCCAGGCGCTCGGTGACCCCGGACTGCCGCTGCCCGACGCGCTCACCGCCGTCCACCGCTGGTACGCGGCGCGCGGCCTTCCCGCGTACGTCGAGGTGATCACCCCGGGCTCGCCGGACGAGCTGCGGGCCGAGCTCGACCGGCTGGGAGCCCGTTACGCGCCCACCCTGGTGCGCACCGCCCCGCTGGCCGGGCTCGCCCGGGCCGGCTCCGGGCCCGAGCGGGTCCGGCTCGCCCGGACCGCCGACCCGGCCTGGCTCTCGCTCTACCGCCGGGTCGGCGAGGACGAGGCGCTGGAACGGGCCGCCCGGCAGGTGCTGCACGGCGGGCCGTCGGTCTGGTTCGCCACCGTGCCGGGCGCCCCCGGACAGCCACCGCTGGCGATCGGGCGCTGCGTCGTCGACGGGCCCTGGGCCTGCTTCGGCGCGATCGAGGTCGCGCCGTACGCCCGGCGGGCCGGGCTGGCCACGACCGTCATGGCGGTGCTCGCCGCCCGGGCCGCCGAGGAGGGGGCGACCGGTGGATACCTCCAGGTCGAGGTGGACAACACCGGGGCGATCGCGCTCTATGACGGACTCGGCTTCACGACCAGTCACACTTACCACTACGCCCTTCTCCCCCAGGGGTAGCACCGCCCGCCCGCACCGCCGCCCCGCCCGCCCGCCGCTCCTCGCCCGCCGTTCGCCCGCCCGTCGTACGAAAGCCGTCGCCGTCACCGTGACCGAGCAGAGCAGAGACCGCTTCCGGACCGCCGCCCGCGCCGAGCATCCCGACCCGGTGCTGCTCTGCCTGCTCGCCGCCGCCGAACACGGCCCGGTCCTCGACCCGGACGACCCCGGGGAACCGCCCAGCGTGGACGCCCTGCTCGCCGCCTGCGAGGCCGCCCTCGACCGGCACGCGAGCGCCGTCCGGCTCGCCGTCGCCGAACGCGCCCCCGCCGGCCCGGAGGAGACCGCCGCCCTGCTCGCCGCCGTCCTCGGCGGGCGGGAACGCTTCCACGGGCGGCAGTCCGACTACCGGCGGCTCGAATCCTCGCTGCTGCCCGACGTGCTGCGGCGGCGGCGCGGACTGCCGATCATGCTGTCCCTGGTGTGGATGGCGGTCGGGCGGCGAGCCGGGCTCGCCGTCCACGGCATCGCGCTGCCCGGCCACGTCATCGTCGCCGTCGGCGGGCCGGGCGGCGGCGACGAGTACGTGCTCGCCGACCCCTTCCACGGCGGGCGGCTGCTCGACCCGGACGACGCCGAACGCCTGGTCCGCGGCGCCGGGCAGGAGTTCAACCCCGACCTGCTCACCCCCGCCCAGCCGCTCGACCTCGTGCTGCGCGTGCTCGGCAACATCCGCGCCTGGGCCGCCGACCGCCCCGAACACGCCCGCACCCAGCTCTGGGCCACCGAACTCGCCCTCCTGCTGCCCCGCCACCCCGCCCAGCTCCGCCTCGAACGCGCCGAACTCCTCGTCCGCACCGGCGACTTCCTCGGTGGCTCGGCCGAGATGGACGCCTTCGCGCAGATCCTCGACACCTTCGACCCCGACACCGCCGCCAAGGTCCGCCAGGAGGCCCGGGCCGCCCGGCACCGGCTCAACTGACGACCGCCCGGGAACTCGCTCGGAGCCAGTCGGGGGGCGCGCTCGGAGTCAGCCGGGGCGCGCTCAGAGCCAGCCCTTCTCCCGGGCGATCCGCACCGCCTCGGTGCGGTTGCGGGCCTCGGTCTTCTGGATCGCCATCGACAGGTAGTTGCGGACCGTCCCCTCCGACAGGTGCAGCCGCCGCGCGATGTCCGCGTTCACCGCCCCGTCCGCCGCCGCGCCCAGCACGTCCCGCTCGCGCGCCGTCAGCGGATTCGCCCCCTCCGCCAGCGCGGCCGCCGCCAGCACCGGATCGATCACCCGCTCCCCGCGCAGCACCCGCCGGATCGCCTCCGCCAGCTCCGAGGCCGGCGCGTCCTTCACCAGGAACGCGTCCGCCCCCGACTCCATCGCCCGCCGCAGGTACCCCGGCCGGCCGAAGGTCGTCGCGATCACCACCCTCGTCCCCGGCGCGTTCCGACGCAGCTCGGCGGCCGCCTCGATGCCCGTCATCCCCGGCATCTCGATGTCCAGCACGGCCACCTGCACCTCGTGCGCCAGCACCGCCGCCACCACCTCGTCCCCGCGCCCCACCTGCGCGACGACGTCGATGTCCCCCTCCAGCCCGAGCAGCGCCGCCAGCGCCTCCCGGACCATCCCCTGGTCCTCGGCGAGCAGCACGCGGATCAGGGCCCCGTTCTGAATGTCACTCATGGCCACGACCTTAGAGGGGCGCCGGAGAGGCCGCGGAAGGTATTCGCCTGGCTCGCCGAAGGCCTGCGGGCCAGACTGGCGGCATGCTGAACCTGGAACGCCTCCGCCCGGACCACGCCGACGCCCTGCTGGCCTTCGAGCGCGCCAACCGCGCCTGGTTCGCGCGGACCGTTCCGGACCGCGGTGACGCCTACTTCGCCGAGTTCCCGGCCCGCCACGCCGCCCTGCTCGCCGAACAGGACTCCGGCGTCTGCCGGTTCCACGTCGTCCTCGACGCGGCCGGCGCCGTCCTCGGCCGCGTCAACCTCGTCGACATCACCGACGGCACCGCCGAACTCGGCTACCGCGTCGGCGAACACGCGACCGGCCGGGGCGTCGCCACCACCGCCGTCGCCCACCTCTGCCGGCTGGCCGCCGCGGACTACGCCCTCACGTCGCTGACCGCCGTCACCACCCTCGACAACCTCGCCTCCCAGACCGTCCTCACCCGCAACGGCTTCGCGGTCGTCGCCGAACTCACCCTCGACGACCGCCCCGCGCTCCGGTTCGGCCGCGCCCTCACCGACGGCCGGCCGTCGGCATAGGAAACCGGGGGGGGGGGGGGGGGGGGGGGGGGGTGGCCGCGGGGGGGGGGGGGGGGGGGGGGGGGGGGGGGGGTGGAGACAGTTGGGG
>NZ_JBWKER010000015.1:27816-131827 GCF_056435345.1 Kitasatospora sp. NPDC043950
GCCGGGCGGACTTCGGAGTCATGTCGCCCCACTCCTCCTCGATCCTGCGCACGCACCCCTCCCGCCACCCCCCCCCCCCCCCCCCCCCCCCCCCCCCCCCCCCCCCCCCCCCCCGGACGCGGGTCAGAGCCAGCGCTGCGCGGCCTCGACACTGTCGGAGCCACTGGTGTTGAAGGCGATGGCGGCCTGCGGGGCGTGGCGGCGGACGAGGTTGACGACGAGCTCGAAGAAGGGCAGGGCGGGTTCGGGCTTGCGGATGCCGCCGCCGATGACGACGACGTCCCAGTCCCGGTCGGCGAGGGCGGCGGTGATCGCGGGCCCGGCCGTCTCGTCGGGCGCGACCAGGGCCATCTCCGCGTCGATGCCGTGGTCGGCGAAGCGGGCGAGTTCGGCGTCGAGGACGGCCCGCAGGCCGTCGCCGTCCATGCCGGGGACGGTGTGCGGGTCGAAACCGAGGATGAGTGCGGTAGCCATGCCGGGGAGGACGGTCAACCCGACCGGCCGGGTTCCGTGCCGGCCGGCGCGGTGACCGTCCGCAGCGGGACGAAGGCCCGGAGCCGGAAGCCCCGGCCCCGCTCGCCCGGCCCGGCCTCCAGCCGCCCGCCGACCAGGGCCAGCCGCTCCTCCAGGCCCGAAAGCCCGTTGCCCGGCTGGGACTTGCCCGGTCCGCGCCCGTTGTCGGCGATCTCCAGGACGGCGTAGCGCTCGCCGCCGCCCTCCCAGCTCTCGTCGGCCGTGACGGTGCAGACGGTGGCGCCCTCGCCGTGCCGGACGATGTTGGTGACGGCCTCGCGCAGTGCCCAGGCCAGCGCGCCCGCCTCCTCGTCGGCAAGCCCCGGCCAGGTGTCGGCCAGTTCCGGCGCGGCCTCCAGCCTGACCTGTGCGGCGGCCAGCGCGGTGCGGGCGGCGGCGAGTTCGACCGGCAGGGTGGGGCGGCGGAAACCGGTCACCGCCTCCCGGACGTCGATCAGCGACTGCCGGGCGACCTGCTCGATGTCGGCGACCTGCGCCCGCGCCGCCTCGTCCTTGCCGGCGTCCATGAACCGCCCGGCCAGTTCGCTCTTCAGCGTGATCAGCGACAGCGAGTGCCCGAGCAGGTCGTGCAGGTCGCGGGAGAGGCGCAGCCGTTCCTCGGAGGCGGCCAGGTGGGCGACGGCGGCGCGGGCCTCGCGCAGTTCCTTCATGGTGGCGACCAGCCGCTGCATGCCGGTCATCGCGGCGCCGGCGAGGAAGGAGGTGAGGGCCAGGGTGGGGATGGTGTCGCCGCCGGCGTGGCTCAGCACGCCGACGGTGGCGGTGAGCGCGGCCATGGCGGCGACACCGGGCAGCGCGTAGCGCACCGGCAGGATCACGGCGACGCACACCGAGGCGTAGGTGAAGAGGGTCAGGAAGGCCTCACCGAGGACGAAGGCCGAGACGCTCGCGAGCACGACCATCATCGCGACGATCAGCCGACAGGCCCGGGGCCGCATCCCGACCATCGAGCGGAAGATCACCAGCAGGACGTAGCTGCCGACGAAGACCGCCAGGCAGAGCCAGCCGAACACCCGGGCGGCCGTCCCGTGCCCGCCGTGCAGCAGGTTGCCCACCGGGTAGGCCAGGTAGATCGTCCACAGCAGCATCCAGCTGACCTTGACCAGCAGCTGCCGCCTGGTCTCGATCGGCGAGCCCGGGACGGTCATGAACGACGTGCGCGCCGGACCCGCCTCCGGCTGCTCGTCGGATCGGCGGGTCTGGCGCGGCTCGGTCATGCCGGTCATCATGCCTGGCGGGTGTCGCGGCGGTACAGCGCCGCCGCGGCGACGACGAACACCGCGAGGAAGGCGGCCAGCCCGGCGACCGCGCCGGTGTCCAGGGAGTGCCCGGGCTGGGTGAACGCGGCCAGCTGGTTGTACAGGTATACCGGGTTGAACCGGGCGAACTTCTCCAGCGAGCCGCTCACCGGGAACCACGTCCCGCCGAACAGCGCCATCACCATGTAGGTGATCATCACGATGGTCTGCACCGAGTCCGGCGCCGCCGCGTACCCGAGCGCGACCCCGAGCGCCGCGAACACGAAGCTGCCCAGCCACAGCGCCGCCGCCAGACCGGCCCACTGCGCCGCACCGAGCGACACGCCCTGGACCGCGCCGAGCGCGAAGACCACCAGGATCGCCGGCAGCGTGGTCACCGAGCTCGCGGCGATCTTGCCGAGGGTGTACGCCCGGCCGGGCAGCGCGGTGAGCCGCAGCTGGCGCACCCAGCCGCTCTTGCGCTCCAGCGAGATCCGCTGCGCGCTGCCGGTGAGCACCGCGCCGACCGCGCCGAAGGTGGCCATCGAGACCATGAAGTAGGTCTTCGCCGACAGGCCGCCGGCCAGTGGGGAGGAGCCGTAGGCGTGGGTGAAGAAGAAGTACATCAGCGCCGGGAAGGCGATGGTGAAGACCAGGTAGCGCCGGTTGCGGAAGGTCCGCAGGATCTCCAGCCGGATCAGGGTGGTCATCGCACGGTCTCCTTCGCGTCCTCGCGCTGGTCCTGCGCGCCGGTGATGGTCAGGAAGGCCTGTTCCAGGCCGAGGCCGGTGACTTCCAGCCCGCGCGGGTACAGGCCCGCCCGGTAGAGCCCGGCGACGCTGGCGTCGGCGTCCGCGGTGCGGATCCGGACGGTCCGCACGCCCGGCACCCGGGCGGTGACGTCCAGGGACTGCACGCCCGGCAGCAGGCGCAGCACGCCTTCGTCGAACTCCCCGTCCGCGTCGTGGAGTTCGAAGGCGACCCGACGGGCTCCGGCGCGCGCCTTGATCTCGGCGGAGCTGCCGTCGGCGATCAGCCGGCCCCGGTGCAGGACGAGGACGCGGTCGGCGATCGAGTCCGCCTCCTCCAGGTAGTGGGTGGCGAACAGCACCGTGCGCCCGGCGTCGGCCTGCGCCCGCATGCTCGCCCAGAACGCCTGCCGGACGGTGACGTCCATGCCGGTGGTGGGCTCGTCCAGCACGATCAGGTCGCTGTCTCCCGCGATCGCGAGCGCGAAGCGGACCCGCTGTTCCTGGCCGCCGGACAGCTTGTCCGCCCGGCGCTCGGCCAGTTCGGTGATCCCGGCGTCGGCCAGCACCTCCTCGACCGACCGGCCGCGCGGGTGCACGTCGCGGGCGAGCTCGACCAGTTCGCGGACCTTGACGTCGGCCATCAGCCCGCCGCTCTGCAGCATCGCGCCGACCCGGCCGGCCGCGATCGCCTCCCGCGGGGTGCCGCCGAACAGCGTGACGCTGCCCTGGTCGGGCTGGCGCAGGCCGAGCAGCAGGTCAAGGCTGCTGGACTTGCCGGCGCCGTTCGGGCCGAGCAGGGCGACGGTCTCGCCCGGGCGCAGCACGAGGTTGAGGTCGTCCACGGCGCACACCCGCCCGTAGCTCTTGCCGACGCCGCGGAAGGCGGCCACTTCGGTGCTCATCGTCCCGTTCTTCTCCCCTGGTGGTGTCGCGCCCGTGGTCGCGATCGGTGTCGCGATCGGTGTCGTTCGCACCACCTCAGAGTCCCGTGCGGGCGGGGTGCGGCGGCAGTGTCCGCCGTCGTGCCTTCGGTATGACGGATGTCATGGCTGCGGGCGGTGCCCGGGTCAGGGGTACCGGCCGCACGACCGCAGGTCAGGCTGGGTGTCAGAGGCCCAGCGCGCGCTTCACGAAGTCGACCTGGAGCAGCAGCAGGTTCTCCGCGACCTCCTCCTGCGGCGTCATGTGCGTGACACCGGACAGCGGCAGCACGGTGTGCGGGCGGCCGGCCGCGAGCAGCGCGGAGGACAGCCGCAGGGTGTGCGCGGCGACCACGTTGTCGTCCGCCAGGCCGTGGATGATCATCAGCGGCCGCTCCAGCCCGGCGGCGTAGCCGGTCAGCGAGTTGGCCGCGTACACCTCGGGCCGCTCGGCCGGGTGGCCGAGGTAGCGCTCGGTGTAGTGGGTGTCGTACAGCTCCCAGTCGGTCACCGGCGCGCCGGCGACGGCCGCGTGGAAGACGTCGGGGCGGCGCAGCACGGCGAGCGCGGAGAGGTAGCCGCCGTACGACCAGCCGCGGATGGCGACCCGGCCGAGGTCCAGCGGGAACTCCTCGGCGAGCGCCTGCAACGCGTCGGCCTGGTCGTCGAGGGTGGCCCCGGCGAAGTCGAAGGCGATGGACTTCTCCCAGGCCGGGCTGCGGCCGGGGGTGCCGCGCCCGTCGGCGACGACCACGGCGAAGCCCTGGTCGGCGAACCACTGCGAGTTGAGGTGCGGGTTGTGCGCCTGGACGACGCGCTGGCCGTGCGGGCCGCCGTACGGGTCCATCAGGACGGGCAGCAGGCCGTCCCGCTCGCGGTCGTAGCCGGTGGGCAGGAAGACCGCGGCCGGGATGCGGCGCTCGCCGGCGAAGCGGAACACCGGGCGGGCGGTGATGACCGGGGTCTCGGCGTAGGAGGCGATGGTGGCGACGTCGTCGACGACCACGCCTTCGGGCAGGTCGCGGGCGACCTGGACGAGGGTGCCGGGCAGGTCGGGCTCGGCGGTGGCGCGCACGGTGATCCCGCCCGCGTGCACGGCGCTGGTGACGGAGGTGAACGGACGGCCGTTGGCGGACTCCCAGCCGAGCCGCTTGCCGTCGTGGCTGATCCGGCCGACGGCGATCCAGCCGGGCTCGGGGTCGGTCTCCGCGGCGCCGCCGGAGGCGGTGAACAGCACCTCGGCGTCGGTGACGGCGACCACCGAGCGCAGGTGCAGGTCGGCCCCGGTGACGGCCTGGTCGCCGATCACCAGCGCCCGCACGCCGCCCTCGTCGGAGATCCGGACCAGCTTGCCGTCCGGGGTCCAGGCCGGGACGCCCTGGAACAGCTCCAGCCAGGCGTCGTCGCGCTCCTCGAACAGCACCTCGGTGGCGCCGGTGGCCACGTCGAGGCCGAGGACCAGCTGGCTGCGCTGGTCGCGGGCCTGGACGAGCAGCAGCGGCACGCCGCCCGCGGACCAGTGCACCCGGGCGAGGTACGGGAAGGCCGTGCGGTCCCAGACCACCTCGGTGCGGCCGCCGTCCAGGTCGAGCACCCAGAGGCCGACCTCGGCGTCGGCGGTGCCGGCGGCCGGGTAGGCGACCTCGGCGGGCTCGCGCTGCGGGTTGGCCGGGTCGGCGATCCACCAGCGGCGCACCGGGGTGTCGTCGGCGCGCTCGACCAGCAGCCGGTCGCCGTCGGGGGACCACCAGAAGCCCCGGTCGCGGCTCATCTCCTCCTGGGCGATGAACTCGGCCTGCCCCCAGGTGACGTTCGGGCCGTCGGGCTCGGCGAGCACCCGGTCGGCGGTGCCGTCGGCGCGGGTGAGGCGCAGTTCGCCGGCGGTGTTGGCGTAGGCGACGTGGCTGCCGTCCGGGGAGACCCGCGGGTCCAGCAGCGGGCCCTGGGCGGGCAGTTCAGCGGTGGCGCCGGTGGCCAGGTCGGCGGTGAACAGCCGGCCGGAGAGGGCGAAGGCGGCCAGCCGGCCGGCCGCGTCCAGGGCGTAGCCGACGATGCCGGCCGAGCCTTCGCGGCTGCGCTCGCGGCGGGCCTTCTCGGCGGGCGAGAGGTCCTCCTCGCCGCCGCCGAGCAGCACGGCCGGGTCGGCGGCGATCCGCTCCTCGCCGGTGGCGGTGTCGAGGGTCCAGAGCAGGTTGGCCCGGTCGCCGCCCGATCGGGAGCGCAGGAAGACGACCCGCGAGCCGTCCGGTGCGACGGAGAAGGAGCGGGGCGCGCCGACGGTGTAGCGCAGGGTCCGCGCGTACTGCCGGGGGAAGGTGTCCGCAGGGGTGTGGGAGGTCATGGCACCAGACCCTACGACGCCGTACTCCCGCTGCCGGGCGCCGGTGATCACTCGTTCGGAGCATCGTTCCCGAGTACGCCCCAAAGGCGCCCATACCCCCTCCGACCGGCCCATGCGCCCTACGAGTGCCTCCGTACCCCGGCGTGTGGAGACTCACCGAATGTAATGCTCCCCTTACTCATCGGGTATGACTGGTCGGGCGAGTGATCGTCGGGCCCGTCCCGGCCACGGTCGCCCGACCGCAAGTCCCGTACGGTCCCACCGTCACCCTCCCCAGGGGGTGGCGCACCCGAGAAGGGGTGTGAGCCGACATGGCTTTGTCCGTCTCCGCAGCCATGCTGATGCTGGTCATCGTGGTGGTACTGATCCGCCGCTCCGGGCTGAAGCTCGCGCACGCGATCATCTGCGCGCTGCTCGGCTTCTACCTGGCGTCCAGCTCGATCGCGCCGTCGATCAGCCAGGTCACCAGCAACCTCGCCGGGATGATCAACGGCCTGAAGCTCTGACCCCGCCACGGCGGTCGTTAGGCTTCCTCCCATGACCGCGACTACCGGCCGCCGCCTGCTCCTGGTGCACGCCCACCCCGACGACGAGTCGATCGGCAACGGCGCCACCATGGCCCGGTACGCCGCCGAGGGCGCCCAGGTCACCCTGGTGACCTGCACCCTCGGCGAGGGCGGCGAGGTGATCCCGCCCGGGCTGGCCCATCTGACGGCCGATCGGGAAGGCACCCTCGGCGCGTACCGGATCGGCGAGCTGACCGCGGCGATGCGCGCGCTCGGCGTCACCGACCTCCGCTTCCTCGGCGGCCCTGGCCGCTACCGCGACTCCGGGATGATGGGCCTGCCCGACAACGACGTGCCCGGCTGCTTCTGGCGGGCCGACCTCGACGAGGCGGCCGGCCACCTGGTCGCGGTGGTCCGCGAGGTCCGGCCGCAGGTGCTGGTCACCTACGACGAGAACGGCGGCTACGGGCACCCGGACCACATCCAGGCGCACCGGGTCGCGATGCGCGCGTACGAGCTGGCGGCCGATCCGGCGCACCGCCCGGAGCTGGGCCCGGCCTGGCGGATCGCCAAGGTGTACTGGAACCGGATGCCCCGCTCGGTGATCGAGGCCGGGCTCGCCGAGACCGCCGCCCGGGCGTCCTTCCCCGGGACGGCCCGGCCCGCCGACGTTCCCGGGGTGGTGGCCGACGAGGTGGTCACCACCGTGCTGGACGGCTCCGCGTACGCCGGGCGCAAGGCCGCCGCGATGGCCGCGCACGCCACTCAGATCACCGTGGACGGCGCCTTCTTCGCGCTCTCCAACGACCTCGGCCAGCCGCTGGTCGCCACCGAGTACTACCAGCTGGTACGCGGCCAGGCCGGGCCGGAGCGGCCCGAGGACGACCTGTTCGCGGGGCTGTCGCCCGCCGCCGACCCGCTGCCCACCGCCACCGCCACCGCCACCGCCACCGCCGAGGAGAGCGTCCGATGACCGAGCCCGCCGCCGCCCGGCCGCCGCGCCGCTCGTTCCCGGCGGCCGTCCTCGGCACCCGCGGGGAACGGCTGGCCGAGCCTCAGCCCCCGCGCGCCGCCCGGATCGCGGCCTACGTCCTGTTCTTCCTGCTGGGTGTCGCGGTGTCGGTCTGCGGATCCTTCGTGCAGGCCTTGTGGCCGCCCGTGGGGGTCCTGCTGGCGCTCGCGGCGACCGGCGCCACCTTCTACGGCGGCCTACGGGTCACCGGCACCCGGCTGGGCGCGGCACTGCCCGCGGCCGGCTGGTTCATGGCGATGCTGCTGGTGATCGTGCCCCGGCCGGAGGGCGACAACGTGCTGTGGTCCAACGCCACCTCGCTCGGCTGGCTGTTCGGCGGCTCGGTCCTGGGCGTGATCTGCGCCACCCTGCCGACCCGCGGCAGCTGGTTCCCGGGCGTGCCCGGCCCGCCGCGCTGAACCCGCCCGCGGGGCACGTACGCACCGCGCACGACGCGCAGTCAGGAGCGCGCGGCCGTACTCTCATACCGGAGGAACCGGACGTATCAGGATCTGTCCGAAGCCGTTCGCCGCTCTGTTCTTCCCAGTATGGTGGTCCCGCAGAACGCCGTACCCGACCGCCGCCCGCCCAGGCCCGGCGACCACGAACCGCGGTCGCGCCGCACGGCCCGCCCGCGAACCCGGAGCAGAGCAGCATTGAGCAGCCGCGAATCTGACAACGCCCACCCGACGCCCCGGCGTACGGGTCCGGACGCCTACCCGTCGGGCACCCCGCCCTACGGCACACCGGGGCTCCCGGGCGGCGACCGGGCCGGTGCCGCCCAGGGCGCCGCGTCGGGCGGCGAGGACGACGGCCCGAAGACCGAGACCACCCTGACGACCCGGGTCCGGATCAACATCCCCGGGTCGCGCCCGATCCCGCCGGTCGTGGTCCGCAGCACCGTCAAGAACGAGGACGGCCCAGGCGAGGAGGCCCCGGCGGCCGTCCCCGAGCCGGGCGGCCCGCGGCACCGGTCCGCGCCCTCCTCCCCCGTCCTCGGGGTGATGGAGGGCGGCGCCCGCACGGCCACCCCGCCGGAACTGCCGCCGGAGTGGCAGGTCCCGCCGATCCCGCCGGCGACGTCCGAGGCCGAGTCCACCGGCGCCTGGTTCCGGCCCCGGCAGAAGAAGGCCGAGCCGGCGCCGACCGCCGTACCGGCCGGTGCCCCGAACACCCCGGGCGCGCCGGAGGCCCCGGCCGCGCCCGCCGCCGCCGAGCCCCGGCCGACGGCCGCCCCGGCCCCCGGCGCCCGCCCGAACGGTGCCCGCCCCGCCCAGGGCGCGGCCCGTCCGAACGGCCGACCGGTGCCCGCCCAGGCCCAGGCCCCGAACCCGGCCCCGAATCCGAACGGTGCGCAGGCCCCGGCGGAGGAGCCCGGCGTGTACGAGGCCGCCTCCCCCTTCGCGCCGCCCACCGCCGACCCGTTCGCCCCGATGGCGCCCCCGGCCGGAGCCCGCGGCCGGCGCGACGACCGCCCGCAGCAGGACGCCCAGCAGAACGGCGGCCGGCGCAACGGCCGGCAGTCCGACGGACGGCCGCAGCAGGGCCCGCGCCCGGGCGCCCGCCCGCAGGGCCCGGCGGCCGGCGCGACGGACCCGGAGGACACCTCGGTCGACGGCTTCGAGCCGATCCGCGAGGGCACCCCGCCGCCCGCCGCCATACCGGGCCTGCCGCAGAACGGCGCCGCGCACGGCGGCGAAGCCCGCCCGCAGCCCGGCCTGTTCGCCTCGGCCCCGGCCGGTGCCGACCCGTTCGCCGCCCAGCGCCCCGCCGCACCGGGCCAGGACGCCTTCGCCCACCCGGCCCCCGGCGGGCTCTTCCCCGGCGCCCCCGGTACCGCCCCCGGGCACCCGCAGCAGCCCGGACCGGACCCGGAGGCCACCGAGTTCACCCCGCTGCCGACCCCCGCCCCGGGCCCCCGGCCCGCACCGCAGCCGGCCAGGACCGAGTCCGCGCCCGCGCCCGCGCCCGCCAAGACCAAGGGCAAGGCCAAGCCGAAGGCCAGCGCCGGCAAGAAGCTGGTCAAGCTGGGCGTGTACGGCGTCGGCTTCGTGCTGTTCCTCGGCGCCGCCGCGTACGGCACCGGCCTGATGCTCAACCAGTCCGACATCCCCAAGGGCACCGTGGTGCTCGGCACCGACATCGGCGGCAACAGCCGCGACCAGGCGATCCACCAGCTCGACGAGACCGTCGGCAAGACCGGCCAGCAGCCGCTCAAGCTGAAGGTCGGCGACCAGGCGCTGAACCTCGACCCGACCGTCGCCGGGCTGAGCTTCGACACCACGGGCACCGTGGACGGCCTCGCCCAGCACAGCTACAGCCCGGTCGACGTCATCAAGTCGCTGAAGGGCGGCACCAAGGCGGTCGCACCGGACGTCAAGGTGGACCGGGCCAAGCTCAAGGCCGCCCTGGACACCCTGGCCTCCGGCTCGGGCCAGGGCCTTCAGGAGGGCTACGTCAAGTTCGCCGACAACGGCGACCCGGTCGTGGTGCCCGGCCGGGCCGGCCAGGCCGTCGACTCGGCGAGCGCCCTCGACGTGGTCGAGCAGGCCTACCGCGACCGCGCCGCCGGCAAGCCCGAGCAGCCGATCGCGCTCGCCGTGACGGCCGCCCAGCCCAAGGTCTCCCCGCAGGCCCTGCAAGCCGCCGCGGACAGCCTCGGCAAGTCCGCGCTCAACGGCAACGTGTACGTCCTGGCCGGCGCCAAGAAGTGGATCTTCGGCAAGCAGGTCGCCGCCAAGACGCTCACGCTCGTCCCGGACGCCTCCGGCAAGATCGTGCCCAAGTGGGACCTCGACGCGCTGAACGGCCAGCTGGGCAGCGTGTTCGACAAGGTGAAGGTCAAGAAGAACGGCCAGAGCGCCGCGATCACCCCGCAGGACGTCGCGGACGCCGTCACCTCGCTGCTCGACAAGACCGGCGAGAAGGACCGCACCTTCAAGTTCACCGTCGCCTGAGCAACGACCGCACCGATCGGGGGGCGGGCCAGCATCCGGCCCGCCCCTCGACAACTCCCCCTCCCGGTCAGCAAGATGTGACGCCACACCTTCCGCCACAGCCACCTCGGGGAGCACGCCGATGAGCCGCCGCCTCCAGCACCGGACGGCTCTGCTCGCCGGTCTCACCGCCCTGTCGCTCTCACTGACGCTCTGTTCGTGCGCCTCCGGCCAGGGCGGCGCCGCCGCGGACGGGCCGTCCGCCACCGGGGCCCCCAAGCTCACCTCGATCGACGTCAACCCGCGCGAGCGCTCCCAGCTGCGCCAGGGCGGCACCCTGCACCTGGCGATCGCCCAGTTCTCCCGCCAGTGGTCGCCGATCCAGACCGACGGCAGCGAGTCCTCGACGATCAGCGTCAGCAAGCCGCTGCTGCCGACCTTCTTCCGCTCCGACGCGGCCGGCACCCAGACCGTCAACCCGGCCTACCTGCAAGACGCCCACGCGGAGCTGCGGGACGGCCGGCAGGTCGTCGTCTGGACGCTCAACCCGAAGGCCCACTGGTCCGACGGCACCCCGATCACCTGGCGCGACCTCGAAGCCAACTGGCGGGCGCTGAACGGGAAGGACCCGGCCTACCGGCCCGCCAGCAACACCGGCTTCGAACAGGTCTCCTCGGTCGAGCGGGGCAAGGACGACTTCCAGGCGGTGATGACCTTCGACCGGCCGTTCTCCGAGTGGCAGTCGATGTTCAACGGCGCCGCCAACGCCCCGCTGCTGCCCGCGAGCCGGCTCGCCACCCCGGAGCTGTTCAACTCCGCCTACCTGGACGCGATCCCGGTCACCGCCGGCCCGTTCAAGGTCGAACGGCTGGACCGCGCCGCCCAGACCATCACACTGGTCGCCGACCCCGCCTGGTGGGGCGACAAGCCGATGCTGGACCGGATCGTCTTCCACGCCATGCTGCCCAACGCCATGGCCCCCGCCTTCGCCAAGGGCGAGATCGACCTCTTCAACAACGGCCCGGACGTCGCCGGCTACCAGACCATCAAGAGCACCAAGGGCGCCGCCGTCCGCCGGGCCGGCGGGCCCGACTTCCGCCAGCTCACCCTCAACGCCCGCACCCCGGCGCTCAGCGACGCGACCGTCCGCCAGGCCGTCTTCCAGGCCATCAACCGGGACGCCGTCATCCGCTCCGACCTGAACGGCCTGGACTGGCCAGCCGCCCCGCTCAACAACCACCTGCTGGTCGCCAACCAGAACGCCTACCGGGACAACTCCCTCGGCCTCAGCCGCTACGACCCCGCCGAGGCCGCCCGCAAGCTGGACGCGGCCGGCTGGCGGCTCGACGGCGACGTCCGCAAGCGCAACGGCCGCGAGCTGAACCTGCGGATGGTCGTCCCGGCCGGCGTCACCCAGGCGCAGAGCGAGGCCGACAGCGCCACCAGGACGCTCAAGGACATCGGTGTCAAGGTCACCACGGTCACCTCCGCCGCCAACGAGTTCTTCGACAAGTACGTCAACCGCGGCGACTTCGACATCACCGCGTACTCGCTGCTCGGCACGCCCTTCCCGGCCAGCGGCAACCGCGCCGACTTCGTCCAGAACGGCGGCACCAACCACGTCGGCACGGGCAGCCCGGCGGTGGACGCCGCCCTCGACCGCGCCGCCGCCGCACCCGACGCGGCCACCGCCTCCGAGGCGATCAACCAGGCCGACGGCGAGCTGTGGAAGGTGGCCGGCGTGCTGCCGCTCTACCAGCGCCCGCAGCTGTACGGCGCCCGCGCCAACCTCGCCAACATCGGCGCCCAGGGGCTGTCCGACATCGTCTGGGAGAACGTCGGCTTCGAGCGGTAGGCGCCGGCGGCGCCCCGGCGCCCTCAGCCGTGCAGGGTCTCCCGCCAGAAGTGGCAGGCGCTGCGACGGCCCGGCAGCTCGGCGCCCTCGGCGTCCACCATCGGCACCAGCGGCGGGAGTTCGCTCAGGCAGCGGTCCTGCACCCGGTCGCAGCGCGGGTTGAACGCGCAGCCCTGCGGGATCTCCAGGAGGCTGGGCGGCAGGCCCTTGATGGCGTGGAGGTTCTGCCCCTTCTGGTCCAGCCGCGGGATCGAGTCGAGCAGTCCCCGGGTGTACGGGTGGGCGGGGCGCGCGTACAGGTCGCGCACCGGGGCCGTCTCGACGATCCGGCCCGCGTACATCACCGCGATCGTGTCCGCGACGTCGGCGACCACGCCGAGGTCGTGGGTGATCAGGATCAGCCCCATGTGGAACTCGTGCTGCAACTCGGCCAGCAGGTCCATCACCTGGGCCTGCACGGTGACGTCCAGCGCGGTGGTGGGCTCGTCCGCGATGATCAGGTCCGGCTCCATGGAGAGCGCCATGGCGATCATGATGCGCTGGCGCATGCCGCCGGAGAACTGGTGCGGGTAGTCGCCGACGCGCTGCCTGGCCGCCGGGATCCGCACCCGGTCCATCAGCTCGATGGCCCTCTCCCTGGCCTCCTTGCGGCTGGCGCCGCGGTGCACCTGGAACATCTCGCCGAGCTGGTACCCCACGCTGAGCACCGGGTTGAGCGAGGACAGCGCGTCCTGGAAGATCATCGCGATCTTCTGGCCCCGGACGAACCGCCGGGCCCTGGAGCCCATGGCCAGCAGGTCCTCGCCGCGGTAGAGGATCCGCCCGCCGGTGATCCGCCCGGGCGGCGTGTCCAGGATGCCCATGATCGCCTGCGCGGTCACCGACTTGCCCGAACCGGACTCACCCAGCACCGCCAGCGTCTCCCCGGCCGACACCGAGTAGCTCACCCCGTTGACAGCCCTGGCCACGCCGTCCCGGGTACGGAACTCGACGTGCAGGTCGTCGACCTCCAGCAGCGGGGTCCCGGGCACCAGGTTCTCCCGACCGCCGCCGATCACCTCCACCATGTCCATCCGAGCAGCCCTCCCCCAGCGCAGCGGCGAGCACCTGTACGCGCAGAGCAACTATCAACGACCCGACCCCACTTGCGGAATCGCGCGGCACGTCTCTTTTCCATCACAAGAAAGGGCGCACCCCCGGTGCGGGGGCGCGCCCTGGGTCTCGCGAGCCGCTAACCGGGCTCGGTACCGCCCTGCCCGATCTCGCGCTCCGCCGCGCTCTGCCCCATCTCGCGCTCCGCCGCGCTCTGCCCGATTTCGCGCTCCGCCGCGCTCTGCCCGATTTCGCGCTCCGCCGCGAAGTGACACGCCGAGTCGTGCCGGGCCGCCCCGCCCAGCCAGGACGGCGAGGCGAGCAGCGGGATCTCGGCCGCGCAGCGGTCCTGCGCCTTCCAGCAGCGGGTGCGGAAGCGGCAGCCGGACGGCGGGTTGGCCGGCGAGGGCACGTCCCCGGTGAGCACGATCCGGTCCCGCGACTCCCGGGCCGTCGGGTCCGGCACGGGGACGGCGGAGAGCAGCGCCTGGGTGTACGGGTGGGTGGCGTGGTCGTAGATCTCGGCATCGCTGCCGATCTCGACCATCTTGCCGAGGTACATCACGCCGACCCGGTCCGAGATGTGCCGGACGATGGAGAGGTCGTGCGCGATGAACATGTACGAGAGGTTGAACTCCCCCTGCAGCTTGTCCAGCAGGTTGATCACCTGCGCCTGCACCGACACGTCCAGCGCGGAGACCGGCTCGTCACAGATGATGATCTCCGGCCTGAGCGCCAACCCCCTTGCGATGCCGATGCGCTGGCGCTGCCCTCCGGAGAACTGGTGCGGATAGCGGTTGATGTACTCGGGGTTGAGCCCGACCACGTCCAGCAGGTCCTGGACGGCCTTGCGGCGGTCCCCCTTGGGCGCCACCTCGGGGTGGATCTCGAAGGGCTCCCCGATGATGTCGCCGACCGTCATGCGCGGGTTCAGCGAGGTGTACGGGTCCTGGAACACCATCTGGATGTTGCGGCGGACGGCCTTCAGCGCCGACCCGGACAGCCGGGAGATCTCCTCGCCCTTGTAGCGGACCGATCCCCCGGTGGCCGGCTCCAGGTTCATCAGCACCTTGGCCAGCGTGGACTTCCCGCAGCCGGACTCGCCGACGACGCCCAGCGTCTCGCCCTGCCTCAGGTCGAAGGAGATCCCGTCGACGGCCTTCACGGCGCCGACCTGCTTCCTGAACAGCACGCCCTTGGTCAGCGGGAAGTGCTTGACCAGGTCCCGGACTTCGAGGATCGGCTCGCCGCGCGGCACTTCCTGGGCGAAGGCGGCCTCCTCCGGCACCGCGGCACCCAGTGCGGTGGACCCGTTAGCGGCCATGGAGGGTCTCCTTCCAGAAGAAGCAGGCGCTGCCCCGCCCGGCCAGCGGGGCGCCGTCGTCCTCGGCGACCGGGTACAGCTCCGGCACCTCGGCCCGGCAGCGGTCCTGCGCCCGCGGGCAGCGCGGGTTGAAGGCGCAGCCCTGGGGGATCCGCAGCAGGTTGGGCGGCAGGCCCTTGATGGCGTAGAGCTCCTGGCCCTTCTGGTCCAGCCGCGGGATGGAGTCCAGCAGGCCGCGGGTGTACGGGTGCGCGGGGCGCGCGTACAGCTCGTGCACCGGGGCGGTCTCGACGATCCGGCCGGCGTACATCACGGCGATCTTGTCGGCGACGTCGGCGACCACGCCGAGGTCGTGGGTGATCAGGATCAGGCCCATGTTGTACTCCGCCTGGAGCTCCGCGAGCAGGTCCATCACCTGCGCCTGGACGGTGACGTCCAGCGCGGTGGTGGGCTCGTCCGCGATGATCAGGTCCGGTTCCAGGGCCAGCGCCATGGCGATCATGATGCGCTGGCGCATGCCGCCGGAGAACTGGTGCGGGTAGTCGTTCACCCGCTGCTTGGCCGCCGGGATCCGCACCCGGTCCATCAGTTCGACGGCCCTGTCCTTGGCCTCCTTGCGGGACGCCCCCCGGTGGGCGCGGAACATCTCGCCGAGCTGGAAGCCCACCGTCAGCACCGGGTTGAGCGAGGACAGCGCGTCCTGGAAGATCATCGCGATCTTCTGGCCGCGGATCCTGCGCCGCTCCTCGTTGCCCATCTTCAGCATGTCCCGACCGCGGAAGCGGATCTCCCCGCGCGGGATCCGGGCCGGCGGCATGTCCAGGATGCCCATGATCGCCTGCGCGGTCACCGACTTGCCCGAACCGGACTCGCCGAGCACCGCGAGCGTCTCCCCCGCCCGGACGCTGTAGTCGACCCCGTTGACCGCCTTGGCCACGCCGTCCCGGGTGACGAACTCGACGTGCAGGTCGCGGACGTCGAGCAGCGGCCCCTCGTACGACGCGGCCCGCTCGGACCTGCTGGCGTCCACAGCTGTACTCACGTTGCGCTCCCCTCGCTCAGCGAAGCTTCGGGTCGAGGGCGTCGCGCACCGCGTCGCCCAGCATGATGAAGGCCAGCACGGTGACGGAGAGCGCCACGGCCGGGAAGAACAGCACGTACGGCGCCGTCCGGATCACCTTCTGGGCGGAGGAGATGTCGATGCCCCAGGAGATGGTCGGGTCCTGCAGACCGATGCCGAGGAAGCTCAGCGTCGCCTCGGTGGCGATGTAGCCGCCGAGCGCGATGGTGGCGACGACGATCACGGGGGCGATCGCGTTCGGCAGGATGTGCCGGAACATCAGCCGCCCCGTACCGGCGCCGAGCGCCCGGCCGGCCACCACGTAGTCGGACTGTTTGACGGTCAGCACGGCGCCGCGCATGACGCGGGCGATCTGGGTCCAGCCGAGGAAGGCCAGCGCGATGACCACGCTCCACACCGTGCGGGTGGTGAAGGCGTTCAGCAGCACCAGGGCGCCGAGCAGCAGCGGGAGGCCGAAGAAGATGTCGGTGATCCGGGAGATCACCGCGTCGACGGCGCCGCCGAAGTAGCCGGCGACCATGCCGGCCAGTCCGCCGAGCACGGTGACCGACAGGGTCACGCAGATGCCGACGGTGATCGAGGCGCGGGCGCCGTACACCACCCGGGCGTAGATCGACCGGCCCTGCCCGTCGTAGCCGAACCAGCCGGCACCGAAGAAGTCCGTCCAGTCCGGCCGCCTGAGGTAGTCGTGGATCAGGTCGGCCTTGCGCGGGTCGGCGTCGGTGAACGCCCAGGGGAAGACCGCCATGACGACCAGCAGCAGGATCAGCACGGCGGAGATCAGGAAGATCGGCCGCCGGCGCAGGTCCCGCCAGGCGTCGCCCCAGAGGCTGCGGGCCTCCTCCCGCTTGGCCGGGTCGGGCTCGACCAGGGTCTCCTGCTCGACCGCCATGCCCTGCTCCCCGGCGTAGTCGAGGTGCGAGACCCCGGGCTTGGGGCGCGGCTCGTACGAGTTCTCGTCGTGGACGTCAGGCATAGCGGATCCTCGGGTCCAGGACCGCGTAGAGCAGGTCGACGAGCAGGCTGGCGACGAGGTAGACGATCACCAGGACGGTCACGATGCCGACCACGGTGGGGCCTTCCTTCTGGTTGATCGCCCGGTACAGGACGTTGCCGACGCCCTGCACGTTGAAGATGCCCTCGGTGACGATCGCCCCGCCCATCAGGGCGCCGAGGTCGGTGCCGAGGAAGGTGACCACCGGGATCAGCGAGTTGCGCAGCAGGTGGCGGGAGATGACGGTCCGCCGGGGCAGCCCCTTGGCGACCGCCGTGCGGATGTAGTCGGCCCGCAGGTTCTCGCCGATGGACGTCCGGGTGAGCCGGGCGACGTACGCGAGCGAGAGCGAGCCCAGCACGATCGCGGGCAGGATCAGCTGGGAGAGGTCGGTGGAGTCCTGCACCGTCGGGGTGACCCAGCCGAGGTTGGTGGCGAAGATCGTCTGCGCGATGTAGGCCAGCACGAAGACCGGGATCGAGATCACCACCAGGGTGAGGATCAGCACCAGGGTGTCCTGGACGCTGCCGCGCCGGAGGCCGGAGGCCATACCCAGGGCGAGGCCGAGGACCACTTCGAAGACGAAGGCCATCAACGCGAGCCGGATGGTGACCGGGAAGGCGGTCGCCATGATCTCGGAGACGGGGCGGCCGGTGAAGCTCGTCCCGAAGTCCCCCTGGAAGAGGTTCCCCATGTAGTGCAGGTACTGCTTCCAGACCGGCTGGTCCAGGAAGTACTTGTGCTTGATGCTGGCCACGATGGCCGGGTCGGCGGCCTTCTCGCCGAACAGCGCCGACACCGGGTCGCCCGGCAGCGTGTAGACCATCAGGAAGATCAGCAGCGTGGTGCCAAAGAACACCGGGATCATCTGCAGCACCCGCCGCAGCACGTAACTGCCCATCCGAGCCTCCTTCCTAGACGTGCCCTGGGTGCACGGCCGGCCGGGGACGGTCGGCCGGGAGGGCCGGGCCCCGCCCTCCGTGCGGGAAGGGCGGGGCCGGCGCGAGGGGTCGGGGGATCAGCCCTTGACCTCGACCTGGGTCCAGGCCGGGTTTCCGAAGGAGTCGAACTTCACGTTCTGCACCTTGGTCGAGTAACCCGAGTTGGTGCGGTAGTACCAGAGCGGGATAGCCGGCATCCCGCTCGGCAGCACCGCCTCGGCCTGCTGGTAGCCGGTCACCGTGTCGGCGACGCTGGCGGCCTCGTCGGCCTTGGTGGCCGCCTGGTCGAACTGCGGGTTGCTGTAGCCGAAGTCGTTGGACGCGGCGCCGGTGCGGTACACGTCGGACAGGAAGTTGGCGTTCAGCGGGTAGTCCTGCACCCAGCCGGTGCGGAAGGCGCCGTTGACCTGGTGCCCGGTGATCGCGGCGCGCGCGGTCTTGAAGTCGGGCTTCGGGTCGCCGAGGCACTCGACTCCGGTGCTCTGCCGGATCGAGTTGCAGACCGCGTCGACCCACTCCTTGTGGCCGCCGTCGGAGTTGTAGGTGATCAGCAGCTTGTTGCCGGGGACACCGCCGCCGTCGCTGATCAGCTGCTTGGCCTTGGCGGGGTCGAACTTGCAGAAGTCGCCGCAGGCGCCGTCCTTGTAGCCCTCGACGCCCTCGGCCACCCAGGCGGTGGCCGGCTTGCGGGAGTTCTGCAGCACCGTCTTGGTGATGGTGTCGCGGTCGATCGCCATGGACAGGCCCTGGCGCACCTTGGCCTTGTCGGGCGCGGCCCAGTCGGCCTGGTAGAGGGTGAAGCCGATGTTCTGGATGGCGCCCTGCGGGGCGTCGATCGCCCGGTCTCCGAGGTCGCTCTTGTACGTCGCCAGCGCGGACGGCGGCACCTGGTCCATCACGTCCAGGTTGCTGGACTGGAGGTCGGCGTAGGCGGCCTCGGACGTGGTGTACATCTTGAAGACGATGCCGCCGTTCTTCGGCTTGTCGACGCCCTGGTAGTCCGGGAAGGCCTTGGTGACGACCTCGGTGTTGTGGTTCCAGCTGACGAACTGGTAGGGGCCGTTGCCCACCGGCTTCTGCCCGTACCCGGTCGGGTCGTTGAAGAAGGCGTCCGGCAGCGGGGAGAAGGCGATGTAGCCGAGCTTGTACTCGAAGTACGAGACCTTGTTGCTGAGCTTGACGGTGAAGTGCAGGTCGTCGACCACGGTCAGGCCGGACATCTTGGTCGCGGTCGGCTGGCCGCTGCCGGGGTGGACGTCCTGGTACCCCTCGATGTCGGAGAACCAGGAGCTGTTGATCTGGTTGTTGCTGGTGGTCGCGCTCCAGTTCCAGGAGTCCACGAAGTTCTTGGCGTGCACCGGCGTGCCGTCGTGGAACTTCCAGCCGTCCTTCAGCGTGACGTCGAAGGTCTGGGAGTCGCTGGTGTCGATCTTGTCGGCGACCTGCATCCGGATCTTGGCGGTGGCGGGGTCGTAGTCGACCAGCCCCTTGAAGAGGTTCTGGATGATGCGACCACCACCGACCTCGTTCGCGTTGGCCGGCTGCAGCGGGTTCTGCGGCTCACTGCTCTGGTAGCTGAAGCTCTTGCTGCTGTCCGACGAGCTGTTGCTGCTTCCGCCGCCGCCGCTGCTGCACCCGGTGGCCACCAGGGCCACGGATGTCGCAGCGGCGAGGACCCAGCGAGCACGGGCGGCTACGGGCATGGAAGTCCCTCCTCGTGGTGTGTGTCGCATCACACCCCATGAGAAGCGCGCCCGGACGACGGCGCGAGTCAGGTGCACCCGGACGGGTGCACCGGACGCCCCGTGAGTTGACGGAACGACGGAAGGGCCCGCGGCGCGAAGCCACGGGCCCTTCCGGGGATGCCACAGGGAGTCAGGCGGCGGCCGGCTCCCGGACCTCGGCGAAGTGACAGGCCGACTCGTGCGCGGCCGGGCCCTTCAGCACCGAGGGCACCGCGAGCAGCGGGATCTCCTCGGCGCAACGGTCCTCCGCCTTCCAGCAGCGGGTGCGGAAGCGGCAGCCGGACGGCGGGTTGGCCGGCGAGGGGATGTCACCGGTCAGGATGATCCGATCGCGGTTCTCGCGCGCCGTCGGGTCCGGCACCGGCACCGCGGAGAGCAGCGCCTGGGTGTACGGGTGGGTGGCGTTGTCGTAGATCTGCTCGTCGGTGCCGATCTCGACCATCTTGCCGAGGTACATCACGCCGACGCGGTCGGAGATGTGCCGGACGATGGAGAGGTCGTGCGCGATGAACATGTACGACAGGCCGAAGTCGCCCTGCAGCTTCTCCAGCAGGTTGATCACCTGCGCCTGGACGGACACGTCCAGGGCGGAGACCGGCTCGTCGCAGATGATGATCTCGGGCTTGAGCGCGAGACCGCGGGCGATGCCGATGCGCTGGCGCTGGCCGCCGGAGAACTGGTGCGGGTACCGGTTGATGTACTCCGGGTTCAGACCCACGACGTCCAGCAGGTCCTGGACGGCCTTGCGGCGGTCGCCCTTGGGCGCCACCTCGGGGTGGATCTCGAAGGGCTCCCCGATGATGTCGCCGACCGTCATGCGCGGGTTCAGCGAGGTGTACGGGTCCTGGAACACCATCTGGATGTTCCGGCGGACGGCCTTGAGGGCCTGGCCGGACAGCTTGGAGATGTCCTCGCCCTTGAACAGCACCTGGCCGGAGGTCGCCCGCTCCAGGTTCATCAGCACCTTGGCCAGCGTGGACTTGCCACAGCCGGACTCGCCGACGATGCCGAGCGTCTCGCCCTTCGCCAGCGCGAAGGAGATGCCGTCGACCGCCTTGACCGCGCCGACCTGCTTCTTGAAGAGGATGCCCTGGTTCAGCGGGTAGTGCTTGACCAGGTCCCTGACCTCCAGGATGGGCTCAGCCATGGAGGGTCTCCTTCCAGAGGTGGCACGCGCTGCGGCGGCCGGTGAGCTCCTTGCCGTCCTTGTCGGTCACCTGGTGCAGCGCCGGGATCTCCGTGCGGCACAGGTCGGTGGCGACGTCACAGCGGGGGTTGAACGCGCAGCCGGCCGGGACCTTCAGCAGGTTCGGGGGCAGGCCCTTGATCGCGTACAGCTCCTGGCCCTTCTGGTCCAGGCGCGGGATGGAGCGGAGCAGGCCCTTGGTGTACGGGTGCGCCGGGTTGGCGTACAGGTCGTGCACCGGGGCGGTCTCGACGATCCGGCCGGCGTACATCACGGCGATCTTGTCCGCGACGTCGGCGACCACGCCGAGGTCGTGGGTGATCAGGATCAGGCCCATGTTGTACTCGGCCTGGAGCTCCGCGAGCAGGTCCATCACCTGCGCCTGGACGGTGACGTCCAGGGCGGTGGTGGGCTCGTCCGCGATGATCAGGTCGGGCTGCATGGAGAGCGCCATGGCGATCATGATGCGCTGGCGCATGCCGCCGGAGAACTGGTGCGGGTAGTCGCCGACGCGCTGCCTGGCGGCCGGGATGCGCACCCGGTCCATCAGCTCGATGGCCTTCTCCTTGGCGTCCTTCTTGGAAGCGCCCTGGTGCACCCGGAACATCTCGCCGAGCTGGTAGCCCACGCTGAGCACGGGGTTGAGCGAGGACAGCGCGTCCTGGAAGATCATCGCGATCTTCTGGCCGCGGATCCTGCGCCGCTCCTCGTTGCCCATCTTGAGCATGTCCTGGCCGCGGTACAGGATCTCGCCCTGCGTCACCTTGCCGGGCGGCATGTCCAGGATGCCCATGATGGTCTGGGCGGTCACGGACTTGCCGGAGCCGGACTCTCCGAGCACGGCGAGCGTCTCGCCCGCCGCGACGGAGTAGTTGACGCCGTTCACGGCCTTCGCGATGCCGTCCCGGGTGTGGAACTCCACGTGGAGGTTCTTGACCTCCAGCAGCGGGGTGCCAACTTCGAGTCGGCCGCTCTTCTGGTTGTTGTTCTCGATCACGGTGGTCATCGGGTCGTCACCTCTTCTCTCAGCGGAGCTTCGGGTCGAGGGCGTCGCGCACCGCGTCGCCGAGCATGATGAAGGCCAGAACCGTGAGGCTCAGCATTCCGGCGGGGAAGAACAGGGCGAACGGAGCGGTCCGGATCACCTTCTGGGCGGTGTTGATGTCGATGCCCCAGGAGATGGTCGGGTCCTGCAGACCGATGCCGAGGAAGCTCAGCGTCGCCTCGGTGGCGATGTAGCCGCCGAGCGCGATGGTGGCGACGACGATCACCGGGGCGACCGCGTTCGGCAGGATGTGCTTCCACAGGATCCGGCTGGTGCCGGCGCCGAGCGCCTTGGCCGCCGTCACGAAGTCGGACTGCTTGATGGTGATGACCGAACCACGCATGACACGGGTCATCTGGGTCCAGCCCAGGGCGACCAGTGCGAACACCACGCTCCAGATGGTGCGCGAGGTGAAGGCGTTGAGGATCACCAGGGCGCCGAGCAGCAGCGGGATGCCGAAGAAGATGTCGGTGACCCGGGAGATGAGCGTGTCGACCCAGCCACCGAAGTAGCCGGCCAGCATGCCGGTGATGCTGCCGAGGATGGTCACACCCGCGGTGACGCAGATGCCGACGACGACCGAGGCACGGGCCCCGTAGATCACCCGGGCGTAGATGCTGCGGCCCTGGAGGTCGTAGCCGAACCAGTCGGCCTGGAAGAAGTGGCTGTAGTTCGGCTTCGTCAGGTAGTGCGCGCGCAGGTCGCCGGCGCGCGGGTCCGCCGAAGTGAACAGCCCGGGGGCGATCGCGATGACGATCAGCAGCAGGATCAGCAGCGCGGAGATCACGAAGATCGGCTTGCGGCGCAGGTCGTGCCAGGCGTCGGAGCCGAGGCTGCGGGCCTTCTCGGGCTTGGCCGCCGCGGTGTCGGCGGCACGCTGGGCCGGGATCTCCTCGGCCGTCTTCTTCTCGGTCAGGTCAGGCATAACGGATCCTCGGGTCCAGGACCGCGTAAAGCAGGTCGACGATCAGGCCGGCGGCCAGGTACACGAGCACCAGGAAGGCCACGAAGCCGGAGACCGTCGTGCCCTCCTTCAGGTTGATCGCGTGGAAGAGCGCGTTACCGACACCCTTGACGTTGAAGATGCCCTCGGTGACGATCGCGCCGCCCATCAGGGCGCCGAGGTCGGTGCCGAGGAAGGTGACCACCGGGATCATCGAGTTGCGGAGCAGGTGGGTGCCGATCACCTTGCGCCGCGGCAGGCCCTTGGCCACCGCGGTGCGGACGTAGTCGGCCTTGATGTTCTCGGCTATGGAAGTACGGGTGAGGCGCGCCACGTACGCCAGCGACAGCGAGCCGAGCACGATGGCCGGCAGCATCAGCTGGGTGATGTCGTTCGAGTCCTGGACGGTCGGCGTGACCCACTTCAGGTCGTCCGCGAAGATCGTCTGGAAGATGAAGCCGAGCACCGGAACCGGGATCGAGATCAGCAGCAGGGTCATGACCAGGGTGCCCTTGTCGAACGCCTTGCCGCGGCGCAGACCGGCGAACAGGCCGACAGAGACGCCCAGCACGATCTCGATGATGAAGGCCAGCAGCGCCAGCCGGACCGTGACCGGCAGCGCCTCGGTGATCACGTCGAGCACCGGCCGTCCGGCCAGGGTGGTTCCGAAGTCACCGGTGAGCAGTTTCCCCATGTAATCGAAGTACTGCTCGTACCACGGCTTGTCGAAGCCCATCTGGTGGGTCAGCGCGGCGAGCTGGGCCGGGTCCGGCGCCTTGTCGCCCCACATCGCGGCCACCGGGTCACCCGGCAGCATGTGCACCATGACAAAGATGAGCAAGGTCGTTCCGAAGAAGACCGGGATCATCTGGAGCAGTCGCCTCGCGACAAAGCGCCCCATCGTGCCTCCATGTATGACTCTGCCGGGCCCGTCATCCCGGCCAGAGATAAGTCGGCGTGCCAACGGCCGGTGCCAGTCCTCGCCCTTGTGGGGATGGACGGGCACCGGCCGTTGTCACCGGGTCAGGCGGTGCCGACCGATTACTTCTTCTTGACCTCGACGTCGGTGTAGACCGGGTTGCCGAAGGAGTCGAACTTCACGTTCTGGACGTTGTTGGACCAGCCGGAGCTGGTCTTGTAGTACCAGAGCGGGATGGCCGGCATGTCCTTGGCCAGGACGGCCTCGGCCTGCTGGTAGAGCTCCGCGGTCTTCTCGACCGAGGTGGCCGCGTCGGCCTCCTTGGAGAGCTTGTCGAACTCCGGGCTGGAGTAGCCGGCGTCGTTCGCGGCGGCACCGGTGCCGTAGACGTCGCGCAGGAAGTTCGCGTTCAGCGGGTAGTCCTGCACCCAGCCGGTACGCATCATGCTCGACACCTGACGCTTGGTCACCAGGTCGCGCGAGGTCTTGAAGTCCGGCTTCGGGTCACCGAGGCACTCGACGCCGGTGGCCTGGCGGATCGAGTTGCAGACCGCGTCGACCCACTCCTTGTGACCGCCATCGGAGTTGTACAGGATGGTGATCTTGTTACCGGGGACACCGTTGCCCTCGGCGATGAGCTGCTTGGCCTTCGCCGGGTCGTACTTGCAGGCGTCGCCGCAGCTGCCGGCCTTGAAGCCCATGACGCCGGGCGCCACGAACGCGTCGGCGGGCTGACGCGTGCCGTTCAGCACGGTCTTGGTGATGGTGTCACGGTCGATGGCCATCGACAGGCCCTGGCGGACCTTGGCCTTCTCCGGAGCGCTCCAGTCGGCGTTGTACAGCGCGAAGGAGATGTTCTGGATGGCGCCCTGCGGCTGGTCGACCGCGCGCTTGCCCAGGTCGTCCTTGTACTTGGGCAGGTCGGTCGAGTCGACCTGGTCCAGGACGTCGAGGGTGTCCGACATCAGGTCCTTGTACGCGGCCTCACCGGAGGTGTAGTTCCGGAAGACGATGCCGCCGTTCTTGGCCTTGTTGACGCCCGCGTACTTGTCGTAGGCGGCCAGGGTGATGGCCTTGTTGTGCTCCCACGACACGAACTTGTACGGGCCGTTGCCGACCGGCTTCTGGCCGTAGCCCGCCGGGTCGGAGAAGAACCCGGTCGGCAGCGGGTAGAAGGCCGAGTAGCCGAGCTTGTACGTGAAGTACGAGACCGGGCTGGTCAGCTCGATGGTGAAGTGCGTGTCGTCGACGACCTTCAGACCGGACATGGTGTCGGCGGTCGGGTCACCCTTCTCCGGGTGAACGGCCTCGTAGCCGACGATGTCGGAGAACCAGTCCGAGTTGATCTGGTTGTTCTTGGTGTTCGCCGACCAGTTCCAGGAGTCCACGAAGGACTTGGCCGTCACCGGGGTGCCGTCGTGGAAGGTCCAACCGGACTTCAGCGTGACGGTGTAGTTCTTGGCGTCAGTGGTCTCGATCTTGTCGGCCACCTGGTTACGCAGGGCGCCAGTGGCGGGGTCGTAGTCGACGAGGCCCTGGAAGAGCTGCTTGACGATGCGGCCGCCCTGGTTCTCCATGGCGTTGGCCGGCTGCAGCGGACGCTGCGGCTCGCCGCTCTGGTAGCTGAACACGCCCTGGGCGTTGACCGCAGCGCCATCGGAGCTGCTCCCACCGGTGGAACCGCCACTGCTACAAGCAGTCGCGGCGAGGGCGACCGCAACAGCTGCGACAACCCACTTGGCCTGGCTCCCACCACGCATCGGTGTGCCTCCTGAATTCGACGTTGCAACGAGGAGGGCACTGCGGACGGGTGTTACCTGGCCCGCTGTGCCGTCCGCGCTCGTGGTTTCGGCGCGCACCCCTGCGCGTCACCCTTGACCCGAGCCTGACTGCACCCACTATCCGTCACGCACGGACACGAAAGTGACCAGTGACGATCTCAATTAGGTCACATGAACAGTCGGTAAGTTTCGAAAACCGGACATAAGAGACATAGCCAGACAGGCACCAAACGGACAGTCGTCATGAATGACGAACTGTCACGTTCGCTCAGCGGACACCTGGGAGTGATGAGCGCTATTCCGTTAATACGCCCGTCGACAACTTGGAGTAGTTGAAAAAGTTCGCCCCCCTCTCCATGGGAAAGGGGGGCGAAGCATTCCGGCCAAAGGCCGGTCAAGCCGTCCGGATCACGCCTTCTTGGCGCGCGAGGCGGTGCGGCCGCGGTCCTTCGCGTCGAGGACGACCTTACGGATGCGAACCGTCTCCGGGGTCACCTCGATGCACTCGTCCTCGCGGCAGAACTCCAGCGACTGCTCCAGCGAGAGCTTGCGCGGCGGGACGATCGACTCGGCCACGTCTGCGTTCGAGGAACGCATGTTGGTGAGCTTCTTCTCCTTGGTGATGTTGACGTCCATGTCGTCGGCGCGCGAGTTCTCGCCGACGATCATGCCCTCGTACACCTCGGTGCCCGGCTCGCAGAAGAGCACGCCGCGCTCCTGGAGGTTGGTCATCGCGAAGGCGGTGACCACGCCGGACCGGTCGGCGACCAGCGAACCGTTGTTGCGGGTGGTCAGGGTGCCGAACCACGGCTCGTGGCCCTCGTGGATCGAGTGCGCGATGCCGGTGCCGCGGGTGCTGGTGAGGAACTCGGTCCGGAAGCCGATCAGACCGCGGGACGGGACGACGAACTCCATCCGGACCCAGCCCGAGCCGTGGTTGGACATGTTGTCCATCCGGCCCTTGCGGACGCCCATGAGCTGCGTGACCGCGCCCATGTGCTCCTCCGGCACGTCCACCGTGAGGCGCTCGACCGGCTCGTGGGTCTTGCCGTTGACCTGCTTGGTGACGACCTGCGGCTTGCCGACGGTCAGCTCGAAGCCCTCGCGGCGCATGGTCTCGATCAGGATGGCCAGCGCCAGCTCACCGCGGCCCTGCACCTCCCAGGCGTCCGGGCGCTCGGTCTCCAGGACGCGCAGCGAGACGTTACCGATCAGCTCACGGTCCAGGCGGTCCTTCACCTGGCGGGCGGTGACCTTGCGGTCCACCTTGCCGCTGGACTTCGCGTCCGCGCCCTTGCCGCTGCCGCCACGGCCGACCAGCGGCGAGGTGTTGGTGCCGATGGTCATCGAGATGGCCGGCTCGTCCACCGTGATCAGCGGCAGCGCGATCGGGTTCTCCGGGTCGGCGAGGGTCTCGCCGATCATGATCTCGGAGATGCCGGCGACGGCGCAGATGTCACCCGGGCCCGCCACCTCGGCCGGCTTGCGGGTGAGCGCCTCGGTCATCAGCAGCTCGGAGATGCGGACGCTGGAGATGGTGCCGTCGCGCTTGATCCAGGCCACGGTCTGGCCCTTGCGCAGCTCGCCCTGCTCGACGCGCAGCAGCGCGATGCGGCCGAGGAAGTTGTCGGCGTCGAGGTTGGTGACGTGGGCCTGGAGCGGCGCGTCAGCCTCGTACGTCGGGGCCGGGACGTGCTCCAGCAGGGTGGAGAAGAACGGCTCCAGGCTGGTGCTGTCGGCCGGGACGGTGCCGTTCTCCGGCTTGGTCAGCGAGGCGACGCCGTCACGGGCACAGGCGTAGACGATCGGGAACTCGATCTGGTCCTCGTCGGCGTCCAGGTCCAGGAACAGGTCGTAGGTCTCGTTGATGACCTCGTCGATCCGGGAGTCCGGGCGGTCCGTCTTGTTGATGCAGAGGATGACGGGCAGCCGGGCGGTGAGCGCCTTGCGGAGCACGAAGCGCGTCTGCGGCAGCGGGCCCTCGGAGGCGTCGACCAGCAGGACGACCGCGTCCACCATCGACAGACCGCGCTCGACCTCGCCACCGAAGTCGGCGTGGCCCGGGGTGTCGATGATGTTGATGGTGATGGGCGCGCCACCATCCTTCGGGTGGTACTTGACGGCGGTGTTCTTCGCGAGAATGGTGATGCCCTTCTCGCGCTCCAGGTCGTTGGAGTCCATCATCCGGTCGTCCAGGTGCTGGTGGGCGGCGAAGGCGCCGGCCTGCTTCAGCATGGCGTCGACCAGAGTGGTCTTGCCGTGGTCGACGTGGGCGACGATAGCGACGTTGCGGATGTCGTTGCGCGTGGGCATGCCTAGCTGATTCTCCTGGAATCGTGGGTTACGGCGCCCGGCCGCGAGACGCCGACCAGCGATCCCTGCTGGATCGCCGCCGCCCGTTCCGCCTGCTACTACCGGTCCACCCGCCGTGGCAACGGACATGCCCCGGCTTCCTCCTATCGTACGGGGAAGCGCCCAGGTGAGCAGAAACGGGCAGGTCGGGCGGGATCAAGATCACAGGCAGGCCACCCGTTCGTCACCCGCTGTTCGCTCCCCGACCGGCTCCGGCGGGCCCGGGGAACGGGCTCAAGCGCTCCACCCCACGTCCTGGAAGCGCGGCCAGCCGTACCCCCAGACCCCGGCGCCCGCGACGCCCGCCCGGACGCCGACCAGCTCGGGCCGCTGGTAGAGCGGCACCGAGTGGCCGAGCTGCCAGATCCGCACGTCCGCCTCCTGGAGCAGGCGGAGCCGGGCGGCCGGGTCGAGCTCGGCGGTGGCGCGGTCGAAGAGCCGGTCGATCTCCTCGGTTCCGCTGCGGGCGTAGTTGCTGCCGGGGTCGAGGGTGCCGTCGGCGTCGGGCCGGGGCTTGGCGTAGACGGGCCGCTGCTCGCTCGCCGGGCTGGTGCCGGCGGGCCAGGAGAACAGGGCGAGGTCGTACTCCCCGGCGGCCAGCTGGTCCTGGACGAAGGTGTCGGCGGACGCGGTCACGGCCTTCACCTCGACACCGGACTCGCCGAGGTCGGCGGTGAGCGCGTCGGCGGTCCGCTTGGCGGTCGCGGAGCCGGCCGGGACGAGCAGGGTGAGGGTGAGCTCCTTGTCGTCCTTGGTGCGGGTGCCGCCGGTGTCGGGCCGCTTCCAGCCCGCCTCGTCGAACAGCCGGGCGGCGTCGGCCGGGCCGGCGGCCGCACTGTTGTCGCGGTAGCCGTCCTGGTCGCCGGCGAGCAGGTGGCTGCCCAGCGGGGCGCCGGGCAGGCCGAGCGGGGTGAGCGCGGCGTCGGCGATCCGCCGCCGGTCGACGGCGCGGGTCAGGGCGAGCCGCAGGGCCGGGTCGGCGAGCGGGCCGTGGGCGGAGTTGAGGGTGAGCTGGGTGAGCGAGGCGCCGACGGCCCGGTGCACGATGACGCCGTGCAGTCCCTCGGCCCGCCGCAGGGCCAGCGCCGCGGCCTCGGGTGCGGCGGGCGGGGGCGCCGCCTCGGCGGTCGGCGTATCGGAGGCGCCCGGGGTGGCGGTCGGTGTGGCGGAGGCGGTGGGCGTGGCGGAGGCGGCCGGGGCGGGGGCGGGCACCGCCTGGTCCACCGCCGCGGTGAGCGGGGCGATGTCCAGCCGGTTCTGGTCGAGCGCGTCCAGCCGGCCCTCCGGCGGCGCGGCGATGAACTCGATCCGGTCGGTCTTCGGCTGGTCCCCCCACCACCGCGGGTTGCGGGCGAGGACGACCTGCCCGCCTGCGGCGTCGTACCCGGAGACGGTGTACGGCCCGGCGCTCAGGTGCTCTCCGCCGGTCAGCGCCCGGTTGAACGCGGCCGGGGTGGCCGTCTCGGCCGCCGGGTAGAGCGGGCCGAACAGCGAGCGCCATTCGGCGTACGGGCGCCGGAAGGTGACCCGGACTTCGTGCGGGTCGGCGCCCTGGGCGATCGCGTCGATGGCGTCGTACCCGGCCGGGCGTCCGCCCTGGTAGGTCGGGTCGAGGCCGGAGAGGGCGGCCCGCTGGGCGGTCAGGTCGGCGGCCGTGAGCGGGGTGCCGTCGCTCCAGACCGCGCGCGGGTTGAGCCGGTAGGTGACGACCTGCGGCTGCTGCCCTGGCGGGGTGGACTCGGCGCCGGCCAGGTAGTCCGGGTCGGGGACGAGCCGGCCGTGCCCGTCGGGCCGGAACAGCGAGGGGTAGAGGGCGTGCGCGAGCAGTGCCGAGTCGGCGGTCGCGTCACCCTGGTAGACGTTGAGCGTGGCCGGGACGCCGTCCACGGCCCAGCGCAGCCTGCCGCCGCCCCGGACGGCGGTGCGGTCCGCGGCCCGGACGTCCCCGGTGCCGGAGGTGGGGTCGGCCGAGGCCGGCGCGGGGTCGGGGGTACGGGCCGGATCCGGGCCGTCGGAGCAGCCGCCGAGGCCGGCGGCGAGCAGCAGCGCGACGGCTGCGGAGGTGAGCTGGCGGACGCGCATGGCGGCCATGGAACGCCGTCCGGGCGCCCGGGCCCGGGCCGACACGGCGAACCGCCCGCCGACTGCACCCGGACGGCCGAACCGCGACCGGCCTAGAGGCCCAGCTCGAACCAGACGATCTTGCCCTTGGGCGTCCGCCGGCTGCCCCAGCGCTCGGCCAGCAGGCTGACCAGTTGCAGGCCGCGCCCGCCCTCGTCGGTCTCCTGGGCGCGCCGCTGCCGGGGCTGGGCGTAGCCGTCGTCCCAGACCTCGCAGACCAGGCCGCGATCGCGCAGCAGCCGCAGCCGGATCTCGCCCCGGCCGTGCTTGAGCGCGTTGGTGACCAGTTCGCTGACCAGCAGCTCGGTGGTGTCCACGAGCTCCTCCAGGCCGCGGGTCAGCAGCCAGCTGCAGGCCAGCTCGCGGGCCTTGGCGACGGAGGTGGGCTCGGGCGGCAGGAACCAGTTGCCGACGGCGTCCTCGGGGAAGGCGTGCACCTTGGCCATCAGCAGGGCGATGTCGTCCTCGCCGTGGTGCGGGTTGAGCTCGCCGAGGACGTGCTCGCAGAGTTCTTCGAGGCCCTTGCCCTTGGCCGACAGCGCGGTGCGGAAGCCGCGCAGGCCCTCGTCCAGCTGGTGCTTGCGGCTCTCCACCAGGCCGTCCGTGTAGAGGCCGAGGATGGCGCCGTCCGGGAGGGTCAGCTCGACCTCCTCGAAGGGCTCGCCGCCGACGCCGAGCGGCAGGCCGGGCGGGACGTCGAGCATCCGGGCGGGCTCGCCGGGGCTGAGCAGGACGGGCGGCAGGTGGCCGGCGTTGGCGATCCAGCAGCGCCGGGTGACGGCGTCGTAGACCGCGTAGACGCAGGTGGCCAGGTAGACCTCGCGGGCCTCCTCGTCGGCGGCGGAGGTGAGCCGGCCGTACGGGGTGGGCGGGCCGGCCGGCACGGTGTCGCCGCCGAGGCCGCGGGCGATCTCGTCGAGGGCGGTGAGCACCTCGCCGGGCTCCAGGTCGAGCATGGCGAGGGTGCGGACGGCGGTGCGCAGCTGGCCCATGGCGACGGCGGCGCGCAGGCCGCGCCCCATCACGTCGCCGATGACCAGGGCGGTGCGGTTGCCGGGCAGCGGGATGACGTCGAACCAGTCTCCGCCGACCTCGGTGTTGTTGTTGCTGGGCAGGTAGCGGCAGGCGATCTCCAGGCCGCTGGCGGCCGGGTTGCCCGGGGGCAGCAGGCTGCGCTGGAGGATCAGGGCGCGCTCGTGCTCGCGGCGGTAGAGCCGGGCGTTGTCGATACAGACGGCGGCGCGGGCGACGAGTTCCTCGGCGATGGCGACGTCGCGGGCGTCGAAGGGCTCGCTGCCGATCGCGCGGGAGAGCTGGACGAGGCCGAGCACCTGGTCGCGGGCGACCAGCGGGACGATCAGGGTGGAGCGCAGCAGCGGGTCGGGCCCGGGCTCGGGGACGACGCTGCGGCCGGTGCGCAGCGCCCGGGCGTGCGGGGAGCGTCGCGGGTAACAGAGGGTGCCGCCGGCCTCGGCGATGGGCAGGCCGGTGACCGAGCCGAGCACCGAGGAGGCGCCGCCGATGACGCTGGAGACGGCGACCCGGCGCAGTTCGCCGCTGCCGTCGGTGAGCACGGTGTCGCCGAGCCGGCCGGCGCTGGGCACGGTCTCGCCGGAGAGCAGCGCGGTGTACAGGTCGACGGTGGCGAGGTCGCAGAACGGCGGGACGACGACGTCGAGCAGTTCCTTGGCGGTGGTCTCCAGGTCGAGGGTGGAGCCGATGTGCGCGCTGGCCTCGTTGAGCAGGGCGAGGTTGCGGCGGACGCCGTCGGCCTCGCGCTCGGCGACGTGCCGGCTGGTGACGTCGGAGACCTGCCCGGCGACGCCGATCGGCTGTCCGGCCGCGCCGTTGAGGCGGTACAGCGAGACGGCCCAGAGCCGGTTGCCCTCGCGGGTGGGGACGGCGCCGTGGAAACGCAGGTCGAAGACGGGCTCGCCGGTGGCGAGGACCTTGCGCAGGGCGGCGGTGAGGCGGTCGGCCTCGGACGGCGGGAAGAGGTCGTGCGGGGTGAGGCCTTCGAGGTCGGTGGGGGCCAGGCCCATGCCGGAGGCGAAGGCGTCGTTGACCCGCTGGAGGCGCAGCCGGTCGTCGAACAGGATGAAGCCGGTGGGCGTCTGCCCGAAGACGGCCTCGGAGGCGGCGAGGTCGGTCTCGACCCGGCGCAGCCGGCCGAGGTCGACGGCCAGGCAGGTGGCGCCGGCGGTGGGCAGGGCGCTGTCGGGCATCAGGTAGAGCTCGGCGAGGCCCTCGCCGCCGACGGCGTCCCGGTAGGGGGTGGTGCCGACCCACTCCTCGCCGGCCAGGGCGCGTTCCAGCCGGGCGCGTCCGCGCTGCCAGAGCTCGCGGGGGACGAAGGTGGTGATCGGGTCGGCGCCGACGGCGTCGGGGGCGGGGACGCCGAAGAACTCGGCGGCGCGCTCGCTCCACTGGCTGATCCGGCCGTCGGGGCCGATGGTGAAGGTGGCGACCCGGATGTAGTCGTAGATCGACCCGGGGCCGCCCGCGCCCCACGGGTGGTCCGCGGCCCCGGGGTGGTGACCGAGGCCCACGGGGCCTGCGCCGGGCGGGTCCGCCGGCGCGGGCAGGTGCGGTGAACCGGCCTGCCCGGGCACGACAGCATGACCGCTGCTGCTCGGCGCGTTCCGCGCCGGGGTGCTGTTCAACGGACCGACCCCTCCAACCCGCGACCGTCCGGATGTCGAGAAGACCGAGTATTCATCATCGAGGGGTACGTTCACACGCCCTCAACATCACAACATCAGATCGGGCGAAGGTTTTTGTCCTACCGCCCGCGCAACCACAATGCCACGTCCGCGCCCCCTTCCGGGCTGCGCGCTCCCCCCGGCCACCTGCTGGCATATGCGGTCCCGCCCTCCTCGCCCCCGCTCGGGCTCGCGCCCCCGACCCGCTGCGCTCCCTATGACTCCTCGGGCTCACTACCCGGCAGCGCCTGCTCGAACCAGACCACCTTGCCGATGCCCTCGGCCCGGGCACCCCAGTGCAGCGCCAGGCGGCGGACCAGTTCCAGGCCCCGGCCGCCCTCGTCGGCCTCGGCCGCGTGCCGCTCCCGGGGCGGCTCGGGCAGCGGGTCGGAGATCTCGACCAGCAGCGTCTCGCCGAGCGTCAGCCGCACGCCGATGGGGGCGCTGGCGTACCGGACGGCGTTCGTGACCAGCTCGCTGACCAGCAGCTCCGCGGTGTCGGTGAGCTCCTCGACGCCCCACTCGGCGAGCGTGGAGCGGACCAGCCGGCGGGCCCGGGAGACGGCGGTGGGCTCGGCGGGCAGGGTCCAGCCGGCCGTCGGGGTACCGGCCTGGCCGTGGCCGAGCCGGGCCAGCAGCAGCGCGACGTCGTCCGGCTCGCGGCCCTGCTCCATGGTGTCGAGCACGGCCTCGCAGGCGGCCTGGATGGAGGCGTGCGGCTCCTGGAGCACGGTGACCAGCCGACCGAGGCCGACGTCGAGGTCCTTGTCCCGGGACTCGACCAGGCCGTCGGTGCAGAGGGCGAGCAGGCTGCCCTCGGGGATCTTCAGCTCGACGGATTCGAACGGGACGCCGCCGACGCCGAGCGGGGCGCCGGAGGGCAGGTCGAGGATCCGGCCGGCGCCGCCGCGCAGCGGGCCGCCGGTCCGGGTCGGCTCCCCGCCATCCTCGCCCGGCACCACCAGGACGGGCGGGATGTGCCCGGCCTTGGCGACGGTCAGTCTGGCCGTCCCCGGGTCGAACACCGCGTAGACGCAGGTGGCGAGCAGCGCCTCGTCCGGGCCCTGGGCCAGGTCGTCGGCCAGCTCGTGGACGTGCCGCAGCAGGACGTCCGGCGGCAGGTCGAGGGCGGCCAGCACCCGGACGGCGGTGCGCAGCCGCCCCATGGTGGCGGCGGCCCGCAGGCCGTGGCCCATCACGTCGCCGACCACCAGCGCGGTGCGGTCGCCGGGCAGCGGGATGACGTCGAACCAGTCTCCGCCGACCTCGGCGCCGCTGCTGCCGGGCACGTACCGGTAGGCGACCTCGACGCCGGTGGGCTGCGGGACCTGCTGCGGGAGCAGGGTGCGCTGGAGGGTGAGCGCGGCGGTGCGCTCGCGGGCGTACAGCCGGGCGTTGTCCAGCGAGCTGCCGGCCCGGTCGGCCAGCTCGACGGTGAAGGCCAGGTCGTCCCGGTCGAAGCCCTCCCGGTAGCCGCCCCGGCTGACCAGCAGCAGACCGATCACGATGCCGCGGGCGCGCAGCGGGACGACCAGCATGGAGTGCACGCCCAGGTCGTGGGCGGCCTGCGTCTTCGGGTCGCCGGGGTACGTCACGTCGTCGAGCTGGTCCGCGCCGGAGAGCAGTTCGGGGACGCCGGTGCGCAGCACCCGGCCGCAGGCGGAGTCCTCGGCGAAGGTGATCCGGGCGCCGCGGCGGAGCATCACCTCGACCTCGGGGCCGTCCTGGACGGAGGCGGTGCCGAGCTGGAGCAGCGAGGTGCGGCGGTCGTGGCCGTGCCGGGGCAGGTCGTCACCGTGCGCGACGGCCTGCAGCAGGATCACCGCGGAGTGGTCGGTGAGCCGGGGGACGACGGAGCTGGCGAGCTCCTGGGCGATCCGGGCGGCGTCGAGCAGGTCGCCGACCCGGGAGCCGAACTCGTTGAGCAGCGAGAGCCGGCGCCGGGCGTGCTCGACCTTGGCGACGGCGCGGTAGCGCTCGGTCACGTCCATCACGGTGCCGGAGATGCCGAGCACCCGGCCGGAGCGGTCGGTCATCCGGCTGTAGGAGATCGAGCGGTAGCCGGAGCGGGCGGTGACCGGGGAGGCGAGGGTGACGTCGATGACCGGCTCGCCGGTGGCCAGCACCTGGCGCTGGATCGCGGTGACCTCGTCGGCGGCCCGCTCGGGCAGGGTCTCGCCGGTGGTCCGGCCGACGTGGTCCGCCAGGGCGACGCCGTTCATCTCGGCCAGGGTCTGGTTGACGGCGGTGTAGCGCAGCTCGGTGTCCATGATCGCGATGCCCAGCGGGGACTGCTCGAACAGCGCGTCACGGACGGCGAGGTCGCGCTCGACGGCCCGGACGGCGGCCGCCTCGGCCATGTTGACCTGGAGGAACGGGGTGCCGTCGCCGTCCACCAGGAGGGAGATCCTGGCGTCCACCGCGATCGGCACGCCGTCCCGGTCGCGCAGTTCGGCGTTGCCGGCCCAGCGGCCGTGGCGCAGGGTGTCCTGGATCGCGGCCCGGATCCGGCCGACCTGCTCCTGGTCGGGGATCAGCTCGTCGATCCGGCGGCCGACCAGCAGCTCGTTCGGCCAGCCGAGCAGTTCCTCGGCGGCCGGGCTCCAGAGCACCACCCGGCCCGCGGTGTCCAGGATCGCGATGGCGACCTTCAGCATGTCGAGCAGGCTGCCCTCGGCCGGCACGCCGGGGCCGTACGGGGCGTCGGACGGCCCACCGGGGAACGGCCGGGCGGGCCGGCTGCGCAGGCCGGGCTGGGGGCCCGGGTCGGAGACGGGGACGGCCAGGGTCGGCGCCGGCTGGTCGGGCCGCGGGGCTTCGGGGGCATCGGCGGCGTCCCGCCGACGGCGGCCGGCCGGTGGCTGCGGGGCGGCGGGCCGGGCGCCCCGGCGCAGCCGGGCGCGGGCGGCTGCGCTCCCCGCGGCGCCTGTCCGCGGTGCTCCTCCGCCGCCGTTCCCGGTACTCGACACCGACGGGGCCTCCGGCTCTGGTCGGGATCGGCGTCGCCGGCTGGGACGGCTCACCGATGGTGACGAATAGTGCCGAAAAGTGACATACCCAGCAGAACCCAGGCTATCCCGGCCGCCGGGTCGTCTTGTCTGATTGACCTACCCCGTACCCCGCGCGTCGCACACCGGCTCAGGCCGCCCTATGCATGGAGCAACCGGGCGACGTGCGGCAGGACGTCGCGGTCGTGCTCGATCCAGTCGACGCTGTCCAGCTCGGCCGGGCCGAGCCAGCGCAGCTCGTCGTGGTCCTCCAGTGGACGGGGGTCGCCGGCCAGCAGCTCGGCCGCCCAGAAGCGCAGCTCCAGACCCGGCCGGACGCTCCACGCGCCCGGCAGCCGCTCCAGCGCCCGCGCCCGGACGCCCAGCTCCTCCAGCAGCTCCCGCTCCAGCGCCTGCGCCTCGGTCTCGCCGGGTTCGACCTTCCCGCCCGGGAACTCCCAGCGCCCAGCCACCGCCGCGGGCGCGCTGCGCCGGGCGGCGAGCACCCGGCCCCCGTGGATAAGGGCGCCGCCGACGACGATCCGGGGCTCGACGGGGTTCTCGCTCGCCTTGTCCATGGGCCCGACCTTAGGTCCTGTCCGGCCCCGCGCCGTCCGCAGCGGCGGCCTCGGCCTCGACCCAGTACAGCTGCTTGTGGCCGCGGGCCTCGAACTCGACCGCCAGCCGCTCCGCCGCGACGCGGTCGAGCCCGGCCGCGACCAGGAAGCGGTTGCCGTTGTCGTCCTGCCGCATCACCCGAAAGGCGCTCATGGCGGGGAGCGTATCCCCGGCCTGCGTGGGGGTCGGGCCGGGGATCCGCCCCCACGACGCTACGGGCGGCTCGCTACCGGCAGGTACGGGTGCGGTTAACGGCGGGTAACCCGGCCGCGCCCGGCGGCCCGGACCCGTCGGCAGCTCAGACCTGGAGGTCGGGCACCTGCTCGCCGGTGGACAGGCCGAGCCCGCGCCGGATCTCGATGCTGAGCGGCACCGACTTGGTCACCAGCGCCCGGGCCCGCCGGACGTCGCCCTCCAGGTCGTCGCCGGAGGCCGCCGCGTCCCAGGCGGTGGCGGCCGCCTCCTGGGCCGCGGCCAGCTTGCGGACCGCCGGCTTGACCTCGGCCGGCCACGCCGCCGACGCCTTGTTCAGCGCCGCGGCCTCCGCGTGGGAGGCGGTGGACATCCGCCGGGCCCAGGTCCGGTACTCGGACGACGCGTCCGCGAAGCCCTTGCTCGGCTGCTCCGCGTAGGCGTCGTTGAAGCCCCGGACGGCCTCCAGGTAGGCCAGCTGGGCGGGGTTCAGGCTGCCCCGGTCGGTGCGGACCGTCCCCAGGTGCTCGCCGTCGCGGTCCTCGAACGCGCAGGTGACGTAGCGGTCACCGGACCTCCAGTTGCCCCGGGTCGGGTAGAGGTAGACGTCGTCCATGCCGTCCGGGATCGCCCACTGGTCGAGGGCGTAGTCGTCGAGCACCGTGCGGCACAGTTCGGCGGCCCGCAGGCGGACCGTCGCCTCGCCCGGGTAGGACGGGCCGTCGCCCGCCGGGATCCGGGCGGTGCCGGCCACCTCGCCGTGGTGCGGGACCGAGCACGGCACCCGGCGGACCCAGTAGAGCGTCTCGTCGCCGCCCTCGGGGTCGGCCCGGCTGCCGTTGTCGGGGGTGTTGTAGCAGTCCCCGGACTTCAGCGCGGCCCACGGGACGGACCCGGCCGGAGCCTTCGTGGACTGGCCGAACCGGCCGCCATCGGGGGACTCGAAGGTCGAACCGGACACGACGAGCGACAGCAGCACCGTGCCGACCACGCCGAGCACCAGCCCGGTCACCGCCATGCCGAAGCCGCGCTCCTTGCGGCGGTTGATCTGGACCAGCGCGATGATGCCGAACACCAGGGCCACCGGCGCCGCCACGACCAGGCCGGTCACCAGGGCGGCGACCGCGAAGCCGTTGGTGACGGGGGCGGGCCGGGGGTAGGGGAAGCCGGGCTGGAGGCCGGACTGCGCGGCGGGCGGCACCGACGCCCAGCCGCCGGCGGGCAGCGGCGGGGGCGGGGGCTGCGGCGGGGCCTGCGACCGGGACTGCGACGGCAGGGGCGCGGCCCACGGGTTGGCGGGCGCGGGCGGGAGGGGCGGCACGGGCGGGGCGGGCGCGGACGGGGCGGCGGGGCCGGGCTGTCCGGGTACCGTGACCGGCTCGGGCTGCCCGGCCTGCGCCTGCTGCTCCGGCTGGTCCGCCCGCTCCGACTGCCCCGCCCGCTCGGCCCGCTTCGCCGGCGCGGCCTCGTGGGCCGGTGTGCGGGGATCGGCCGCAGGCGACTCCGGCCCCGGCGCGGGCGGTTCGGACGCAGGCTTGGACACGTGGACTCCCCCGGCCCGCCGGTACGGGCATCGACTCGGCAGCTCGACTCGTCGGCTCGCCCCCTCCAGCAACGGGCCGGACGGGCCCGAACGGCCCCGGTACGAGCGGACGCGCGACTTTACCCGATCTTTCCGAACGCCCGCGCGACCGTTTCGCCCGCCCCGCCGCCCATCCCGCCGCCCGGCCTCGCCCTCGGCCCGTCGCCGGCCCGGCCCCCGGTCAGCCGCGCGCCAGGATCTCGCCGTGCAGCATGGAGAACCAGCCGTCCCCGGCGGCGCTCCACTCCTGCCAGCCGGCCGCGATGCGCGCCAGTTCGGCCTGGTCCGCGAAGCCCCGCTCCACCGCCGTCCGGCCGATGGCGGAGCCGGTCACCCGGTCCGCCCACATCCCGCCCCACCAGGCGCGCTGCTCGGGCGTCGCGTACGTCCAGGTGGTGGCGGTCGCGGCGATGTCGGTGAAGCCCGCCGCCCGCGCCCAGGACAGCAGCCGCCGCCCGGCGTCCGGCTCACCGCCGTTGGCGCGGGCGATCCGCTCGTACAGCTCCAGCCAGCGGTCCAGCGCGGGCGCCTCGGGGAACCAGGTCATCGACGCGTAGTCGACGTCCCGGGCCGCGACCACACCGCCCGGCGCCGCGACCCGGCGCATCTCGCGCAGCGCGGCCACCGGGTCGGCCACGTGCTGCAACACCTGGTGAGCGTGCACCACGTCGAACTCGCCCTCTCGATAGGGCAGTTCGTGGACATCGGCGACCTCGAACACGACGTTGGACAGGCCCCGGCCGGCCACGTACGCGGCGGCCTGCTCCAGCACCTCGGCGGAGGTGTCCACTGCCACCACGCGACCGCCCGGGCCGACCAGCTCGGCCAGGTCGGCGGTGATCGTGCCGGGCCCGCAGCCGATGTCCAGCAGCGCCTGCCCGGGGCGCAGTTCGGGCAGCAGGTAGGCGGCCGAGTCGGCCGCCGTCCGGGAGCGGTGCGAGCGCAGCACGGCCTCCTGGTAGCCGTGGGTGTAGACGGTGGCGGGCTGCTGTCCGGTCATGGTGTCCCCCTGGGGAGTGGTCGGTTTCCGCGACGCCTTCGACGCTAGTGGACGTTCCGCATTCCGAGAAGATTCGTCTCACCTGTCGATCACCCCGCGACCGCGCCACCCCCGGCGGCCGTACCGTGGGGCGCACCCGAGAGAACGGTCCCCCCGCCCATGCCCGGCCAGCGCCCCTTCGTCCTGCTGAGCGCCGCGATGTCCCTCGACGGCCACCTCGACGACGCCTCCCCCGACCGCCTGCTGCTCTCCAACCGGGCCGACTTCGACCGGGTCGACGCCGAACGCGCGGCCGCCGACGCCGTCCTGGTCGGCGGCAACACGCTGCGCGCCGACAATCCGCGCCTGCTGGTCAACGACCCCGCACGCCGGGCCGCCCGGCTCGCGGACGGCCGCGCCGAGTACCCGCTGAAGGTGACGCTCAGCGCGAGCGGCGCGCTCGACGCCGACCTGCGCTTCTGGCACACCGGCGGCGCCCGGCTCGCCTACACCACGGACGCCGGCGCGACCGTGCTGCGGCCCCGCCTGGACGGGCTGGCCGAGGTGGTCGCGCTCGGCGGCGCGGTGGACCTCGGCGCGGTGCTGGACGACCTGGGCGCGCGCGGGGTGCGCCGGCTGATGGTCGAGGGCGGCGGCGGCGTGCACACCCAGTTCCTGGCCCAGGGCCTGGCGGACGAGCTCCAGCTGGCGGTCGCCCCGCTACTGGTCGGCCAGGCCGAGGCGCCGCGGTTCGTCCGCCCGGCCGCGTTCCCGGGCGGCCCGGCCCGGCGGATGCGCCTGCTGGAGGCACGTACGGTGGACGACGTCGTCCTGCTCAGGTACGCCCCGAAGGAGCCCGCCCCGTGACCGGAGCCCGTCCCGTGACCGCCGACCTCGACCACCTGCGCCGGGCCGTCGAACTCTCCCGCCGCTGCCCGCCGTCCGCGACGGCCTTCTCGGTCGGCGCGGTGATCGTCGGCGCCGACGGCGAGGTGCTGGCGGAGGGCTACAGCCGGGAGGGCGACGCGCACGACCACGCCGAGGAGGCGGCCCTCGGCAAGCTGCCGACCGGCGACCCGCGGCTGCGCGGGGCGACCGTCTACAGCTCGCTCGAACCGTGCGGACAGCGCGCCTCGCGGCCGGCGCCGTGCGCCCGGCTGCTGATCGCGGCGGGCGTGCCGCGGGTGGTGGTGGCCTGGCGCGAGCCGGACCTGTTCGTCACCGACTGCCAGGGCACGGCCCTGCTGGCGGCGGCCGGGGTCGAGGTGGTGGAGCTGCCGGAGCTCGCCGAGGCGGCCCGCGCGGTCAACGCCCACCTGCTCGGCTGATCTTTTGTATCATCAGGGAACAAAGAGCTCGTCCTTCCTTGCCCGAGGAGCAGCCCCATGCCCGCCACACCCCTCCAGCTGACCGCTCGCGCCCTCCTCCTGGACATGGACGGCACCCTGGTCAACTCCGACGCCGTGGTGGAGCGCTGCTGGCACCGCTGGGCCGAGCAGCACGGACTCGACCCCGTCGCCGTGCTGGCCGTCGCCCACGGCCGCCAGGGCCACGCGACGATGGCCGAACTGCTGCCCGACCGCCCGGTGGAACTCAACCTCGCCGACAACCGGCGGATGCTCGCCGCCGAGCGCGCCGACACCGACGGCGTCGTCCCGATCCCCGGCGCCGGCGCCTTCCTCGCCGCCCTGGACGGCCTGCCGCACGCCCTGGTCACCTCCGCCGACGAACCGCTCGCCCGGGTCCGGATGGGCGCCGCCGGCCTGCCGATGCCGCCCGTCCTGGTGACCGCCGAGTCCGTCGGCGCCAGCAAGCCCGACCCGGAGGGCTTCCTCAAGGGCGCCGCCGCCCTCGGCTTCGCCCCCGCCGACTGCCTCGCCTTCGAGGACTCCGACGCCGGCATCACGGCCGCCCGCGCCGCCGGCATCCGCGTCGTCGGCATCGGCCCCCGCGCCGCCGCCCACCGGCCGGACGCCCACGCCGACACCCTCGACGACGTCACCGTGACCACCGCACCGGACGGCACCCTGACCGTCACCGTCCGCCCCTGACCGGGGCGGCGACCCGGTCACCCTTGTCACCGCACGAGTCAGACGTAGGAGTCGAGCCATGAAGACGACGACCTACTCGGACTCCCGCGCGCACTACGCCGAGGTACTGAACGCGGTCACGGACGACCGCGAGGAGATCGTGATCACTCGCGCCGGACACGAACCGGTGGTCACAGTCTCACTGGAGGACCACCAGCCCCTCAAGGAGACCGCCTACCTGCTGCGCAGCCGCACGGTGACACGGAAGGGGGCGGGCTCGACAGAGCCCGGCCCCTTCCGGTCCGCACATTCGACCAACCGGTCAACTCGCGGCAAGCAGACGGCTACACGTTGAAGCGGAACTCCACCACGTCGCCGTCCTGCATGATGTATTCCTTGCCCTCGATGCGGGCCTTGCCCTTGGAGCGGGCCTCGGCGATGGAGCCGGTCTCGACCAGGTCGGCGAAGGAGATCACCTCGGCCTTGATGAAGCCCTTCTGGAAGTCGGTGTGGATGACTCCGGCGGCCTCGGGGGCGGTGGCGCCCTTCTTGATGGTCCAGGCGCGGGTCTCCTTGGGGCCTGCGGTGAGGTAGGTCTGCAGGCCGAGGGTGTCGAAGCCGACCCGGGCGAGGGTGGCGAGGCCGGGCTCCTCCTGGCCCATCGACTGGAGCAGCTCCAGGGCCTCGGCGTCGTCGAGCTCGATCAGCTCGGACTCGATCTTGGCGTTGAGGAAGATCGCCTCGGCCGGGGCGACCAGCTCGCGCTGGACGTTCTTGAAGTCCTCGTCGGCCAGCTCGGCCTCGTCCACGTTGAAGACGTAGAGGAAGGGCTTCGCGGTCAGCAGGTGGAGGTCGCGGATCGGGGTGGTGTCGAAGCCGGCCTCGAAGAGGGTCTTGCCGGTCTCCAGGACCGCCTGCGCGGCCTCGGCGGCGGCCAGCACGGGGGCGGTCTCCTTCTTCAGGCGCGCCTCCTTCTGGAGCCGCGGCAGGACCTTCTCGACGGTCTGGAGGTCGGCCAGGATCAGCTCGGTGTGGATGGTCTCGATGTCGTCCTTGGGCGACACCTTGCCGTCCACGTGCACCACGTCCGGGTCGGTGAAGGCGCGCACGACCTGGCAGATCGCGTCCGACTCGCGGATGTTGGCGAGGAACTTGTTGCCCAGTCCCTCGCCCTCGCTGGCGCCGCGCACGATGCCGGCGATGTCGACGAAGTCGACGGTGGCCGGGAGGATCCGCTGGGAGCCGAAGATCTCGGCGAGCTTGGCCAGCCGCGTGTCCGGGACGCCGACGACGCCGACGTTCGGCTCGATGGTGGCGAACGGGTAGTTGGCCGCCAGCACGTCGTTCTTGGTCAGGGCGTTGAACAGGGTCGACTTGCCGACGTTCGGCAGGCCGACGATTCCGATCGTGAGCGACATGAAGCGCAGTCCCGTGGGCTTGGAGGAGTTGGGTCGGCCCCGTGCGGGCCGACCCCCAAGTCTACGGGCAGCGCCTCACGCCCCGGTCGCCGCCGGGAGGGGCTCCAGGAACTCCGGCCGGCCGCCCGGGCGGCTGGGCCGGACAGGTCAGGCCGCTGAACGACGATCACATCAGCCCTCCGCCAGGAGACACGGGGCAAGACCTGAACGGTCCATTACACAGTGTGGCGATGATCGGACCGTACGTTGGGCGGGTGGAGCAGAGCATCCGTACCCAGCCGCCAGGGCCCAGACGCCGACCGCCGAACGGCGCGGCCGGGGCCGCCGTCCCCGGGCCCGGCCGGGCTCCCGAGACCGCCGGAGCCCCCGCCGCCGCCCCCGCCGCCCGGCTACGCCCGGTAGCCGGGCCGCCCGCCGCCACCACCGCCCGCCCGGCCACCCCCAGGCTGCGGTTGCGGCTGCCGCTGCGCGGACGCGCCGAGGCCCCGCTGTACGGGCGGCGCCGGACCGGACGGCCGACCCGGCTGACCGCCATCGGCACGGGCGTGGCCGCCGTGCTGGCGACCCTCGCCGTCGCGGGCCTGGACCGGCTGCTGTTCGACGGCCTCGGCTGGCTGTTCGGCCTCGGCTACCTGGCCGTCTGCTTCCAGCTGGCCGTCCGGGTGCGCTACGTCGACCTGCTGGCCGCACCGATCAGCGGGCCGATCGCCTTCGCGCTGGCGCTGCTGCTGCTCGGGCCGGTCACCTCCTCGGGCGTCACCGCCCAGGTGGTGGCGCTGGCGACCGGGCTGGCGCTGCGGGCCGGCTGGCTGTTCTCCGGCACCGGGCTGGCCGCGCTGATCGTGCTCGCCCGGTTCGTGGCCCAGCGCCGGATCCAGCGCTCCCGCTGAGCGGTGCCTCGGGCGGGCGGCCTCAGCCCGCCGCCCGGGCCGCCGCCATGGCGGCGCCGACGATGCCCGCGTCGTTGCGCAGCTCGGCCGGCACCACCCGCGCCTCCCGCTCCCGCAGCAGCGGCAGGAACTTCTCGTGCTTGCGGCTCACCCCGCCGCCGATCACGACCAGCTGCGGCGAGAACAGCATCTCGACCAGGTCCAGGTACTCGTCGACCCGCCCGGCCCACTGCTCCCAGGTCAGCCCGTGCCGTTCCTTGGCGGCCGAGGAGGCCCGGCGCTCGGCGTCCTTGCCGCGCAGTTCCAGGTGGCCCAGCTCGGTGTTGGGCACCAGCACGCCGTCCACGAAGAGCGCGCTGCCGATGCCGGTGCCGAAGGTGAGCACCAGCACCACGCCCGACTGGTCGCGCCCGGCGCCGTGCACGGTCTCGGCGAGCCCGGCCGCGTCGGCGTCGTTGAGCACGGTCGCGGGCAGGTCGAGCGCCTCGCGGAACAGGCCCGCGGCGTCCAGGCCGATCCAGCCCTTGTCCACGTTGGCGGCGGTTCTGGTCCGGCCGCCGACCACCACGCCGGGGAAGGTGAGCCCGACCGGGCCCTGGTGGTCGAACTGGCGGACCACCTCGCGGACGGCGCCGACCACGGCCTCGGGGGCGGACGGCTGCGGGGTGAGCACCTTGTACCGCTCCTGGGCCAGCACGCCCCGGGCGAGGTCGACCGGGGCGCCCTTGATGCCCGAACCGCCGATGTCCACGCCGAATACCGCCGCCATCACGTCCACCCTCCGCCGGGGCCGCGGACCGCTTGTCCACAGCCTGTGCACAAAACTACGAGAGGGCACGGGTGGACGCACAGCAGAAAACCCGGCAACCCCGAGGGGGTGCCGGGCTCTGCGCGAAAGGACCCGGGAGCGGTCCCGGGACCGGCCCTACAGCTTGCCCGCCGCCTCGGCGCGCAGGTCGCGGCGCAGCTCCTTGGGCAGCGAGAAGGTCAGGTGCTCCTCGGCGGTCTTGACCGTCTCGACCGTGTCGTAGCCGCGCGCGGCCAGCCACTCCAGCACGCCCTCGACCAGGATCTCCGGGACGGAGGCGCCGCTGGTCAGGCCGACCGTGCCGACGCCCTCCAGCCAGGCCTCCTGGAGCTCCTCGGCGAAGTCCACCAGGTGGGCGGCCTTGGCGCCGTACTCCAGGCCGACCTCGACCAGGCGGACGGAGTTGGAGGAGTTCTTGGAGCCGACCACGATCAGCAGGTCGGTCTCGGGGGCCATCTGCTTGACCGCGACCTGGCGGTTCTGGGTGGCGTAGCAGATGTCGTCGCTGGGCGGGCTGACCAGCGCCGGGAAGCGCTTCTTCAGCTCGCCGACGGTGGCCATGGTCTCGTCCACCGACAGGGTGGTCTGGGACAGCCAGACGACCCTGGACTCGTCCCGGACCCGCACGTTGGCGACGTCCTCGGCACCGTCCACCAGGTGGATCCGGTCCGGGGCCTCGCCCATCGTCCCGACGACCTCCTCGTGGCCCTCGTGGCCCACCAGCAGGATGTCGAAGCCCTCGTCGGCGAAGCGCACGGCCTCCTTGTGCACCTTGGTGACCAGCGGGCAGGTGGCGTCGATGGTGGCCAGCCGGCCGGCCTTCGCCTCGTCGTGGACGGACGGCGCGACGCCGTGCGCGGAGAAGACCACGATCGAGCCCTCGGGCACCTCCTCCGTCTCGTCGACGAAGATCGCGCCCTTCTTCTCCAGGGTCTGCACCACGTACTTGTTGTGGACGATCTGCTTGCGGACGTAGATGGGCGCCCCGTACTGCTCCAGGGCCTTCTCCACGGCGATCACGGCGCGGTCTACACCCGCGCAGTAGCCCCGGGGGGCGGCGAGCAGGACACGGCGCGGCGCGGTGTTGGACATGGCTCCATCGTACGGGCGGCGCCGAGCCGCGCCGACGGGAGGCGCTTTCCGGACAGACCCGGTCGCCGGTGCTCAAATGTGGTGTCTATGAGCTCTGCGAACGGGCAAACGGAACCGGGCGGCCTGCGCCGCAGCCTGAGCGTCCGCGACCTGATGGTCTACGGCCTGCTGTTCATCGCCCCGATGGCGCCGGTCGGCGTGTTCGGCGTCCTGGACGCCAGGAGCCACGGCGCCGTCGCCACCGTCTACCTGGCCGCGACCGTCGCGATGGGCTTCACCGCCTTCTCGTACGCCCAGATGGTGCGCGCGGTGCCGCAGACCGGCTCGGTTTTCGCCTACGCGCGGGCCGGGCTGGGCGAGGGGCCCGGGTTCATCGCCGGCTGGATGGCGATGCTCGACTACCTGCTGATCCCGGCGGTCGCCTACCTGTTCTCCGGGATCGCGCTGAACTCGCTGGTGCCCGGGGTCTCCCGCTGGGTCTGGACGGCGCTCGCGGTGGTGCTGACCACCGCGCTCAACCTGATCGGCGTACGGACGGCGGCCGTGGTCGGTTTCGCGGTGCTCGCCCTGGAGATCGCGGTGCTGGCGGTGTTCGTCGCCGCGGCCGTGGTGGCGCTGCTCCAGGGCGGCGCCCGGCGCGGCTGGGACACCCCGTTCACCGCCGTCGGCGCCTTCTCGCTGACCGCGGTGATCTCGGCCGTGTCCGTCGCGGTGCTCTCCTACCTGGGCTTCGACGCGATCGCCACCTTCGTCGAGGAGGCGGTCGGCGCCTCGGCGGCGGTGGCCCGGGCCGTGCTCTGGTGCCTGGCACTGGCCGGGGTGCTGTTCGTCGCCCAGACCTACCTGGCGGCACTGCTGGAACCCCTGGGCCCGCAGCAGCTGGCGGCCGACCCGGCGGCGCAGGGCTCGGCCTTCTACGACACGGTGGAGAGCGGGGTCGGGCACTGGCTGCACGTCCTGGTGGCGGCCAGCAAGGCGATCGGCGCGGCCTTCGCGGCGCTGGCCGGGCAGGCGGCGGCCGGGCGGCTGGTCTACGCGATGGGCCGGGAGGGGCGGCTGCCGCGCGTCCTCGGCACGGTCGACCCGGCCACCGCGGTGCCGCGCCGGGCGCTGCTGGCGGCCGCGGTGATCACGATGGCCGCGGCGGTCTGGGCGGCCGACCGGGACGACGGGCTGGACCAGCTGACCTCGGTGGCCAACGTCGGCGCGCTGACCGCCTTCGCGCTGCTGCACGCCTCGGTGATCGGCTGGTACACGGTGCGGCACGGCTCCCGGGACCGGGTGCGGCACCTGCTCGTCCCGGCCCTGGGGATCGTGGTGATCGCGGCGGTGGTCTACGAGGCCTCGACGACCGCGCAGCTCGTCGGGCTGATCTGGCTGGCGGTCGGGCTGGTGGTGCTGGGCGTCCAGGGCTCCCCCGCTCCGGGCGGCCCTGTCGGCGGGCGCCGCTAGCCTCGCGTACACGGCCGACACCAGCTCCCCGGACAGGCCCTAACCTCGTACGCATGGCCAACACCAGCTCCCCCGAAGCCCCGATCCCGGTCGGCAAGGTCTCCGCGCTGATCGGTGGCTGGATCGACCGGCTCGGCGCGGTCTGGGTGGAGGGGCAGATCACCCAGCTCAGCCGCCGGCCGGGGGCGGGCGTGGTGTTCCTGACCCTGCGCGACCCGCAGGCGGACGTGTCGCTCACGGTGACCTGCTTCCGCTCGGTGTTCGACCAGGTCGCGGAGGTGGTGCAGGAGGGCGCGCGGGTCGTCGTGCACGCCAAGCCGGAGTGGTACGCGGCGCGCGGGCAGCTGTCGCTGCGGGCCTCGGAGATCCGGCCGGTCGGGCTGGGCGAGCTGCTGGCCCGGCTGGAGCAGCTGAAGCGGCGGCTCGCCGGGGAGGGCCTGTTCGCGGCCGAGCGCAAGCGGCCGCTGCCGTTCCTGCCGCAGTGCGTGGGGCTGGTCACCGGGCGCGGCTCGGCGGCCGAGCGGGACGTGCTGGAGAACGCCCGACGGCGCTGGCCGGCCGTCCGCTTCGAGGTGCGCAACGTCCCGGTGCAGGGGGTCAGCGCGGTGGAGCGGGTGAGCGCGGCCGTCCGGGAGCTGGACGAGCACCCCGAGGTGGACGTGATCATCGTGGCCCGCGGCGGTGGCAGCGTCGAGGACCTGCTGCCGTTCTCGGACGAGGGGCTGGTGCGGCTGGTCGCGGACGCCCGTACGCCGGTGGTCAGCGCGATCGGCCACGAGCCGGACCAGCCGCTGCTGGACTTCGTCGCCGACCTGCGCGCCTCCACCCCGACCGACGCCGCCAAACGGGTGGTTCCGGACGTCGGCGAGGAGCTGGCCAAGGTCCGCCTGCTGCGGGACCGTGCCCGGCGGCACGTCCTCGGCCGGGTCGAGCGCGAGCAGCACGGGCTGGACGGCGTGCGCAGCCGCCCCGCGCTGGCCGCTCCGCACCGGATGCTGGACGGGCGCGGCCAGGAGGTCACCGCGCTGCTGGAGCGGGCCCGGCGCACCCTGCGGCACCGGCTGGACCACGCGCAGAGCGACCTCGGGCACACCCTCGCCCGGGTGGTCGCGCTGTCCCCGGCGGCCACCCTGGAGCGCGGCTACGCGGTGCTCCAGCGGACGGACGGCACGGTGGTGACCGACCCGGCGCAGGTCACGGCCGGCGAGGGGCTGCGCGCCCGGGTCGCGGGCGGGGCCTTCGACGTCGCGGTGGCGGACGGCCAGGGCTCGTAGGAACGCCCGGCGTCGCGGTGGCGGACGGCCAGGGCTCGTAGGAACGCCCGGCGTCACGGTGGACGACGGTCAGGCCTCGTAGGAGCGCTGCCGGGAGAGTGCGCGGGAGTGCTCGCCGAAGCCGAGGCTGCGGTAGAGCGCCTCGCCGCCACTGCTGGCGTGCAGGTCGATCCGGCCGACCCGCTGGTCGTCGAACCAGTCCAGCAGCGCCTCGGTGCAGGCCCGGGCGTAGCCGCGCAGCCGGTGGCCGGGGTCGGTGCAGATGTTGAAGACGAAGCCGAACCGGCCGTCCGGGTTTCCCGGCGCGGGCAGCCGGTGCTCCAGCGTGCCGACCGCGCAGGCGGCGAGCCGGCCGGGCCGCCGCGGATCGTCCACCACGAAGGACGGCATGGTCAGTTCCCCGGCCGGGGCGGCGAGGCGCTCGCGCAGTATCCGCTCGGCGGTGGCCTGCCAGGGCCCCGGCCCGGTCAGGCCGGCCATGCTGGGCATCGCCTCGAACATCAGGTTGCGCAGCCGGACGAGCTCGGAGGCGTCGGCCGGGGCGGCGGGTCGGACCGTGATCATGCGGCGGAGGGTAGCGCCGCCGGCCGGCCGGTTGCATCCGATTTCGCCGCTGCCTCCACCGCTGCCTTCGCCCGCCGCCTTCGCCCTGCCGCTTTCACCCCGCCACGGCCGTTGTGTCGGTGCTGCGCGGGCTCTGTCGGCTCCAGCCCCTACGCTGGCACGCATGGCAGAGCAGCAGGAGCAGCAGGACGCGGCGGCACCGACCCCGGACGACGCGCTGGGCTACGAGCACGCCCGGGACGCGCTGCTGGAGGTGGTCCGGCAGCTGGAGAACGGCGGGACGTCGCTGGAGGAGTCGCTGGCGCTGTGGGAGCGCGGCGAGCAGCTGGCGAAGGTGTGCCAGCGCTGGCTGGACGGCGCCCGGGCCCGGCTGGACGCGGCGCTGGCCGCCGAGGAGGACGGGGCCGCGGGCGGGCAGTGACGCGGCTCACAGTAGGCCGGGGAATCGTTGAAACTTCATCCATGTTGAGATGGTCTGACCGGCCACGGCCGGTCAATCCGACGAACCCCCTCCCGCATGAGGTGCAGACAAGCATGACCACCGACGCCCTGGTACTCGACGCCGCCGCTCAGGACCTGCTGTTCCGCGAGGCCCGCACCGCGAACACCTTCACCGACGAGCCGGTGACCGAGGAGCAGGTCCAGGCCATCTACGAGCTGGTCAAGTACGGCCCGACCGCCTTCAACCAGCAGCCGCTGCGCGTCGTCCTGGTCCGCTCGACCGAGGGCCGCGAGCGCCTCGTCCAGCACCTGGCGGACGGCAACAAGGCCAAGACCAGCACCGCCCCGCTGGTCGCCATCCTCGCCGCGGACAACGAGTTCCACGAGGAGCTGCCGACCCAGTTCCCGCACTTCCCGCAGGCCAAGGACGTGTTCTTCTCCGAGCGCACCGTCCGCGAGCGCTCCGCCTCGCTGAACGGCGCGCTGCAGGCCGCCTACTTCATCATCGGCGTGCGCGCCGCCGGCCTGGCCGCCGGCCCGATGACCGGCTACGACGCCGAGGGCATCAACAAGGAGTTCTTCGGCGACGGCGAGCACTCGGTGCTGGCCGTGGTCAACATCGGCAAGCCGGGCGACGACGCGTGGTTCCCGCGCTCGCCGCGCCTGGAGTACGACCAGGTCGTCACCACGGTCTGATCCGCCGCACGCGCGAGGGCCCGCACCGGTTCGTCCGGTGCGGGCCCTCTCCGTATGCGCACGGGGGCGTTCGGGGTCGTACGGGCGCGTCCGCGGGGCGTTCGCGGGGGCGTACGGGGCCGTTCCCCCCGGGGGTGACCCGGGGGGCACGGGCTACTTGAGCGCCTGGGCCAGCTCGGCCAGTTCCTCGTAGGAGGCGGTGCCGGTGAGCACGGTGGTCGCGTCACCGGTCTGCACGGTCAGGGCGCGGGACTTCTCGCCCTGCACCCGCTCCCAGGTGCGCCCGGCGACCTCCGAGGTGCCGTCCGGCTTGCCGCCCGCGATCTTGTCGGCCAGCAGCGCGTCGCGGGGGACGTCGCTCTGCTCGACCGCCGCGTACTGGCCGGACGGCGTGACGAAGCCCAGGTGCCAGGCGTTGCCCTTGCCCTTGCTGATCGCGGCCGGCTGGTAGCCGACCGAGGTGGCCCGCCACTGGTCGGACAGCCCGTCCGGGGAGAGCAGCGGGTACGGCGCGCCGCGCTTCGCGGAGGCCGCCGCCACCTTGTACTCGACCACGTGCACCGGGTCGCTGTTCGCGTCGTGCGGAAGGAACAGGTACCCGATCCAGACCACGGCGCCGACCGCCAGCATCGACAGGACCATGTCCCGTACGGTCTCCCGGCCCCTCATGCGTTTGCTCTCTCCAGCCACCCCCACATGGTGACTCATCCCTACGGCGGTACGGCCACCCGGGGTGCCCGCGTACGGGTGAAGCGGGACGAACCGACCTGGTCGGGCGCCGGGTGGCGACCCGCGCCACAGACAGTCATCTCATAGGCAGATACGATCGCAGGACCCTCACCACGGCGTTCGACCAGGCAGTAGTCGGGCGCTTACTGGCCGTCGCGTACAGAGAGGTAACGACGATGACCACGCAGTACCCGAACCACCTTCCCAGCGCCCTGGAGGTCGCGCCCGAGGCTCCGGACCGGAACCTCGCGCTCGAACTCGTCCGGGTCACCGAGGCGGCCGCGATGGCCGCCGGCCGGTGGGTCGGCCGTGGCGACAAGAACGGCGCGGACGGCGCCGCCGTCAAGGCGATGCGCACCCTCGTCTCGACCGTCTCGATGAACGGCGTGGTCGTCATCGGGGAGGGCGAGAAGGACGAAGCCCCGATGCTCTACAACGGCGAGCGGGTCGGCGACGGCACCGGCGCCGAGTGCGACGTCGCGGTCGACCCGGTCGACGGCACCACGCTCACCGCCAAGGGCATGAACAACGCCGTCGCCGTCCTGGCCGTCGCCGACCGCGGCACCATGTTCGACCCCAGCGCCGTGTTCTACATGGACAAGCTGGTGGCCGGCCCCGAGGCCGCCGAGTTCGTCGACATCACCGCCCCCGCGGCCGTCAACATCCGCCGGGTCGCCAAGGCCAAGGGCAGCGCCGTCGAGGACGTCACCGTCGTCGTCCTCGACCGCCCGCGCCACGACGGCCTGGTCCGGGAGATCCGCGAAGCGGGCGCCCGGATCAAGTTCATCTCCGACGGCGACGTGGCCGGCGCCATCATGGCCGCCCGCGAGGGCACCGGCGTCGATCTGCTGATGGGCATCGGCGGCACCCCAGAGGGCATCATCGCGGCCTGCGCCATGAAGTGCATGGGCGGCGTCATCCAGGGCCGGCTGTGGCCCAAGGACGACGCCGAGCGGCAGAAGGCCCTCGACGCCGGCCACGACCTGGACCGGGTGCTCACCACCGACGACCTGGTCAGCGGCGAGAACGTGTTCTTCGTCGCCACCGGCATCACCGACGGCGAGCTGCTGCGCGGCGTGCACTACCGCCAGGAGACCGCCACCACCAGCTCGCTGGTGATGCGCTCCAAGAGCGGCACGATCCGCGAGATCAACTCCGTCCACAAGCTGTCGAAGCTGCGGGCCTACAGCGCGATCGACTTCGACCGCGCCAACTGACACCGGGCGACCGCACCCGCGGCCTCGGCGGAATCCCCCTCCGCCGAGGCCGCGGCGCGTCCGGCCCGGGGCACACCCGGAGCCCCGTCAGCCCGCTATCCGCCGCTGCCCCGCGACCACCCGGGTCGCCTCGCGCAGCTCCGACTCCCGGCGGCGGCGACGGGCCAGCACCACCCGGCGCTCGGCGGCCGTCAGCCCACCCCAGACCCCGTACGGCTCCGGCTGCGCCAGCGCGTGCTCGCGGCACTCCAGCAGCACCGGACACCGGGCGCACACCTGCTTCGCCTGCTCCTCGCGCGACAGCCGGGCCGCCGTCGGCTCCTTCGAGGGCGCGAAGAACAGCCCCACCTCGTCCCGCCGGCAGGCCGCGCCGGTGTGCCAGGGGCTGTCCTCGCCCGAGGACGCGCCCTGGGCGGCGGTCTGGGGGCCCTGGCCGCCCGGGGGGTGCGGCTGCGGACTGCGCTCCAGCAACTGCGCGGCGGCGACGGGCGAGGTGGTGCGGGACTCGATCGGATGCAGCACGGCCGTACTCCTGACGAGACTCTCGGACACGGGGAAGCTCGCTCCCCTGCCCGGCTGCGAGCCCCCGCTGTCCAACCCCGAGTCGGCCGCTGGGCCGCCTCCGGTGCGCAGCCGTACAAGAAGCGATGTGCGGAAGGAACTACCCCGCCCGCCCGCGATTCATGCACACTGCACGCAATCGACTACGGAGCGCACCGGAGACAACGCGGAACGCCCGGCCGGGAGTTGATCCCCGACCGGGCGTTCGACCCGCCAACCCCGGCTACTCGGTGCCGAGTTGCTTGCGCACCCACTCCTTGAGCTTCTTGCCCCGGCGCGGCTTGGCCTCGCAACCGCCGAACACCGCGACGCCCTTGACCCGGACCACCGGCGCGTACGGGTCCGCCGCCGTCTGCTCCTTGACGTCGAATCCGCCGAAGATGCCGACGCCGCCGCCGTGCAGGCTCACGTTCTCCGGCACCCGGATCTCGACGCCGCCGAACAGCGCCGTCACCTCGATCTCCACCTCGGGCGACTCGAACACGGCGTCGGTCAGGTCGATCTCCACCCCGCCGAACGCCGCGAACGCCTTCAGGTGCGACCCCACCCGCCAGCGGCCCTTGCGGGACGAGCCGCCGAAGATCGCCACCATCGACGGCGACTCCTGGCGCGCGGGCGGCAGCGCCGGCGTCACCGCCCGCGGCGCCGGGGCCTCCAGCGGCGGCTTCTCGAACGACAGCGGCCGGTGGCCCGGCAGGTCCCTGGTCAGCGGCACCAGATCGCCGAAGGTCTTGGCGGCGTACGCGGCCCCGATCCGGTCCGCGTGCTCGTCCGCGTCCAGCCGGCCCTCGGCGTAGGCGTCCCGCAGCAGCTCCGCGATCCGCTCGCGGTCGGCGTCCGACACCCGCATCTCCGCCTGCGCCACCGGGGCGTGCGACGGCTGGGTCTTCTGCTCCGGCAGCGGCCGGAGTTGCGGCTGCGGCTCGGGCCGGCTCTCGGGCTTGGTCATCGGTACGGGCGCCGGCACGGACGGCTGCCCCGGATCGTCCTGCGACGGCGAGTTGTCCACGGCCCAAGACTAGTCGCTCGTACGTGCGGCCGAGTGAGCCCGGTCACGCAGGCTGCCCTGTCCGCGTGCGACGCGGAGCCGGGTCCTACCCTTGAGGGTGCTTCGCCGACGCAGCCGGACCACTGGAAACCTAAGGACCGCCCCCATGGCTCCCACGCCAGACTTCGAGTACAGCGACCTGCTCCCCCTGGGCGCTGACCCGACCCCGTACCGCAAGCTGACCTCCGAGGGTGTCTCCACCTTCGAGGCCGGCGGTCGCACCTTCCTCCAGGTCGAGCCCGAGGCGCTGCGGCTGCTCACCGCCGAGGCGATGCACGACATCTCGCACTACCTGCGCCCCGCCCACCTCGCCCAGCTGCGCCGCATCCTGGACGACCCGGAGGCCAGCCCGAACGACCGCTTCGTCGCGCTCGACCTGCTGAAGAACGTCAACATCTCGGCCGGCGGCATCCTGCCGATGTGCCAGGACACCGGCACCGCCATCGTCATGGGCAAGCGCGGCCAGAACGTGCTCACCGAGGGCGGCGACGAGTCGGCCATCGCGCGCGGCGTCTTCGACGCGTACACCAAGCTCAACCTGCGCTACTCCCAGATGGCCCCGGTGACCATGTGGGACGAGAAGAACACCGGCAACAACCTGCCGGCCCAGATCGAGCTGTACGCCACCGACGGCGGCGCGTACAAGTTCCTCTTCATGGCCAAGGGCGGCGGCTCCGCCAACAAGTCCTACCTGTACCAGGAGACCAAGGCCATCCTGAACGAGGCGAGCATGCTCTCGTTCCTGGAGCAGAAGATCCGCTCCCTCGGCACCGCCGCCTGCCCGCCGTACCACCTGGCGATCGTGATCGGCGGCACCAGCGCCGAGTTCGCGCTCAAGACCGCCAAGTACGCGTCCGCGCACTACCTGGACAACCTGCCGACCTCCGGCGACGCCAAGACCGGCCACGGCTTCCGCGACCTGGAGCTGGAGGCGAAGGTCACCGAGCTGACCCAGAAGATCGGCATCGGCGCCCAGTTCGGCGGCAAGTACTTCTGCCACGACGTGCGGGTCGTCCGCCTGCCGCGCCACGGCGCCTCGCTGCCGGTCGCCATGGCCGTCTCCTGCTCCGCCGACCGCCAGGCGCTCGGCAAGATCACCGCCGAGGGCGTCTTCCTGGAGCAGTTGGAGACCGATCCGGCCAAGTACCTGCCGGACACCACCGACGAGCACCTGGACGACGACGTCGTGCGCGTCGACCTCGACCAGCCGATGTCCGCGATCCGCGCCGAGCTGTCCAAGTACCCGGTCAAGACCCGGCTCTCGCTCACCGGCACCCTGGTCGTCGCCCGCGACATCGCCCACGCCAAGATCAAGGAGCGCCTGGACGCCGGCGAGGGCATGCCCAAGTACCTCCAGGACCACCCCGTCTACTACGCCGGCCCGGCCAAGACCCCCGAGGGCTACGCCTCCGGCTCCTTCGGCCCCACCACCGCCGGCCGGATGGACTCCTACGTCGACCAGTTCCAGGCCGCCGGCGGCTCCATGGTCATGCTCGCCAAGGGCAACCGCAGCAAGCAGGTCACCGACGCCTGCGCCGCCCACGGCGGCTTCTACCTCGGCTCCATCGGCGGCCCCGCCGCCCGTCTCGCCCAGGACTGCATCAAGAAGGTCGAGGTCCTGGAGTACGCCGAGCTCGGCATGGAGGCCGTCTGGCGCATCGAGGTCGAGGACTTCCCGGCCTTCATCGTGGTCGACGACAAGGGCAACGACTTCTTCCGCGAGACCACCGAGGGCCCGCTGATCACCAGCCTCCGGGTCCGCTCCAAGGAGTAGCCGCGCCGCGTTCGTCGACCGCCCCGGCCGCGTCCGTCGCGACCGGGGCGGCCGCGTTGCGCGTGCTCACGCGTCGAAGTCGTACTCCAGGACGTAGGAGGCGGCGTCGAGGATCATCTCGTTGAGCTCGACGACCTGGCCGTCGTCGGCGAAGGCGGTGCGGCAGATCAGGATGACCGGGGTGCCCGCCGACAGCTCCAGGCGGGCGGCCTCGTCCGCGCCGGGCATCCGGGAGCGGACCTCCTCGCGGAAGTGGACGGGCTTCGCGCCGATCTCGGCCAGCCGGGCGTAGGTGCCGCCCGGGCCGGTGTCCTCGCGGGTGATGGCCGTACCGGCGACCAGGCCGGCCGGCAGGTAGGAGGTCGACAGCAGCACCGGCTTGCCGTCCAGCACGAAGCGGCGGTGCCGTACGCACATCGACGCGCCCGGATCCACTCCCAGCACCCGGGCGACGTGCTCCGGCGCGCCCCGTTCGGTGACGGACACCTGGTCGACCACCAGCAGGCGGTTGTCGATGTCCGCCGACCATATGGACCGGCCCGAGCCCCACTGCCCCTGCGCCAGCCGCTGGATCCCGCGCCGGCGCAGCGGCCGGAAGTCCCGGACGAAGACCCCCGCTCCCCGGCGCGCCTCGGCGATGCCCTCGCTCTGCAGCACGCCGAGCGCCTGGCGGGCGGTCATCCGGGCCACGCCGTACTCGTCCATGAGGTCGTTCTCGCCCGGCAGCCGGTCACCCGCGCGGTACCGGCCGTCGTCGATGGCCGCCTTCAGCGTGTCGGCGATCCGTTGGTACTTGGGCTGTTTGTCGCCACTGCTGCCGGTCATCGCCGCTCCCTCTCCCTCGGACAAATCGTAGGCGCGCCCACGGCCGACGGTAAGCCGATACGACCATTGACATCTCTAGAGATATTAGCTTCTCTAGAGATGCTGGGTAGTCGCCGAGCACCACACACACGGACAGCGACCAGGGCGCGGCCCCCACCCGGCGCCGCACCCGCACCAGAACAGCGAGGAGCAGTGCGGTGAGCACCCGTCAGCGCGACTCCGCGGCCTACCGGCCGCACGTGGGTGAACTCGTCCTCGACCGGAGGACCGGACGCACCGGCATCTACATGGACACCATCGGCGGGGAACACTACCTGCGCCCCGAGGGCGGCGGCCGCGAATGGACCGCCGAACCCGGACGGGTCTCGCCCGTTCCCGGGCCCCGCGATTCAGCCGAATACGATCTTCCGCGCTAATTGCGGCAAAAAGCACGCAAACAGCAACATTCCCACCCGCAATCCCCCCGAGTGAATCCGGAATTCCGGAACGCCCCGCACCCACCGTCGGGCACGTTACGGATATCACCGGTCACCATGAGTGCATCACGGGCGGGATTCGGCCACCGGGCGGGCACCGGTGCCGAATGGAGCACGCCCAAAACCCACAGCGCCCCCGTGCCCGGACCGGGACACGGGGGGCACGGGGCCTTCGGCCGGACCGGCTTACGGGTGGCCGGAGATCATGCCTTCCGGCTCGTACCGCTTGCCCGGCCCGGCCGTGGCCGGCGCGACGGGCTCCACCACGTGCGCGGCCTCGTCCCCGAACAGGTCGTTCTCTATCGCCGCCTTCTGCGCGTCGGACGGCGCGGTGTACTCGGTCGTGTTCGAGGACGCGGCCACCGCGCCCTCGACAGCCTCGCCCGCCTCCACAGCGACGGCCGGGACATCCGTCGTCGCCGCGTTCTCGGGCGCCGAAGCCACCGGGGTCTCGCTCTGGTCGTTGGCCATTGGGCGGCCGCCTTTCGGTCATCAAATGTGTCTCGCCCGACCTCCGTGGCACGGGCGTGCGGACAGTATCGTAGGGTTGATTAAATGTCCGATAAACATCGCGCGGCTTGCGCTGCCGCCCGGCAGAGTCGGGCGTCCGCCTAAGCTGAAGCACCACGGCGGACCGCCGAGCGCCCTTTCACGGAATCGACACCACAGGCCATCGGGGGACTTTCATGGAGTTTCGGGAGACGCCGCAGACCCCTGCGCTGCGCTTCCAAGTCCTCGGTCCGGTCCAGGCCTGGCTCGACGGCAAGCCCCTTTCCCTCGGATCTCCCCAGCAACAGGCAGTTCTGACCACCCTTCTGCTGCATTCCGGACGCCCGGTCACCACGCAGGACCTGGTCGACGCACTCTGGGGCGAGCGGCACCCGGCCCAGGCGGTGGCGGCACTGCGCACCTACGTCTCCCGCCTGCGCTCCGTCATCGAGCCCCGGCGGGAGGTGCGCCGGCCCTCCGAACTGCTGATCTCGGTCGCCGACGGCTACGCGCTGCGCATCCCCGGCGAGGCCCTCGACCTGACGGTCTTCGAACGGCTCTGCGCCGAGGCCGCGTCCGCCCGGGCCTCGGGCGACAAGCACGAGGCGCACCGGCTGCTGGCGCGGGCGCTGGACCTGTTCAGCGGCCGGCCGCTCACCGGCATCCCCGGCCCCTACGCCGACACCCAGCGGCTGCGGCTCGCCGAACGGCAGGTGGCCGCCGCCGAGGAGCTGTGCGCCGTCGCCCTCGACATCGGCCTGCACGCCGAGATCGTCGGCGAGCTGAACGGCCTGACGGCCGAACACCCGCTGCGCGAGCGCCTGAGCGAGCTGCTGATGCTGGCGCTGTACCGCTGCGGGCGCCAGGCCGAGGCGCTCGGCGTCTACACCGACACCCGCAAGCTGCTGATCGAGGAGCTCGGGGTCGAACCCGGAGCCGGCCTGTCCGCGATGCACGCCCGCATCCTGGCGGCGGACCCGACACTCGCCCTCCCGGCCGTACCCACCCCGGCGAGCCGTGAGGACGGTCCGGCCGCTCCCCCGGCGCCCGCCCAACTCCCGGCCGACGTATCGGACTTCAGCGGCCGAACCGACCTGGTGAGCGACCTCTCGACGGTCCTGATGAACGCCACCGGCCAGGCCGTGGTGGTGACTTCGCTGGCCGGTATCGGCGGGGTCGGGAAGACCACCCTCGCCGTCCACGTCGCCCACCGCGTCCGCGGCGAGTTCCCGGACGGGCAGTTGTACGTCGACCTGCGCGGCGCCGGCACCTCGCCGGCCGACCCGGTGGCCGTCCTGGGCGACTTCCTGCACGCGCTCGGCGTCACCGACAGCCCAGACTCGCTCGAACAGCGCGCCGCCCTCTACCGGTCGCTGCTCGCCAGCCGGCGGATGCTCATCCTGCTCGACAACGCGCGCGACGCCGAGCAGATCCGACCGCTGATCCCCGGCGTCTCCGGCTGCGCCGTGCTCGCCACCAGCCGCTCCCGGCTGGCCGGCATCCCGGGTGCACAGTTGTTCGACGTCGAGGAGCTGACCCCGAACGAAGCGCTGGCGCTGTTCTCGGCCATCGTCGGCGAGCAGCGGGTCGCCGCCGAACCGGAGGCGGCCATGCAGGTGGTCACCGCCTGCGGGTTCCTGCCGCTCGCCGTCCGCATCGCCGCCGCCCGGCTGGCCAGCCGTCCGCGCTGGAGCGTCTCCGACCTGGCCAGACGGTTAGCCGACCAGCGGCGGCGACTGGACGAACTCCAGCTCGGCAACCTCGCCGTGGAGACCACCATCGGACTCGGCTACGGGCAGCTCTCGACGGACGAGGCCCGTGCCTTTCGGCTGCTCGCCCTGATCGACTCCCCGGACATCCCGCTGCCCGCCGCCGCGGCGCTGCTCGGCGCGAACGAGTACACCGCCGAGGACCTCGCCGAGGCGCTGGTCGAGGCGAACATGCTGGAGTGCTTCACCCCCGGCCGCTACCGCTACCACGACCTGCTCCGGCTCTACGCCCAGCGGCAGAACGAGCGGATCGGGGACACCACGGAGCAGGAGCGGGCGGTGCTGCGCCTGCTCGACCTGCTGATCCCGACCGTCCGCAACGCGGCCCAGGTGATCGAGCCCGACGACCAGCTCCCGGAACCGCTCAACCCCCTGGGCTCGTCAGGCCTGGATCTGCCGACGAGCCGGGACGCCCGGCAGTGGCTGCGGACGGAGATCACCTTCCTGCTCAGCGCCGTCGAGGCGGCCGTGCGAGGACCGGACTTCGTGCTGCGCCCGGCCGTCGACCTGCTGATCGTCCTGAACAGCCTGGTCAGGGATCCCACGCACGGCTCGCGGATGCGCCGGTTCCTGGTGACCGCCGAGCGCAACGCCGCCGCCTACGGAGACGCTGCCGCCCTGGCCCGGGTGCACTTCGCCTTCGGCACGCTGCAGTCGATCACCAATGACTTCCAGGGCGCCGAACAGTCGCTCCGCAAGAGCCTGACCCTCCAGCGCTCCGACGACATGACGATCCTGCGGTCGGCGGCGAGCAACGACCTGGGGATCATCCTCAGCCTGACGAACCGCCCCGCCGAAGCCATCCCGCTCTTCGAGCAGGCCCTCGGCATCAGCCGGGTGGTCCGCGTTCCGATCAACGAGGCCCGGCTGCTCGGCAACATGGCGCGGGCACAGCTCAAGCTGGGCGACACCGAGACCGCTGTCCGCTCGGTCATCGAGGCGGTGGCGACGGCCCGGACGTCGAGGAACGGTCCCTGCCTCGCCGACACCCTGTACCAGACCGGTGTGGTGCTCGCCTCCACCGACGAGCCGAGGGCGGCGGTGGGCTACCTGCGAGAGGCTCACCAGCTGTTCCAGGCCCAGCAGAATCCGCTCTGGGAGGGCTACACCCTCGCCCGCCTGGCCTCCGCCCTGCTCGCCGCCGGACAACACGCCGAGGCGGCCGAAGCGGCCGACGAGTCGCTCGTGATCGCCCAGGAACTGGACTCCGCCTACTGCCAGGGCCTCGCGAACGCCACCCTCGGCGAGTCGCTGCTCGCCCTGGCCCAGCCGGCCCGCGGACTCGCCTGCCTGCGCGAGGCGCACGCGATCTTCACGCGGCTCGGTGTGCCGGAGGCCTCCCCCGTGGCGGACCTCATCTCCCAACAGCACACCGAGCCTCCCCCATCTTCCCCAGCGCCGTAGGTCTCCGCCCCCCGGCAGAGCCCCTACCCCCGTTGTGCGCGTCGGCGCCCCCGCAGCCCCCCGGCTGCGGGAGCGCCCTCAACGCTTCCCCGGCGCTGGACTCCACTCTGCACCCCGGCGATTGACGTTCGATAAACGCCCGACGGCCGGCCCTCGCCCCGGCGAAACCGCAGGTCAGCCGTTCCACCACGGCGCGCCATGCGGCGCGCGGAGCCCGCGCGCACCACCCCCGCCCGCACCGTCGTGCTTCCGCAACCCCGTCCACACCGGCCCAAGCATGACGAGTTGGCTGGAAAGGGACCCCATGGCGCAGAGATCACGCATATTCTCAGATGCCAGTACACACACGAGTGTCTGCCGGCAACGTGTGGGCCGGCGAGGCAGGACGGGCGCCGGGGCGGACGGCATCCCGCTCCCGTGCGGCCGCGTGCAGCCGGCCGGAGGCCACGGGTGGAAGGGTGCCTCTCAATCGTGACGACCGGACAGATATCCGACTCGTTCCCCGTCGACGAGGACGCGGGAGACGACGGGCCCGACGTGCGGCGGCGCCGGGCGGCGCGTGCCCTGCAAGCCGTCGCCTTCGACACCATCGGCGCCGGGTACGGCGAGGCGTTCCCGGCCAAGGACGGGCAGCTGGCCTGCGGACGGCAGCTGCTGGCCGAGCTCGAACCCGGCGCGCGGGTGCTGGACGTGGGCTGCGGCACCGGGGACCCGACGGTCCGGCAGCTGGTCGCGGGCGGGCTGCGGGTGACCGGGATAGACCTCTCGGACGTGATGCTCTCGCTGGCCCGGCAGGCCCGGTTCCCGGGCGAACACCCGCCGGAGTTCCATCGGATCGACCTGTTCGATCTGGCCACCGAGCGCGCCGGGCAGGTCTGGAACGCCCCCGGGCTGGGGCCGCTGGGCAAGGACGGGTTCGCCGCCGTCACCGCGTTCTTCTCCCTGATCCTGCTGCCGCAGGACGAGATCCCGACCGTGCTCGCGCGGCTGCGCGAACTCCTCCGGCCGGGCGGACTGCTGGCGCTCGGTATGGTCGAGGCGGATCTGGATCACGTTCCGCTTCCGTTCCTTGGCAGAGAGCTGCGGATCAGTGGGTATCTGAGGGAGGATCTGGAGCGGGTTCTCGTCACGGCGGGCTTCGCCGTCGAGGAGTGCTCGGGGCATCCGTACGCGCCGGCCAGCACCACGCTGCCGCCGGAGGAACAGCTGTTCCTGTGCTGTCGACGCGTCGGCTGACCCACCGCACGGCAGCAGGGCCCGCCAGCAGGACACCGCAGACCACCACAGAGACCACACCGAATCCAGGACAGGCAGCCGTGCGCGACCAGCTCAAGACCGAGGCCGGACAGCCGGCTGCCGTCCCGGGCCAGCGCGGCCTGCCCCTGGCACCGGCACCGGCACACCAACCGACCGCGCGCCCGGAGCGCGAGGACGTGGCGGGCCGGCTCGGCTACCTCGACCTGGCCACCCGGCGGATCAACAGCGCGCTCGACCTGTCCGCGACGCTGCGCAACATCGGCCGGGTACTCGTTCCCACGCTGGCCGACGCCGCCGTGGTCCACCTGCGCGATCCGCTGCCCAACGTCGAGCGCGAGCCCGGCTTCCCGGACGAGCTGCGGATCCACCACAGCACCGGCACCCGGATCGGGCGACGCGGCCGGCCGAGCGGCGCGGACGACCGGCACCGCTCCCGGTACGGCTCCCGCTCCACCGCCGACACCGGCCCCGCCACCCCGGTGACCCGCGGCGGGGCGCTCGCGCACGCCCTGCTGAGCCGCCGCCCCGCCGAGTCCGCGGTGCTCGGCACGCCCGGCGCCGAACGCACCGAGGCGCTGCTGCGCGAGCTGTACGGCACCCGCGGGCTGGCCCGCCTGGCCGCGGGCACGTCGGTGCTGGCCCTGCCGCTGCGCGGCCGCAAGGCCGTGCTCGGCCTGCTGGTGCTGATCCGCCGCCCTCCTGAACGCACCGGCCGGCCCGCCTTCGACGCCGCCGACACCGCGACCGCCGCGCACCTCGCCACCCAGGCGGGGCTGGCGGTGGACACCGCCCTGCGGTACGCCCGCGAGTGGGAGATAGCCAACGAACTCCAGCGCAGCATGCTGCCGTTGCGCCTGCCGCAGCCGCACGGCGTCCGCCTCGCCCAGCGCTACCTGCCGGGCGAGCGCGGCGCGCAGGTCGGCGGCGACTGGTACGACGCCGTGCCACTGCCCGGCAACCGGGTCGCCCTGATCGTCGGCGACGTGATGGGCCACTCGCTCACCTCGGCCGCCATCATGGGCCAACTGCGCACCAGCGCCCAGACCTTGGCCGCCCTCGACCTGCCGCCGCACGAGGTGCTCTACCACCTGGACGAGCAGGCCCAACGGCTCGGCCGCGAACAGCACCTGGCGACCTGCGTGTACGCGGTGTACGACCCGATCGCCAACCGGGTGGTGCTGGCCAACGCCGGGCACGTCCCGCCCGTCCTGGTCCGGCCGGACGGCACCGCCGAGTTGGTGGAGCTGGACTCCGGGGCCCCGATCGGGGTCGGCGGGGTGGACTTCAACTCGGTCGAACTTCCCGCCCCGCCCGGCTCGGCCCTGCTGCTGTTCACCGACGGCCTGGTGGAGACCCGCAGCCGCCCGATCAGCGACGGCCTGGAGGTCCTCCGCGCCCGGATCGCCGCCGCCCGCTGGCAGTCCCCCGAGCAGCTGTGCCAGGAGGCGCTGCGGATCCTGCCGCCCGGCGACCGCGGCGACGACATCGCCCTGCTGGGCGCGTGCTTCGACGGCATCCCGGCCGGGGACGTCGCGCACTGGTACCTCCAGCCGCGCAACGAGACGCCCGGCCGGGCCCGCCGGCTGGCCGCCCACACGCTGCGCCGCTGGGGGCTCGGCGAGCTCAGCGAGGCGACCGAGCTGATGATCAGCGAGCTGGTGACCAACGCCGTCCAGCACGCGACCCGCCCGGTCACCCTGAGCCTGGTGCGCACCACTCGGCTGCGCTGCGAGGTCGGCGACGACAGCCCGCTGCTGCCGCGGCCGCGCCGTACCGGGCTGGAGGACGAACGCGGTCGCGGCCTGCAGATAGTGGCCCGGTGCGCGGACCGCTGGGGCGCCACCCGGCTGGGCACCGGCAAGGTGGTCTGGTTCGAGCAGCGACTGCCCCAACCGCCCGTCGAGCAGCGGCTACCGTAACCACCCGTAACCACCCGCAGCCGCCCGTCGAGCAGCGGCTGCCGCGGCGCGCGGGCGCCCGACGGGAGCGGCCCGCCGAGCGCCCGGGAGCGGTTCAGACCCCGGCCGGCTCCTTCACCGGATGCTGCTCCAGCCGCGCGATCAGCTGCTCGCCCTCCATGTCGACCCGCGGCACGACCTTCTCCAGCCTCTTCGGGAACCACCAGGCGGCCTTGCCGAACAGCGCCATCGCGGCCGGCACCAGCGCCATCCGCACCACGAAGGCGTCCACCAGCACGCCCACCGCGAGGGCGAAGCCGATCGGCTGCACGATCGGGTCGTGGCCGAAGACGAACGAGCCGAACACCGACACCATGATCAGCGCCGCCGCCGTGACCACCCGGGCGCCGCCGCGCACCCCGGCCACCACGGCGTCCCGCGGCGCCTTCCCGTGGACGTACTGCTCCTTCATCCCGGAGACCAGGAACAGCTCGTAGTCCATCGCCAGCCCGAACAGCACGCCGATCAGCAGGATCGGCACGAAGCTCACCACCGGCCCGACCTTCGGCACGTCGATCAGGCCGTCCAGCCAGCCCCACTGGTAGACCGCGACCACCGCGCCGAGCGAGGCGGTGATGCTGAGCAGGAAGCCGGCCACCGCCTTGAGCGGGACGAGCACCGAGCGGAACGCCAGCGCCAGCAGCACCACCGCGATGCCGACGATCACCGCGAGGAACGGCGGCAGTGCCTGGCCGAGCTTGGTGGAGACGTCGATGTTGGCGGCGGTGGTACCGGTGACGGCGATGTCCGCGCCGGTCGAGGTCTTGAGCGGCGCGCGCTGGTCGCGGATCTCGTTGACCAGTGTCCTGGTGCCGGCGTCGTCCGGTCCGGTCTGCGGGATGACGGTGAGCAGGGCGGTGCGCCCGGCCTGGTCGACTGCCGGGGGCAGCAGTGTCCGCACGCCCGGCAGGGTCTGCAGCCTGGCCGCCACCCCCTGCACCGCCTGCTCCGGCTGCGGCACGCCCTCGGCGTCCACGACGACCACCAGTGGCGCGTTGAAGCCCGGCCCGAAGCTCTCGCCGACCAGGTCGTAGGCCTTGCGCGCATCGGTGCCGGCGGCCTGCGAGCCGCCGCCCGGCAGGCCGAGCCGGAGGCTCGCGGCGGGCACCGCGAGCAGGCCCAGTCCGGCCAGTCCGACGAGCAGCACGGCCAGCGGGCGGCGGACCACGAACCGGCCCCAGCGCTCGCCCAGGGTGGTCCGGCTGCCGGTGCGCAGCGCCCGCTTCCAGACCGGCAGCCGGTCGATGGCGCGGCCGGCGAAGCCGAGCAGTGCGGGCAGCAGCGTGATCGCGACCAGGACGGCCACCACGACGGCGCCGGAGGCGGCCAGGCCCATCACGGTCAGGAAGGGGACGCCGGCGACGGCGAGCCCGGCGAGCGCCACGACCACGGTGAGGCCGGCGAAGACGACGGCGCTGCCGGCGGTGGCGGTGGCGCGGGCGGCGGCCTCGTCCGGCTCCAGGCCCTCGTCCAGGTGGCGGCGGTGCCGGGAGAGGATGAACAGCGCGTAGTCGATGCCGACGGCGAGACCGACCATCAGGGCCAGCACCGGCGCGGTGGTGATGATCTCGAACGAGCCGGACAGCGCCATGATCGCGGCCATCGCCACACCGACCCCGACCATCGCGGTCAGCAGCGGCAGCCCGGCGGCGACCAACGAGCCGAGGGTGATCACCAGGACCACCCCGGCGACGGCCAGACCGATCGCCTCGCCGCCGTCGACCTGCGCCATCCGGTTGTACGCGTCACCGCCGAAGGCGACGTCCAGCCCGGCCGCGCGGGCCGGTTCGGCGGCGGCCTTGACGGCCTCGCGCTGCTGGTCGGTGACGTCGGCGAGCTTGTGGTCGAAGGAGACCAGGGCGATCGCGACCCGGCCGTCCGGTGAGACGGCGTGGGTGGCGTACGGGTCGGGCACGGCGGCCACGCCGGGGACGGCGGTGATCCGGGCGACCGCCTCGCTGACCGCCCTGCCCGCCTCGGGCGTGGTGGCGCCGCCGGGCGCGGGGGCCGCGAAGACGACCTGGGCGGAGCCGTGGCCCTGCTCCGGGAAGGTGTCCTTGATCCGGTCCAGGGTGGTCTGCGCCTCGGTGCCCGGCACCTTGAACTCGTCGCTGGTCTTGCCGGCGAAGGCACCCGCGGCCCCGCCGATCGCGATCAGCACCGCGATCCAGACCGCCAGCACCGCCCGCCGTCTCCGGAAGCAGTAGCGGCCCAGTCGGTAGAGGTGCGTGGCCATGGGTGACCCCTCGGTCAGGTCGTCGGGCAGGCAGGTGCCTGAACAGGTCGCGGTCCACCGTACGCGCAATATTGTCAGGCGACAAAGTTGGTCGACAGAATCAAGTGACGGAATCATTCGACGCAGTTATCCGACCATGGCGATACCCTGGCTGGATGGCTCATGTCCCCGCCTCCGAACGCCGACCGCAACTGGTCCAGGCCGCCCTCGACCTGATGACCCGGGAGGGGGTCGCCGCCGGCAGCACCCGGGCGATCGCGGCCGAGCTGGGCGTGGCGCAGGCGACGGTGCACTACACCTTCGGCACCAAGAAGGACCTCTACCGGGCCGTCGTCGAGCAGCTGACCGCCGAGTTCATCGGCCACGTCCGCGCCGCCTACCCGGGCGACGGCTCCTTCGGCGAACAGGTCGCCACGCTGGTCCACGCGCTCTGGGAGAGCTCGACCGGCACGGACGGGCGCTGCGCGCTGCTGGGCGAGTTCGCGGCGCTGGCGATGCGCGACCCGGACCTACAGGAGATCATGCGGGCGCTCCAGCACGGGATCGAACGCACCGCGGCGGAGATGCTCACGACCCTCGCCGAGGCGCACGGCCTCGAACTGGCCATGCCCGCCGAGGAGATCGCCGTCCACTTCCTCACCGGCTTCGACGGTCTCACCGACCGCTACCTGGCCCTGCGCGCGCCCGGCGAGCAGCCCGACCACGGCACCCTGCGGGCCCTGGACCTGCTGGTGGCCACCACGGTCGGGCTCTGCCTCGGCGCCCCGGCGAAGCCGTGAGGCCGTGAGGCCGTAGGACCGCAGGCCGCTAGGAGGCGATCCGGACCGGGAGTTCGGCCAGCACCTCGCGCAGCGCGGCCGCGAAGCGCTCGTACTCGGTGCTGCGGGCCGAGCCCGGGCGGGTGGCCAGCCCGATCCGGCGGCCGGGGGCCGGGGCGGCGAAGCGGACGGCGGCCAGCCGGTCGGTGCGGCCGGCCTCGACGTCCAGCGCGGTGGCGGGCAGCAGCGTCACCCCGAGGCCGCCGGCGACCAGTTGGACCAGGGTGGACAGGCCGGCCGCGCGGGTGGTGGAGCCCCCGGGATCGGCACCGACCTCACGGCAGATGTCGAGGGCCTGGTCGCGCAGGCAGTGGCCCTCCTCCAGCAGCAGCACGTCCAGGTCGAGCAGCACGTCGCGCGGGACGTCGATGCGCCCGGCGAGCGGGTGCTCGGGCGGGGTGACCAGGACGAAGTCCTCGTCGAACAGGGGGATGTCGCGGGTCGGTGAGGTACCGCCGGCCGGGAGCGCGAGCAGCAGGACGTCCAGCCGCCCGGCGGCCAGCCCCTCCAGCAGCGCGGGGGTGCGCTCCTCGTGGACGTGCAGTTCCAGCTCCGGGAAGCGGTCGCGGACCAGCCGCAGCACGGTGGGCAGCAGGTAGGGCGCGACGGTCGGGATGACGCCGAGGTGCAGCGGCCCGGTGAACGGGCGGCGGGCGGCCTCGACCTCCTCGGTGAGGGCTTGCAGCGAGGCGAGCACCCGGCGTGCGTGCTCACGCACGCGCTCACCCAGTGGGGTGATAATCACCCTGCGCGTCGTACGCTCGACCAGCTGCGCGCCCAGCGACTCCTCCAGTGCCGCGACCGCCCCGGACAGGGCCGGCTGGCTGGTCCCGGTGGCGGCGGCGGCCTCCCGGAAGTGCCGGTGCTCGGCGACCGCGAGGAAGGCCTTGAGCTGGGCGACGGTCGGCGCCCGGGGGCTGCGGACTGTGGCGCTCGCCACAGCGGCCTCGGGTTTGGCGGCGGCGACCCTGCGGGGGCGGGGCCGCGACGTGGGCGGTTCGGTACTGATAGCCATCTCCGATCAGACACATCAAGTGTAGCTATTTCCCTGATCAGTCCACGATGTGGAAACGTAGGGCGTGTCCGGAATCCGGACAAAACTCCCCTCAGTCTCACTTCAGGAGAAGCGAACGTGCTCACGATCGGTGACAAGTTCCCCGAGTTCGAACTCAACGCCTGCGTCGACCTGGACGCCGCGAACGCCTTCGCCGAGATCAACCACAAGTCCTACGAGGGCAAGTGGAAGATCGTCTTCTTCTGGCCGATGGACTTCACCTTCGTCTGCCCGACCGAGATCGCCGCGTTCGGCAAGCTGAACGACGAGTTCGCGGACCGCGACGCCCAGATCCTCGGCGTCTCCGGCGACTCCGAGTTCGTGCACCACGCCTGGCGCAAGGACCACAAGGACCTGCGCGACCTGCCCTTCCCGATGCTGGCCGACGTCAAGCACGACCTGATGCGCGCCTGCGGCGTCGAGGGCGCCGACGGCACCGCCCAGCGCGCGGTGTTCATCGTCGACCCCAACAACGAGATCCAGTTCGTCATGGTGACCGCCGGCTCCGTCGGCCGTAACCCCAAGGAGGTCCTGCGGGTGCTGGACGCCCTGCAGACCGACGAGCTGTGCCCGTGCAACTGGACCAAGGGCGAGGACACCCTCGACGCCCAGGCCCTGCTGGCGGGCTGACCCATGGCCCTCGACGACCTGAAGGCCGCCCTCCCGGACTACGCCAAGGACCTCAAGCTCAACCTGGGCTCGGTCATCGGCAACTCCGACCTCCCCGCCCAGCAGCTCTGGGGCACCGTGCTGTCCTGCGCGATGGCCACCCGCAGCGCCGCCCTGCTGCGTGAGCTGGAGCCCGAGGCCAAGGCCAACCTCTCCCCGGAGGCGTACACCGCCGCCAAGGGCGCGGCCGCGATCATGGGGATGAACAACGTCTACTACCGGACGCTGCACCTGCTCTCCGACAAGGAGTACAGCACGATGCGGGCCGGTCTGCGGATGAACATCATCGGCACCCCGGGCGTCGAGAAGGTCGACTTCGAGCTCTGGTGCTTCGCCGTCTCGGCCATCAACGGCTGCGGCCAGTGCCTCGACTCGCACGAGGCCGTGCTGCGCAAGGCCGGCGTCGAGCGCGAGGTCGTCCAGGCCTCGATGAAGATCGCCGCCGTCCTCCAGGCCGTGGCGGGCGTCCTCGACTCCGAGGCCGCCCTCGCCGCCGCCGGCGCCTGACGGACCCCGCACCAACGCCGACGGGCCCTCCCGGACACCACGTCCGGGAGGGCCCGTCGGCGTTGCGCTTCGGCCTCAGCCGTCCCCGGCCGGGGCGGCGGAGGTCCGGCCCGCGGCCTCGCGGGCGGCCTCCATGGCGGTGAAGACGGCCTGGCCGGCCTCGTTGCGGCGGCGCAGGTGGGTGATCACGGTGTTGGTGACGGCGATCAGCGGGACGGCCACCACCGCACCGCCGATGCCGCCGATGATGCCGCCGGCCGCGACGCCGAGGACGACGCCCAGCGGGTGCACCCGGACGGCCCGGCCGAGGATCAGCGGCTGCAGGATGTGGCTCTCGATCTGCATCACCGCGACCAGCACGATCAGCACCATCAGCGCCGTCCACGGCCCCTCGGTGACCAGGGCGATCAGCATCGCGACCGTGCCGGTGACGAGTGCGCCGACCAGCGGGACGAAGGCGCCCAGGAAGATGATCACGGCCAACGGCATCGCCATCGGCACGCCCAGCAGGTCGATGCCGATGCCGATGCAGACCGCGTCGATGAAGGCCACGCAGACGGTGCCGCGCACGTACGCGGTGAGCGTCGCCCACGCCTTCGGGCCGGCTCCGGCCATGGCGAAGCGGGAGTGCCGGGGCAGTCCGCGCAACGCCCAGTTCCAGATCCGCGCGCCGTCGTAGAGGAAGAAGAAGGTGGTGAAGAAGGCCAGCGCCACGGCGGTCAGCACCTCGACGGCGATCTGCGCGCCGGTCAGGCTGGCCGAGGTGATCTGGTCGGTGTTGGTGGTGATCGCCTTGCCGATCTGGTCGGCGTAGTCGTTGATCTGCTGCTGGGTCAGGTGCAGCGGCCCGGTGCTCAGCCAGTCCCGCAGTTGGTCGACGCCGTCCTTCACCTTGCTGGTGACCGTCGACAGGTTGGTGGACACCTGCCAGACCACGAACCAGCCGACCAGCCCGATTCCGGCCAGACCGCTCAGGAACACCCCGCCCGCCGCCAGCGAGCGCGGCACCCCGTGCCGGCGCAGCCAGGAGACCGTCGGCTCCAGCAGCGCGGAGATCAGCAGCGAGGCCAGCACCGCGAAGGCGACCAGCCGCAGCATGTCGACGATGTAGAAGACGACGTAGAGCGCGCCGCCGAGCAGCAGCAGCCGCCAGGTCGACTCGGCGGCCACCCGCAGCCCCCAGGGCACGGCCTCGGCCGGGGTGGCCGGCCGGCCGGGGTGGTACTCCCGCGCCAGGCCGGGCGGTGCGGCCGGCGCGGGGGCCGCCGGGGCGGCGGCCGGCACCGCGGCGGGTTCGACCCGCGGGGCCGGCACCGGATCGGGCGCCTCGGCCAGTGCGGGGACGGCGAGCTCGTGCGGGTCGGCCGCCATCGCGGCACGCCGGCGCCGTTCGATCACGGCGGCCGCGCTCGCCACCACGGCCATGCCCTTGGCCACGGCCTTGAAGGCCTTTCCGCCCCGCGCCATCCTCGCTACCACCGCTCCCCTGCTGAGCCGCCGTGCCCGGCGGTACGCCGTGGGTCCCGCCACGGCCGTCAGGGATGACGCTACCCGGCGGCGGCCCGGCGAGTCCGGCCCCCGCCGGGTTCGGCTCGAACAACCTCGCCATCAAACCGGGGCAAACCGTCAGGTTTCAGATGGTTTCGGACCGGGATCGCTGGGGAGGAGTCGAAACGAGGCCCCCGGGGAGAGCGAGGCCTCGGACCACGGACCAACTGCCGGCGGACCGGCCGGTGCGGGAAGCGACCAGGACCCCTTCCCGCGCCCCGCGTCCGCACCGGGTCCGCACCGCCCGCAGGCGCACTGGTCAGCGCAGCCCGGGCGGCGCGGCCCGATCCGGCTCCCGGTGGGCGGGAACGCGACGGCCCCCGGTCGCTCGTCGGGCGGGACGAGCGGCCGGGGGCCGTACGGGAGAGTCCACCGCCGGGCGGTGGCGGCTCCTAGTACCAGTTGTGGGACTGCCAGAACGACCAGGCGCCACAGGGGCTGCCGTAGCGGCTGTTCATGTAGCCCAGACCCCACTTGATCTGGGTGGCCGGGTTGGTGCGCCAGTCGGCACCGGCCGAGGCCATCTTGGTGCCGGGCAGCGCCTGGACCAGGCCGTACGCGCCGGAACTCCGGTTGGTCGCGGTGTAGTCCCAGCCGCTCTCGCGCTTCACGATCTGGCTGAAGCACTGGAACTGGGCGTCGTCACCGACGACCTGCCGGGCGATGTCCTGGACGGATCCGGGGCTGGCCGAGACCGGCGGGGCGCTGTTGTCGGTGGCGGCCATCGCCGAACGCGCCTTGGAACGATTGGCAGCGGCCTCGTCGGCCTTGCGCTTGTCCTCGGCGGCCTTGGCAGCCTTGTCCGCGTCGGCCTTGGCCTGGGCATCGGCCTTCGCCTGGGCGTCCGCGGCGGCCTTCTGGCGCGCGGCCTCCTCGGCGGCCTTCTGCTCGGCGGCGGCCTTGGCCGCGGCGTCGGCGGAGGCCTGCTGGGCGGATGCCTGCTGGCCGATGTTGTCACTGATGGTCTGCGCCTGGGCGCCAGAGGGGACTTCGGCAAGCAGGGTCGCGCCCGCGACGTCGACCGTCTGCGTCGTCTTGCCCTCGCTGCCCGAGGCCACACCCACGACGGCACCGACAGCGGTGACGGCGGTGGCGGAGGCCACAGCGACTCCCCGGACCGAGATCCGAGTCACATGGATTCCTTCCAGCATCGCCCACGCGTGACCGTGCGGGCGCAACATGCCCCTTGGCACTGACCTCCGCAGGTGCTCTGGTCACGGGAGGTGCTGGCCCGGCGTCCGGCCGAGGTGAGGCGACCGGGCGTTGGAATCGGGCGGCGTACGGCTCATCGGTCTTCAATTGTGCGTCCACCGACCGGAGTTGGTGGACCATCCGGGCCCGGACTCGTGGAGTCCGGAAGCCCTGCCACGCCGTACGCGGGGCCTGACAGAACCCTCACCATGCCGCACCGGACGCTGTCGACGCAATTCCCGTTCGCGTGGCGCACGTCACATTCACCGCACGGGAGTTCCCCGGGCGGAAAGCACTCGATGTGATGAAAGGGGTGAGGGCCCGCCCCGTCAGGAGCGGGCCCCGCACCAAGAGTTGACCGTATTGTCCGACTATGTCCTGGTCAGGGACGAATCACGGGTGGATGTCCTCCAGCATCTCCGTGACCAGCGCCGCGATCGGCGAACGCTCCGAGCGGGTGAGCGTGATGTGCGCGAAGAGCGGATGCCCCTTCAGCTTCTCCACCACCGCCACCACGCCGTCGTACCGGCCCACCCGGAGGTTGTCGCGCTGCGCCACGTCGTGGGTGAGCACCACCCGCGAACCCTGGCCGATCCGGGACAGCACCGTCAGCAGGACGTTCCGCTCCAGCGACTGGGCCTCGTCCACGATCACGAAGGCGTCGTGCAGCGAGCGGCCCCGGATGTGGGTCAGCGGCAGCACCTCCAGCATCCCCCGGGAGATCACCTCCTCGATCACGTCCGGGGTGGTGACGGCGGAGAGGGTGTCGAAGACCGCCTGCGCCCAGGGGCTCATCTTCTCCGTCTCGGAGCCCGGCAGGTAGCCGAGCTCCTGCCCGCCGACCGCGTACAGCGGCCGGAAGACCATCACCTTGCGGTGCTGCCCCCGCTCCAGCACCGCCTCCAGCCCCGCGCACAGCGCCAACGCGGACTTGCCGGTGCCCGCCCGGCCGCCCATCGAGACGATGCCGACGTCCGGATCGAGCAGCAGGTCGAGTGCCACCCGCTGCTCGGCGCTGCGCCCGCGCAGTCCGAACGCCTCGCGCTCGCCGCGCACCAGCCGGACCCGGCCGTCGCCGGTCACCCGGCCGAGCGCCCGGCCGCGCTCCGAGGTGAGCACCAGCCCGGTGTGCACGGGCAGCTCGTCCGCCCCCTCGACGTCCACCGCGGCGTCGTGGCCGGCCGCGAACAGCGCGTCCACCTGCTCCGCCGGGACGTGCAGCTCGGACATCCCCGTCCAGCCGGAGGTGATGGCGAGCTCGGCCCGGTACTCCTCGGCGAGCAGGCCCACCGAGCTGGCCTTGATCCGCAGCGGCAGGTCCTTGGAGACGACCGTGACGTCGTACCCCTCGGCCTGGAGGTTGCGGGCGACCGCGAGGATCCGCGAGTCCGCCTCGCCGCCGCCGACCCGGTAGCCGGCCGGCAGTATCGACAGGTCGGAGTGGTTGAGCTCGACCCTGATGGTGCCGCCGAGCTCGCCGACCGGGATCGGCTCGTCGAGCCGGCCGTGGCGGATGCGGTAGTCGTCGAGCAGTCGCAGCGCCTGGCGGGCGAAGTAGCCCAGCTCCGGGTGGTGCCGCTTGGCCTCCAGCTCGGTGACGACCACCACCGGCAGGACGACCTCATGCTCCTCGAAGCGGGTCATGGCGAGCGGGTCCGCCAGGAGCACGCTGGTGTCGAGAACGTACGTGCGCCGGTCTGGCGTCCGGCGGCTCTTGGAACTGACCACTAGGCCTCCAGAGCGGATGACCCTGCGTCATCCGCGGCAAGCCGGCCCCCGCTGCCCCGGTGGCCTCGGGACCGGACTGCCTGGAGTATTCCCAGGCGAGGGGCGGTGCATTCGCGCCCCTGGCGAACTGACGGATCATTGCCGGTGAACGTTTGGCCTCACGAGGGCTCCGGGTAGGCCAGCCCTACGGCGGTCACTTCACCCGTTCAGAGGCCCAGTCGCCGGTTGCGCTGCTCGAACGCCCGCAGCGCCCGCAGGAAGTCGACCTTGCGGAAGGCCGGCCAGTACGCCTCGCAGAAGTAGAACTCGCTGTGCGCGCTCTGCCAGAGCAGGAAACCGGACAGGCGCTGCTCGCCCGAGGTACGGATGATCAGGTCCGGGTCGGGCTGGTTGCGGGTGTAGAGGTGCTCGGCGATGTGCTCGACGTCGAGGATCTCGGCCAGTTCCTCGATCGAGGTGCCGCGCCCGGCGTGCTCCTGGAGCAGCGAACGGACGGCGTCGGCGATCTCGTGCCGGCCCCCGTAGCCGACCGCGACGTTGACCGTGATGCCGTCGATGTCGGCGGTCTCCTCGGCGGCCCGCTTGAGCACGTCGGCGGTGTGCTGCGGGAGCAGGTCCAGTGCGCCGACCGGGTGGACCTTCCAGCGGCGGGCGGCGGCCAGCCCGGTGACGGCGTCCTCGATGATGCCCAGCAGCGGGACCAGCTCGTCGGCGGGGCGGTCGAGGTTGTCGGTGGAGAGCATCCAGAGGGTGACGACCTTGACGTGGGTCTCGTCGCACCAGCCGAGGAACTCGCTGATCTTGTCGGCGCCGCGCTGGTGGCCGTACACGGTGGTGCCCCCGGCGGCCTTCGCCCAGCGGCGGTTGCCGTCCAGGATCACGCCGATGTGGTGCGGGGTGCGGGCGAGGTGGACCTCGACCCGGCGGCCGTAGAGCCCGTACATCCCGCCCAGCAGGGTACGCAGACCCGGCGTCCGTTCGGCGACATCGCGCAGACCCATGATTCCCGGCCCCTCCGTGCTCGTTCAGCTGGTGCGTCAACGCCCCGGCGCAGCCTACTCCGGCGGGCAGGCACACGGTAAAGCCGCAGGTAGCGGTCTGGTCACGGTCCTGTACGGAGTCCGCCCCGGCGGGCGTGTCGCGGGCCTTGCCCGACGGCTCCGACGGCGGACACGGAACGGTCTCCGAATCCTTAAGGAATCCGTAAGCCGACTGTCCAATGCTTGACGACCGGCAATGGTCTAGTCCAGCTTTTGATCCAAGGCGGAACGAACCCCACGGCCCCGCCCCACCCCCACGCACCACCGTGCACCACCATGCACCGCCGCGGTCGCCCACCCCCAGGTACGACGACCCCACGCACCACGACGGACCTCCCCTCCCCCACACGCGGCCGCCGCGCCCCCCACCGCGGCGGCCGCTCCCTCCCCAGGAGCGTCACCTCATGGCCCGTACGCTGAACCAGCCCGCGCACAAGCGCCGGCGCAGCCCCCTCCCGGCCGTCGCGGCCGGCGCCACCGCCCTCGCCCTGGCCGGCGGCGGCCTGGCCCTCTTCGCCGGCGGCGCCAGCGCGGCCGTCGGCAACCTGGTCACCAACGGCGGCTTCGACAGCGGGCTGGGCGGCTGGAACTGCGCCGGCGCGGCGACCACCGTCTCCTCCCCGGCCCACTCCGGCACCGGCGCGCTGCAGGCCACCCCGGGCGCCGGCGACACCGCCGAGTGCACCCAGACCATCAGCGTGCTGCCCAACACCAGCTACACGCTGAGCGCCTGGGTCCAGGGCCCGTACGTCTACCTCGGTGCGCGCGGCACCGGCGGCACCGACCCGTCCACCTGGTCGAACCAGAACAGCTGGAACCAGCTGTCCTCCACCTTCACCACCGGCGCGAACGCCACCAGCGTCACCGTCTACCTGCACGGCTGGTACGGCCAGAGCGCCTACCTCGCCGACGACGTGAGCCTGATCGGCCCCGGCGGCCCCTCCACCCCGAGCCCGACCGCCACCGCCACCCCGTCACCGACCGCCACGGCCACCGCGACCTCCTCCCCCACCGCGACCGGCACGCCGACGGCCACCGCGACCCCGACCGCCACCGCGACCGCGACCGCGACGCCGACCCCCACGGCCACCGCGACCGCCACCACCCCGCCGGTCACCGGCCTGCCCGCGCACGCGGTCACCGGCTACTGGCAGAACTTCGACAACGGCTCGACCCCGCAGCGCCTCGGCGACGTGCAGAGCGCCTACGACATCATCGCGGTGTCCTTCGCCGACGCCGTGCCCACCCAGACCGGCGCGATCAGCTTCACCCTCGACCCCGGCCTGTCCAAGGCCCTCGGCGGCTACAGCGACGCGCAGTTCCGCGCCGACATCAAGGCCAAGCAGGCGGCCGGCAAGAAGGTCGTCCTCTCCATCGGCGGCCAGAACGGCGCGATCACCGTCGGCGACGCCACCGCCGGCAACAACTTCGCCAACAGCGCCTACGCGATCATCAAGGACTACGGCTTCGACGGCATCGACGTCGACCTGGAGAACGGCGTCCAGGCCGGCCCGCTCGGCAACGCGCTGCACACCCTCCAGGCCAAGGTCGGCCCCGGCTTCATCCTGACCATGGCGCCCGAGACGATCGGGATGTACAGCACCGCCGGCGCCTACTTCCAGCTGGCGCTGAACACCAAGGACATCCTCACCGTCGTCAACACCCAGTTCTACAACTCGGGCGGCATGAACGGCTGCGACGGCAAGGTCTACAACCAGGGCACCATCGACTTCATCACCTCGCAGGTCTGCACCCACATCCAGGGCGGCCTGCGGCCCGACCAGGTCGGCATCGGCGTCCCCGCCTCCGCCAAGGCGGCCGGCGGCGGCTACGTCTCGCCGACCGTGGTGAACAACGCGCTGGACTGCCTGGCCACCGGCAACAACTGCGGCAGCTTCGTCCCGCCGGCCAAGTGGCCGACCATCCGCGGTGCGATGACCTGGTCCACCAACTGGGACGCCAACAACGGCAACGCCTTCTCCAACGCGGTCGGCCCGTTCGTCCACAAGATGCCGTAACCCCCCACCGCCAATCCCCCACCGGCGCGCCGCTCCTTGAGGGTGGGGCCTGCGCGCCGGCGGCGGGGCCCGCCGTACCCGACCCGGTACGGCGGGCCCTCCCGCGTCCGGGCCCGGTAGCGCCAGGTCCGGTCCGGCCCCCGGGCCCAGGCACCACCTGTGGCGTCGCGGTGGCACGGGAAGTCCGGCCTCCCGGGCCCGGGGGCTACCGGGCCAGCACCGCCAGCAGCGCGCCGAGCAGCAGGAACGGTCCGACCGGGACGTCGAGCCCGCGCACCGGGCGCCGGCGGGCCAGCGCGACGGCGGCCCGCAGGATCGCCCAGAGCCCGGCGAGCACCACCGCGGCGAACAACCCGGCGACCGCCACCGGCCAGCCGTACCAGCCGAGCAGCCCGCCCAGGGCGAACCCCAGCGGCGAGTCACCCGGGCCCAACGCGCCGATCCAGACCGCCAGTTCGAGCAGGGCCCCGACCGCGAGGGCCACCAGCAGGCAGCGCAGCAGCACCCCCGGGCGCCCCGCGGCCAGCGCCGCCACCGCCAGCAGGGGGGCCACCCCGCCGACCAGCGGCAGGGTCAGCCGGTACGGCAGCCGGCGCACCCGGGCGTCGACGAAGCCGAGCACCACGCCGAGCCCGGCCGCCCAGCCCAGCGCCGCGGCCGACGGCCCGTCCGCCGCGTACGCCAGCCCGGCGGCGACCACGGCCGCCACCAGCTCCACCGACCAGGCGCCCGCGCCCAACCGCTCCCGGCAGCCCGGACAGCGTCCGGTGGGCGGCAGCAGTCGCACCTCGCGCCCGCACAACGGGCAGGCACCGCACCAGGGTTCGCCCTCCGGCACGGCGAACCTGGCGACCAGCCCGCGCAACAGCGGAGCCACCAGAAATGCGGCCAGCACCGCGCCGACTGCGGCTAGCATCACCGGCGCACCCCCTTTTCGATCAACGCCTGCACGCCCGTGCGGCACCCGGGAACCGGGCGGGGCGCACCGACCACATCATCCAACGGGGGAACGACCATGACGAAGACCCAGTCCATCCGGAGAATCGCGGCCGGCCTGCCGGCGGCGGCGCTCGTCCTGGCGCTGTCGGCCTGCGGGCCGGACAACGCCGACCCGGCGGCCGTCCCGAGCGCCCCGGCCGCGCCGCCCACCGGCGCCGCCGGCGCCTCCACGGCTCCCGGCACCCCGACCGGCTCCGCGGCCTCGACCGCCCCGGCCACCCCGACCACCCCGACCGCCCCGGCCGGACCGCAGCCGTCCGTCACCGCCGGCGGCAACAACGTCACCCAGGTCAGCTACGACCGCCCGCTGCCGCTCGGCAGCGCCGGCCGCTACGTCGGCAAGAGCTCGGTGGTGGACGCCGCCGCGGTCTCGATCGTCAAGGGCACCGCCGCGGAGATCGCCCCGCTCAACCTCCCGTCGACGAGCACCAGCGGCAAGACGCCGTACTACGTCACCGTCTCCTTCACCAACCGCACCGGCGCCCCGCTGGCCGAGGACGCCTACATGATGCGGGTCTGGGTGAAGCCCAAGGACCACTCGGCGGGCGCGCTGCCGGCCGCGACCCTGCAGAAGGCGATCCCGCAGTGCGACACCCGGTCGCTGGTCACGCTCGCGGACGGGCAGTCCGTCAAGCTGTGTGCCGTCTATCTCGTCCCGAACGAGACCCCGCCCAGCTTCCTCACGTACGGGAACATCCTGGACACCGCGCCCCTGGTTTGGAAGGTCGGCTGACACCCCCGCCTCCCGATCCAAGGAGGCCGCTCCGGGCGGTTCGGTGCGCGTCCCGGGACGCGCACCGAAGTGCCCGGAGGTGCCCCTAAAGTAGGCAGGCATGCAGGTCATCCAGTCCAGCAAGCTCGCCAATGTCTGCTACGACATCCGCGGCCCGGTACTCGACGAGGCGATGCGGCTGGAGGAACAGGGCCACCGCATCCTCAAGCTCAACACCGGCAACCCCGCCGTCTTCGGCTTCGAGGCGCCGCCGGAGATCCTCCAGGACATCCTGCGCAACCTCTCGACCGCGCACGGGTACGGCGACTCCAAGGGCCTGCTCGCCGCCCGCCGCGCGGTGGTCATGCACTACGAGGACCGCGGCCTGCACGGGCTGAGCGTCGAGGACGTCTTCCTCGGCAACGGCGTCTCCGAGCTGATCCAGCTGGCCATGACCGCGCTGCTGGACGACGGCGACGAGGTGCTCGTCCCGGCGCCCGACTACCCGCTGTGGACCGCCTCGGTCTCGCTGGCCGGCGGCACCGCGGTGCACTACCGCTGCGACGAGCAGGCCGAGTGGTACCCGGACCTCGCCGACATCGAGGCCAAGGTCACCGACCGGACCCGGGCCATCGTGGTGATCAACCCGAACAACCCGACCGGCGCGGTCTACCCGCGCGAGGTGCTGGAGGGCATCGTCGAGATCGCCCGCCGGCACCGGCTGGTGGTCTACGCGGACGAGATCTACGACAAGATCCTCTACGACGACGCCGAGCACGTCCCGCTGGCCACCCTGGCGCCCGACCTCTTCTGCGTCACCTTCAACGGCCTGTCCAAGGCGTACCGGGTCGCGGGTTTCCGCTCCGGCTGGATGGTGCTCTCCGGCGACCGGCAGCGGGCCCACAGCTATATCGAGGGCCTGGCCGTGCTGGCCTCGATGCGGCTGTGCGCCAACATGCCCGCCCAGCACGCGGTGGCCGCCGCGCTCGGCGGCCGGCAGTCGATCCGCGACCTGGTGCTGCCCGGCGGGCGGCTGCTCGCCTCGCGCGACGCGGCGTACCGGCTGCTCAACGAGATCCCGGGGGTCAGCTGCGTCAAGCCCAAGGGCGCGCTGTACGCGTTCCCGCGGCTGGATCCGAAGGTCTACAAGATCAAGGACGACGCCCAGATGGTGCTGGACCTGCTGCGCTCCCAGCGCATCCTGCTGGTCCAGGGCACCGGCTTCAACTGGCCCGAGCCGGACCACTTCCGGCTGGTCACGCTGCCCCGGGCGGAGGAGATCACCGACGCGGTGACCAGGATCGGCGACTTCCTGAGCGGCTACACCCAGCCGTAGCCCCGGAACGGCCGCACCCAGCCGTGGCCCCCGCGCCCGGCGCCCGACACCCTGACACCCGGCACCCGGCACCCGGCACCCGGCACCCGGCACCCGGGGAAAGCACTACGGCCGGAGTCCCGGCCCGGGCGGTCTCCTTGGTCGGGGAAAGACCGCCCGGGGGAACTCCGGCCGTCCTGTCACTCGACGGGCGCGCGGTTCGTGCCGCGCGACCGCCTCTCGCTCTGCTGAGGCTCAGGCTCAGCCGAGGCGCGCGACGAGGCTCCGGTACTCGTCCCACAGCTCCTTCGGGGTGTGGTCGCCGAACAGCTCCAGGTGGGCCGGCACCAGCGCGGCCTCCTGGCGCCAGATGTCGGCGTCCACGGTGAAGAGCAGGTCGAGGTCCTCCTGGGACAGCTTCAGGTCGCCGAGGTCGAAGCCGTCGACGGTCGGCAGCACGCCGATCGGGGTCTCGACGCCCTCGCCGGTGCCCTCCAGGCGCTCGACGATCCACTTGAGGACGCGGCTGTTCTCGCCGTAGCCCGGCCAGACGAACGCGCCCTCGGCGTTCTTGCGGAACCAGTTGACGTAGTAGATCTTCGGCAGCTTCGCGGCGTCCGCCTGGGCGCCGACCTTCAGCCAGTGGGCGAAGTAGTCGCCCATGTTGTAGCCGCAGAACGGCAGCATCGCGAACGGGTCGCGACGCAGCTCGCCGACGGTGCCCTCGGCGGCGGCGGTCTTCTCGGACGCGATGTTGGCGCCGAGGAAGACGCCGTGCTGCCAGGTGAAGGACTCGGTCACCAGCGGGACGGCGGTGGCGCGGCGGCCGCCGAACAGGATCGCCGAGATCGGCACGCCCGACTGGTCCTCCCACTCGGGGGCGATGGTCGGGCACTGCGCGGCCGGGACGGCGAAGCGGGCGTTCGGGTGGGCGGCCGGGGTGCCGGACTCGGGGGTCCAGTCGTTGCCGCGCCAGTCGGTGAGGTGCGCCGGGGGCTCCTCGGTCAGGCCCTCCCACCACACGTCGCCGTCGTCGGTCAGCGCGACGTTGGTGAAGACCGTGTTGCCCCACAGGGTGTCGATGGCGTTGGCGTTGGTGTCCACGCCGGTGCCGGGGGCGACACCGAAGAAACCGGCCTCGGGGTTGATCGCGTAGAGCTGGCCGTCGGCGCCGAAGCGCATCCAGGCGATGTCGTCGCCGATCGTCTCGACCTTCCAGCCCGGGACGGTCGGCTGGAGCATGGCCAGGTTGGTCTTGCCGCAGGCCGACGGGAAGGCGGCGGCGACGTACTTGACCTCGCCGGACGGCGGGGTGAGCTTCAGGATCAGCATGTGCTCGGCCAGCCAGCCCTCGTCACGGGCCATGGTCGAGGCGATGCGCAGCGCGTAGCACTTCTTGCCGAGCAGGGCGTTGCCGCCGTAGCCGGAGCCGAAGGACCAGATCTCCCGGGTCTCCGGGAAGTGCGAGATGTACTTGGTGCTGTTGCACGGCCACGGCACGTCCGCCTGGCCCTCGGCCAGCGGGGCGCCGACGGTGTGCACGGCCTTGACGAAGTCGCCGTCCTCGCCGAGCTGGTCCAGCACCGCCTTGCCCATGCGGGTCATCACGCGCATCGACACGGCGACGTAGGCGGAGTCGGTGATCTCGACGCCGTACGCGGCCAGCGGGGAACCGACCGGGCCCATCGAGAAGGGCACGACGTACATCGTGCGGCCCTTCATCGCGCCGCGGAACAGTCCCTTCTCGCCCTGGAAGACCTCCCGCATCTCGGCCGGGGCCTTCCAGTTGTTGGTCGGACCGGCGTCCTTCTCCTGCTCGGAGCAGATGTAGGTGCGGTCCTCCACGCGCGCCACGTCCGTCGGGTCCGAGGCGGCGTAGTAGGAGTTGGGGCGCTTTTCCTCGTTGAGCTTCTTGAAGGTGCCCTGAGCCACCAGCAGGTCCGCGAGGCGCTGGTACTCCTCGTCGGAGCCGTCGCACCACTCGACGCGGTCCGGCTGGGTGAGCTCGGCGATCTCGTTCACCCACGCGAGCAGGCGCTGGTGGCGGGTGGGCGCGGAGGCGCTGAGAGCAGAGATCTCGTACGACACGATCGCTCCGTTTCACACCATCTCGGCGAGGAGGTGGCGTAGCGGGGGTCTGAGGGTGCTTGCAGCGTAGCTCCGGCTCCAACGCCAAACTGCGGCACAGCGTCGAAATTGACTTATCTTTTACTACAGTAAGTACGATTACCGGCCAGTAATAGGTCGTCCACATCCCGGCCCGGACACCCTCGCGGACACCTCGAATACTCCAAAACGTCCAAGAGTGATGATCACCACTTTCCTACGCGCCAGTAACCTACGGCCCCGTAGGTAGCGGGTAGCATGCTGCGCATGACTGCTGAGCTCATCGAGAGCACGGAGAACGAGGGCGCGGAGAACGAGGCCTCGGGACGCAAGCCGAAGTGGCGCGGCTGGCTGCACGCCGGGATGTTCCCCGCCACCGTCGCCGCCGGGATCGTGCTGATCTGCCTGGCCGACTCCACCCCCGCCAAGATCGCCTGCGCGATCTACTCGATCAGCGCCTGGCTGCTGTTCGGGGTCAGCGCGGTCTACCACCGCTTCGACTGGGGCCCGCGCGGGGACGCCGTGCTGCGGCGGCTGGACCACGCGAACATCTTCCTGATCATCGCGGGCACCTACACGCCGTTCACGATCCTGCTGCTCAAGGGCGCCGACCAGCAGGTGCTGCTCTGGGTGGCCTGGGGCGGCGCGCTGGCCGGAATAGCGTTCCGGGTGTTCTGGGTCGGCGCGCCGCGCTGGCTGTACACACCGGTGTACATCGCGCTCGGCTGGGCCGCCGCCTTCTTCCTGCCGGACTTCCTGCACGCCGGCGGCGTCGCCGTCCTGGTGCTGATGATCGTCGGCGGGGTGCTCTACAGCATCGGCGGCGTGGTGTACGGGCTCAAGCGGCCCAATCCGTCACCGCGCTGGTTCGGCTTCCACGAGGTGTTCCACGCCTTCACCCTGGGCGCGTTCATCGTGCAGTACGTCGGGGTCTCACTGGTGGCGTACAGCGCGGCCGGCTGAACCCGGCGCGCCACGGCGGGCGGCCGCGCGGTCCACGGACCGGGCGACCGCCCGCTCCGCCGTCCAGGGGCGCTCGTACGGCGCCCGGCCCTGCGGGCGGCGCGGGTACGGCGGGTGGTCCGCCACGTCGGCCTCCGGCCACGGCTCCACCGCAGGCCCGGCGGTGCGGCCGCGCGCCTGCCGGGCGTCCAGCGCCTCGCGGGCCCGGCGGCAGCGCTCGCAGTGCGCGGCGTCCGGGGTGACGGCCGACGGCCGGTGCCCCCGCGGGGCGGTCGGCCGGTGGAGCGCCCGCCAGCGGCGGCCCACGTAGACCATGAGCAGCAGCACCTCGACCCCGGCGACGACCAGGACCAGCATCGCCCCGTTGATCAGGTAGGCCGCGACCACGGCGAGCGCGGACGCCACCACCACCGCCGCACCCCACACCTGGGCGTTCGACTCCCTGCCGGCCATTCGACTCCCCTTTCCCGGCGCCGGGCTCGTGGTCGGCTCCGGCCGCCCCACCCCTTCTCCGCTCTCGGCACGCGTCAGTCAGCACTGACCGATTGCCACATGGTATCTACCGTCCGTCACCCGGAGCTGCCCCCGGGCGGCGAACGACAGATCAACGTTGCGTCAATTCCTTGTGCGGAAGCATTACTTCCAGGACACATCACGCAGCGCGCCCGCTCGACTACGGGCTGGCGTGCCGGGGCCGCACGCAGCACGGCGGGGCCCGGCTGTGTCAGCCGGACCCCGCCGCATCCCACGTGTGGCGCGCACGTCGCGCCCGAGAGGCCCTACCCCCGTCGGACACCCGCCCTGCGCCGCACGGCCGCACCCGCGCCCACGAGCGCGGTGACGCCCAGGGCCGCGGCCGCCGTCACGGCCGGCAGCGCCGAACCGCCGCCCGCCGCCCGTTCCCGGTCGGCCGCCAGCTGGTAGCCGCCGCCCTTGCCCTCCCGGTCGTACGCCGAGCCGGGCAGCTTGTCCCCGTACCGCTGGTGCACCAGCTTCTGGTACGCGGCCAGCGACACCCCGCCCGCGCCCACCGAGCGCCGGGCCTCGTCGTCCAGCGGCAGCACCCGGCCGTCGCGCAGCACGTACCAGGCGTTCACCTGCGGCTCGCGGAACGCCGTACCGCCACCGCCACCGGCCGCCTTCGCCGCGTAGTCGCTCTCGTCACCGCCGGAGGCGATGTTGACCACCCGCCAGGAGTCACCCTGCCGGATCGTCCACACCGAGGCCGTCTGCCCGTCCGCCGCGACCACCTTGCTCGCGGTGAACTCGGCCGTCGCCACCGGCGCACCCGGGGCGCCGGCCACGAAACCCGCGTCCAGGGTGTACACCGGCACGGTGTCGCCGGCCAGCCGCGGCGCGGCCGCGCTCGCCGCCTGCGCCTCCTGCGCCGCACCGATGGTCAGCTGCTGGGTCGGCGGGACACCCTTGCGGGCGAAGAAGTGGCCCACCTTGTCGAGGACGGCCTGGTCCTGGACCACGCCACGGGCCTTCGCCAGATCCGCGACGGGCACCGGCACCGGGGCGCCGGCCGGCCCGTCCGCGTGCGCGGCCGGGGCCAGCGCCAGCCCGAGGCCGGCGGCGAGCAGGGCGGTGACGGCGGCCCGACGGGCCTTTCCGAGGTCAGTCATGGTCGCCCTCACGCGCCGATCCGGTACAGGGAGTGGGTCCACGAGAACGTGTTGTTGTTCACGTAGTAGTTGTAGTCCGCCCAGTTGTAGCGGTAGTTGGACGGCCACGGGTCGCCCCAGTACACCCAGTTGCTGCTGGTGTCGTAGCCGTAGACGACGTGCATGTGCCCGCCGCCGGAACTCCACTGGATCCGAGTCTCGATCGGCCGGTTCGCGTCCACCTCGGCCTGCACGGTGTTGTAGCGCAGGTAGCCGGTGACGTACGAACCCGGGTTGATGCCGACCCAGTCCAGCCCGTTCTGCACATCGGCCAGCGAGGCCTGGCTGTTGGGGCAGCTGGAGTTGGCCGAACGGCCGAACGCGGCGTTGCAGAACTGGTTCTGGCTGTAGTTGTAGCCGAACCAGGTGGCGATGGTGTTCCCGCTCGCCGCCCAGCACCAGTTGGTCTGCTGTTGCTGCTGCATGGTGATGTTGAGCTTCTTGAACGTGCCGGCCAGATCGGCCGTGCTGCCGGGCGCGGCAGCCTGGCGAACCTGCGCCGGGGCACGGTCCTGGACGGGAGCGAGATCCTGGGCGGGGGCGGCGAGCGCCGGAGTGGCCGCCGCCGCGGTCAACGCCGGGCCCAGCACGCCGAGGGCGAGCAGCGAGACCGCGCGGCGCAGCCGTATCCGTGGAACTGGCATGGGGGAAATGCCTCCTTGCACAAGCGGAGCGAGGTGCTGTGTGGGGGCGCGGTCCGGATCGCGCCATGAGCATCCCGCCGCCCCCGGAAGCCGGTCAACGGCCCCCAGGACCATCACAGTTCAGGTGTGAACGACCGGCCACGGGTGTGAACGCCACCCCGAAAACCCCCGCGTGGCACGCCAGGACCGGTGACAAACCGCCGCCCTGATGTGAATATTCACGGTCAAACACGGTCTGCCCGCGCCCGTCCCCCAGGAGGCCGTCATCCACCGCACCGACCAGGCCGACCTCACCGCCGCCCTCCGCACCGGCCCCTTCCACCTCGCCCTGCGCACCGCCATCGCCACCCGCGGCCTCGCCCTCCACCGCATCCGACGCCACCTCGCCCTGCGCGGCGTCCACGTCGGACTCACCAGCCTCAGCTACTGGCAACAAGGCCGCCGCCGCCCCGAACGCCCCGAATCCCTCCGCGCCGTCGCCGCCCTCGAAGACGTCCTCGACCTCCCCGAACACTCCCTCACCCGCCTGCTCGGCCCCCGCCGCGCCGCCGACACCACCCCCGCCGGCCCACCCGTACGCCCCTACCGCGACCTCATCTCCCCCGCCACCGCCGTCGACGACCTGCTCGCCACCATCGCCGGCCCCCGCGACACCGGCCTGCACACCATCACCCACATCGAACGCATCCGCCTCGGCCCCGACCGCCAACTCGCCCGTCGCGACTCCCAACACGCCCTCCGCGCCCACCGCGACGGCATCGACCGCTACCTCGCCCTCTACCAGGGCGACCCCGGCAGCGACATCACCCGCGTCGGCGTCCGCGCCGAAGAGAACTGCCGCCCCGGCCGCATCCGCCGCGACCAGACCCACCACCTGCTCGTCGCCGAACTCCTCCTCGACCGCCGCCTACGCGCCGGCGACACCCACCTCCTCGGCTACGGCTTCGACGACGCCCCCTCCCCCGACCCCAGCTGCGAATACGTCCGCGGCTTCAACTCCGGCGCCGGCCAGTACGTCCTCCAGATCACCTTCCACCCCGCCGCCCTCCCCGTCCGCTGCCACCGCTTCGCCCTCCACTCCCCGGGCGAAGCCCCCTACGAGACGGAGGAACTGACCCTGGACGGCCACCACTGCGTCCACCTGGTCGCGACGGCACTGCGGCCGTGCCTGCTGGGAATCAGGTGGGACTGGGAGTGACGGGCGCGGCGTCAGTGCGACCAGTACGGGTCGTCGACGTCGGGTGCGCCCTCGTGACCGGTCAGGCGAGGGCCGACGGGGCTGGCGCCGTAGTCCTTCTCGGGCTGGTAGCGGACCGGGGTCACCTGGGCGCTGATCGACACGTCGAAGTACAGGTCGATCGGGGTGTTGACCGCCAACAGGTTGAAGCCCGCCGCACCGCGCGCCGGGCAGTTCAGTTCGACGTAGTGCTTCGCCTCGTATCCGACGGTGGAATCCTCCCGCTGGCACCGGTCGCCCCAGAGCTGCGTCAGCTGGTCCAACAGCACCGACAACTTCGCCGGGGCCACCTTCGTCCGAAGCCTGGCGGAGAGCATGACCTGGGACAGCAGGGCCGGTTCACCGTCCGCGTGCTCCGGATCTCGGTCCACGACGTAGCCACTGCCGAAGTAGGCCACCGACGGGGTTATCGCGCCGATGGCCGTCCGCAGGGTCTCGTCGAGTTGCCCCTTCGCCTCGCGCGGGCTCAGCTGGGGGGCTCCCCGGTCTTTGATGGCCATCGGCCCGTAGCCGTTGTAGAACAGCCCCACCCCGGCGGCCAGCACGGCTACCGCCGCCACTGAACACCCGAGCGCCCGGCGCGGTCGCTTCATCGCCCGCCCGTCCGTTCGACGTCCCCGCTGCCGATGACGATGGCCGCGACGTTGTCCAGCGAGGGCCCACCGCGGCCCGTCAGGTACTTGGTGTGCGCGTCGATGGGGTTGCCCCTGCTCCAGTCGTCGACGGCGAAGCGGTTCGCGCCGAAGTGCTTGCTCGCCGGGTCCCGCCCGTACCAGCGTTCGTCCGGGTCGATGCTGAACTTGGACGGAACGCGCGTCACGACGTCGTTGTCGGCCGCGCCGACCCAGACGTGGCCGGGCGGCAGCTTGAGGTCGGAGGCCTTGTCCACTCCTACGCCCGGGCTGCCGAGGAAGACCACGTCGTCCGGGGGCGCGTAGTGCGACCCGGGCTGGGTCGCGAGCTTGGTGGCCTGGCCCACCAGGTACGAGCCGTAACTGTGTCCGACCGCGGTGATGTGCGGCGGCTGGGCGCCCTCGTGGTTCACCCGCACCCCGCTCAGGAACTTCGCGTACGCCGGAGCTCCGTCCCTGCCCGCCTTGGTCGAGGCGGCCCCCAGGTCGGCTCCGGGCGGGTCGTACCCTAGCCAGACGATCGAGGCGACCGAATGGCCGGCCGGGGCCTTCTTGCTCGCGCTGCGGTAGAGGCTCAGCGCGTTCTCCGCCTCGTTGGTGCCGTCGTGAACGTTTCCCCCCACCCCCAGGCTGCCGGTGTCGGTGGTGATTCCCGGCACGTAGGCGGAGATGTCGGTGGCGGTGTCCGGGTTCCCGTACGAGAGGATCGCCCGGCCCTTGCCCTCGTTGCCGAGGCCCAAGAGATAGATCGGGGGGCGGCTCGGGTCTTTCCCGTCGATCTCAAGCCGGTTGACGATGGGCCCGTAGAGGTCGTACAGGTCCTGCTCTGCGGAGTTCAGCGGTACGTGGTTGGTGCGCTTCTTCATGATGTCGTCCATCAGGAACTTCAGGTGCGCCCGGTTCACCTGGTCCCGTACCTCTGCCGGCACCCCGTCGAGGTTGCCGAGCGATTCCGGATGGTGGCTGAGGAACCACTGCTGCCCGTCCGCTCCGAGACCCTTCCACCAGGCGTTGACGTCCGTCGGGGTGGCTTCCTTGCCCGGCATGTTCAGCTTCCAGAGCGGATTGGCCGCCTCGCCGAACTGCAGCAGGTAGACGTCCGCGCTCGCAGTCCTGGCGTCCAGGCCGCTCTTGTCGGTGGCGTGGCCCGTGTACTTCTTGAGTTCTTCGGCCAGCCCCTGGTCGACCCGGGTGGCCTCCGACAGCGCCGCGCCGATCCGCTGGGAGATCTCCTCGGCGGCCGCTTTCTGCTTGGCCTCCCAGTCCGTGCTCTGGAAGGGACTGCTCGCCGGGGGCCAGCTCACCGACCCGCTGTCGTCGACCGACATGCCTTTGGCCTGGGCGTCGACGAGCGCCTTGCGGAGCTTGCCCTGGGCGAGCGTGAGGGAGTCGGCGCAGTCCCGCACCTCGGCGCCGATGCAGTGCAGCTCGGTCGCCGCCGCACGCAGCTTGTCGGTGATGCCGTCCAGGACCGGAATCGCGGCGGCGGCCGCCGGTCCACTCCACCCGGACCCGTGGACCCGGTCCGCGGTGCCGCTCTTCCAGTCGGCGGCGTGCTGGGCGCACGCCTTGCACAACGCGTCGTAGGCATCCGCCACCGCGTACAAGTCCGCAGGCTTGGCGTTCTTCAGGCTTGCGAGGTCCATCCCCCAGTCCCCCCGTTACCCATAGGCGCCCCCGGAGCACTCAGGGATACCATAACTCCCGCTATCGATACGGAGATCGGGGGGACATCGTGCCGAGCGACCCAGGATTCACCGTCAAACCTGGCGAGTTGACCGCAGCCGGGAACAGCGCGCTGACCGTCGCCGGGAAAGTGCCCGACGAGACCGCGAAGTTGGCCGAGCCGAGCGCCAAGGCGGCCGGGAGTCTGGCGGGTTGGCGGAGCGGGGCGGCGTTGCAGGGGTGCGGGGCGGCCTGGAAGGCGCTGCTGGACGGCCTGGCCGGTGACATGAAGTCGGCCGGCGGCAATCTGCTGACCTGCGCGCAGACGTACGTGAACGCGGACCACCTGCCGGCACCCGCCGCGACAGCGGCCGTCGACCCCTTCGACACGAAGGTGGTCGGCGGCCGCCCGGTCGACTACGCGTAATTTCCGCCCCGCGTCGTGAAGTCCAGGGTCAGGCAGTCCTCGACCGGCCGGTAGCCGATCTGCTGGTAGATGGAGTTGCTGGTCGGGTTGGCGAGGTCGGTGTAGAGCAGGACCTCGGCCGCCCCCTGGGCGAGGGCGTGGGCGGAGGCGGCGGCGGTGACGGCGCTGGCGTAGCCGCGTCCGCGCTGGTCGGTCGGGGTGTAGACGGGGCCGATGCGGGACATGCCGGCGATCACCGGGCTACTGCCGGCCAGGGCGACGGGGCGGCCGCCGTCCTCCCATAGGTGGAGGCCGCCGGTGGCGATCCCGGTCGTCGACGGCCTGGGGGACGTTGGGCAGGTCGACCCCGGCTTCGACGAGGAACTCCTCGTACCAGCGGATCGCCAGTTCGCGGTCGGCCGGGGCGGCGGGCCGGTGGTGGCCGGCGGGCGGGCGGGGCGGGTCGGTCAACTCGCCGAGCCGGTAGAGCCGTTCGTTGAAGCGGACGGACTGGCCGGCACCGGTGGCGGCGGTCCAGGCCGCGGCGAAGGCCCGGACCGCGTCCGCACCTCCGCCGACGCCGGACACCTCGGTGAACTCGCTCCCGGCGGAGGCCAGTTCGACCGCCAGCTCGGCTGCCGCCGCCGGTGTGCAGGAGAGCCGGGGGCCGAACGGCGGCGTCTGGAGGAAGGCTCCTTCGACCGGGCCTCCGTCCGCCGGGCGCCACCAGCCGAAGACCGGTGGCCGCTGGCCAAACACGTCCAGGCCGCGTTCGGCCAGCCGGTGTACGACCGTGAGCAGGACGGTGCTCTCGGCCGGGCGGGCGGCGAGGAACTCTTCCGCGTGGCGCCGGAAGTCGTCGAACGAACTGCTCAAGGTCCAGGTCATGGCCCATTCTGGCCCGGCCGCACCTCCTCCCACCAGCGTTTTATTCGACGGCGACGCCCAGCCGCTCGCCGAGGACCGCCGGGTCGGTGGTCGGCGCTTCGCAGGCGAAGTGCCGGCAGACGTAGGCGGCGGGCGCTCCGCCGACCAGCGGCCGACCCGCCAGCAGCGGCACCTCCGCGCCGCCGTCCTCCACCGAACCGTCCGCCGAACCATCCGCCGGGTTCTCCACCGAACCATCCACCGGGCCCGCCGGCGCGCCCACTGCGACGACCGCCCCGGGCGCGGTCCCGAGCAGCGCGGCCCGGCGCAGTGCGGCGGTGGCCGGGTCGTCGGCCGGGCCGACGACGGCGACTTCGCGCGGCCCGTCGAGCAGCGCCTCGGCGACGGCGAGGCCCCAGCCGATGAACCGGGGGGCCCGGGACGCGAGCGCGCCGACGATGCCGAGGGCCCGTTCGGCGGCCGTCCGGTGCCGGTCGGAGCCGGTGTAGGCGGCGTAGGTGAGCAGGGCGCCGGCGGCGGCTGTCCAGCCGGACGGGGTGGCGTTGTCGGTGGGGTCCTGGGGGCGTCGGATGAGTTCCTCGGCGTCGTCGGCGGTGTCGTAGAGCGCGCCGGAGGCCTCGTCGGTGAAGTGCTTGAGCACGGTGTCGAGGAGTCCGCCGGCCAGTTGCAGCCAGGCGGCGTCGCCGGTGACGGCGTACAGGGACAGGAAGCCCTCGGCGGTGTCGGCGTAGTCCTCCAGGACGCCCGCGTTGGTGCCGGCCCGGCCGTCGCGGGAGGTGCGCAGCAGTCGGCCGTCGGGGGTGAGGTGGACGGCGAGCAGCAGGTCGGCGGCGCGTTCGGCGGCCTCGACGAGGTCGGGGCGCTCCAGGAGGACGCCGGTCTCGGCGAGGGCGGCGATGGCGAGGCCGTTCCAGGCGGCGACGACCTTGTCGTCGCGGGCGGGGGCGGGCCGCCGGGCGCGGGCCTCGAACAACCGGGCGCGGATGGTCTCGTACTCGGTGAAGTCCTCGGGATCGGCGAGGAGTTGGAGAACGGAGGTGCCGTGTTCGAAGGTTCCGCCGGCGGTGACGGTGAACAGCCGGGCGGCGGTGGCCGCGTCGGCGGGGCCGAGCAGGTCGACCAACTGGCCGGGTTCCCACACGTAGTAGGCGCCTTCGGTGGACTGCCCGGTCTCCTCGTCGAGGCTGTCGGCGTCCAGCGCGGACGCGAACGCGCCTTCGGGAGTGCGCAGTTCGCGCAGCAGGAAGTCGGCGGTGGTCAGCGCGGTCCGACGGGCCAGCGGGGAGCCGGTGGCCCGCCACAGGTGCAGGTAGGCGCGCAGCAGCAGGGCGTTGTCGTACAGCATCTTCTCGAAGTGCGGCACGACCCAGCCGGCGTCGACCGCGTACCGGGCGAAGCCGCCGCCGAGTTGGTCATGGATGCCGCCGCGGGCCATCGCCTCGCCGGTGCGGACGGCCATCTCCAGGGCCGCCTCGGAGCCGGTGCGGGCGTGGTGGCGCAGCAGGAACTCGACGACCATGGCCGGCGGGAACTTGGGCGCGCCCCCGAAGCCGCCGTGCCGGTCGTCGAACTCCCGGCTGAGGGCGACCAGCGCCTGGTGCAGATCTGCGCCGGCGGGCGGATGGTGGGCACCGGCCGAGTAGACGGCGGCGCGCTCGGCGAGGTCGGCCCGGATCCGCCCGGCGACCTCCGCGACCTCCTGCCGCCGGCCCCGCCAGGCGGCGTCGACGCCTTCCAGCACCTGACGGAAGGACGGCATGCCGTGCCGGGGCTCCGGCGGGAAGTAGGTGCCGAAGTAGAACGGCTCCTTGTCGGGCGTGAGGAACACCGTCATCGGCCAGCCGCCCTGCCCGGTGGCGGCCTGCACGGCCTCCATGTAGACGGCATCGACGTCGGGCCGCTCCTCCCGGTCCACCTTGACGGCGACGAACCGCTCGTTCAGGTAGCCGGCGACCCCGGCGTCCTCGAAGCTCTCGTGGGCCATCACGTGACACCAATGATCATCAGGCTAAGTGGCACGACGAATAGCCCACCGAGAGAAGGATGGGAACGTCGCGCCGCTTGGCCTCTTGCATCGCCTCCTCTCCCCATGGCCACCAGTCCACAGGATTGGAGGCGTGCTGGCGGAGATAGGGCGACTGGGAGTTTGCCAGTCGATTCATACCGGCATCGTCGCACGCTCTGGGCCATCGAGCCTAGAGCGGCTGATCGCAACACCAGAAGCCGGCAGGGAGACAGGGGGCTCCTCGATCCAGGCTGGCCGCTGCACCAGCCGGACCCACCCGGAGGGGCGCTCCCGGACCTCCCAGGCCCACTAGACGCTCCTGGACTCACTGAAGAGCTCCATCACGACCACATAGAGAAGCACGGGGAGTCAAGCCCCCAGACCGCACCTGACACTTTCACAGTCGCTTTATTTATATTTTCAAGGCTTTATAGGATCCGGAGATGGCTTGCGACCAGCACGCCACCACCTTCCAATCCCAAAGTCCCCGAATTATTATATTGAATTACTAATCGAAGAGGAGTTTGTCACCGACTCCATTTGGGCACCTTGCGAACCATCGCTACGAGGGGTGCAAATGATTACATCAATTGTGACAGCCGGGGCCGGTATCGTCATCGCAGTAATGGCATACTGGTTGAACCATCGAGGCGAGGTTCGCAGGTCTCTCCGAAAAGAACGGATCGACTGGGTAGGCAGTCAGCTCAAAGACCTTTACGGTCCGCTTCTCGTTTTGGCAGAGACCAACGAACGAGCATGGAAAGAGTATCAGAGAATCTACTTTCCTCCCGATCCGGAAGAAGTGCCAGAAGGTTCGCTAGCAGAGTCAACTTCAGCACGATGGCACGTGTGGGTTAAGACGGTATTCGCACCAAGGGCCCAACAGATAAGGGAAATCGTCACTGCGCGCGGAGATCTCATTATCGAAAAAGAGATGCCAACAGTAGTACTTGACTTCTGCGCCCATGCGGCAACCTACGATTCCCTACTAGCAGACTGGGACGCCAGTGCCGTTAACGATTCCACACTTATTCGTCACCCGGGAAGCAGTTTCCTGGCATACGTACGCGATTCATACGCCGCTCTAAAAACCGAGCAAGAAAGACTGCTTGATTCAAGCTGGCCCTAACGAAACGACAGCCCATTGGCGACAATTACACAGAGAGGAAATTCTCTAATGAAGGTGTTCCTGAGTTGGTCCGGAGATCGCTCAAGGCGGGTTGCTGAGGCTCTCAAAAACTGGCTCCCGGATGTAATCCAAGAGATCGACCCATGGGTATCAAGCCAAGACATCGCCAAAGGTGGAAAAGGGATCGATGAGATTACTCACGAACTCGCCGCAACAGACTTCGGAATTATCTGCGTAACCCCGGAGAACCAAACATCGACGTGGATCAATTTCGAGGCAGGTTCACTCGCTAAAAAGTTCGAAACAGCGCACGTGGCTCCATTTCTCATTGCCATAAAGATTGCAGAACTAACTGGCCCTCTATCCAAGTTCCAAGCGACCGTAGGCGACAATCGAAGCGACGTCCGGAAGCTAATTGGCGACCTAAATAGCGCGCTAGCCGGACGAACGGTGGCGGAAGATCGCCTGGAACGAGCATTTACACGAAGTTGGCCTGAACTGGAAAGCGCCCTCCAAGAAGCTCAGAGGTCATCCTTGTCGGAAGGTGCGCGACATTCCATCAGACGGTCCGAAGCGGAGATGCTAGAAGAGATCCTCCTACTAGTCCGGAAGCAAGAATATCGCGAAACAAACCTGGAAGGAAATGTGACTCAAGCGGAGGAAAAACTATCACGCAGTCGGCGCATCAGCGAGGATGAGTTTATCCTATCCTCTTTTGCGAAAATCGGATGGCAGGTGACCAGCTCCTCCTGGGGGAAATCAGGGGTAAGCGTTACCGCACAACCCTCAGAAGGCAGTAGCGTATTCTTGTCGCGCGATTTCATCGAACGTATGGCCAAGTCCCTGGACAGGCCCGTGATCGTGATGGACGAGTCAGGGAATGCGCTGACCCGCAGCGGCGTCAGCTTCCCCTAGCGTGCGCACCATTCGACTCATCGGTCAAACTTAGCCTCTACAGGTGCCGGCATTTTCTCTGTCTTCTTAAAGCGCAGGTCCTCGACTTTCTCTTCCTGGACCCATGCGTTCCATGCCTTGATATAGATAGCTACTTGCTCGCGCATGGTATACCGCCGCTTGGCGCTCCTCTTTTTCACGTGAGGGACCTTAAGGAGAGCGAGCCGCGGATCCCCAACCTCAAGATTTGCACCTGAAGTCAGCCCCTCGATCCAACCATCCGACTTGACTGCGGGGGCCGCCTCCGACGTGACGAAATACCCTACCGCCATCCCAGTCTGACTGGCGAACACATGCTTAGAGATCTCACGGCCCATAACCACGGCCTCTCGATACATGTCACTGTCCTCTTCCTGTGCCGCAAGAATCCGGCTGTTTGCGATTCGAGCCCCACTGCCGCTCCACGAAGATTCCGGCATGTTCTTGAAGAGAAGAACGTGACGAATGGTGGAGTAGAGTACGGGTAGATACTTTTCGCCCGTAAATGAAAGCGCGTCCACACCACTACGCCGCTTCCCTGTATCAAGGACAGGAAATGCGGCTCTCGGAAGCCCTTCAAAAACGTACATCCATACCGGCACCTCTGCCTTAATAATGGCATTCAAGCGGTGCTGGCCATCGAGGAGGCAACCTGTATCGAGAGGCCCGTCGAGTGCAATTCCCTGATGCGTCAACTGCCACTCTTTACGGGCAATCGAATCAGCCAGGAAATCAACTTGCCCCCAGTCCAAGCGTCGATTGACTACTGCTCGCGACAGCAGAACCTCCGCCATCTCTGGGGTAATAAACACAAGACGTGGCGTGGGCGCACCCTCGGGAACCTTGTTATCAATAACCATCCCACAACTATACTAACCTCCAACGACGCAGCGTTGCCGAAGGCTTAAACTGATCGATTTCGAGCTTTTTCGCCGAACAAGTAAGAGCTCCAATGTCGAACTTGTTTAGCGTGGAAATATCAGGATGGAAAAATACATTTTTCCCATAATATGAACTTGAAGGCTCGGGCGCTGCCAACGGCGGTGAGTGGGTGAGTCGACTCGCCCCTCGGTGGGCGTCTACCTCAAGCCGGGTGGGCCATCCAGGTGGCGCGCGGCTCTGGCCGTCGACCAGCTCAACGGGAAGCAGCAAATCCCTCTCCATGTAATAGAGTCTGTACTATACTCTGGGCATGAAGACGACACGAGCCGGAACCACGGAGAACATCTCCGTCTCCATGCCCACCGAGCTGATCAGTGAGCTCCGCTCCCGAACCGGTCGCCGCGGGCTGTCCAGCTACATCACCGAGGCGGTCCGTCACCAGCTCGCCATGGACGGGCTCGCCGAGATCGTCGCGTCACACGAGGAGGAACACGGCGCGCTCACGGAGCAGGAGATCGAAGCCGCTCGTCGTGAGCTGTTCGGCGACCAGAACGCCGGTGAAGTCGAGCGGGGCGCCGCGTGAAGGAGCAGCCAGCCCGATCGCTGGTGCTCGACTCCGAGGCGCTCTCCCTGCTCCTGCACAACAACCGCGGGATGGCGGCTCGCATCGAGGCATCCCGGCAGGCCGGGGTTCCCGTCCTCGTGTCGGCGCTGACCATCGTCGAAGCCGTGCAGAGGAAGACCGACCTGGCGCGCTTGAGGTGGGTGCTCTCCCGGCTGCGGGTGGAACCGGTCACCCAGGAGGACTCATTGACCGCAGTGACGCTGCTTCAGGACGCGGGAGGGCTACACGGGCACAAGTACGCGATCGACGCCCTCGTCGCCGCGCTTGCGTTCCGCGCCCCGGCCCCGGTGATCGTCCTGACCTCCGACCGCGACGACTGGTCGAAGCTCTGCGGGAGCCGCGTGATCATCAGAGAGGTGTGAGCACCGCCGACTACTGCGTTTGCGAGTTCACTGGCACCAGTGGCACGCCGCGTACCCGACGCTGAGCAGCACCGGGACCCCCCGCCGCTCCGCCTCCGCGAAGGCCTCCGGCCCCCAGGGCCACCAGTCGACCGGGTTCTCGGCATGTTGCAGCAGGTACGGCGAGGTCGCGTCCGCGAGACGGTTCGGCATGCCCCCCATCCTCGCGCATCGGGGGCCGGGCGCCGGGACACCGGCTGCGGCGAGCCGGGCCCCGCCCGCGCCCGCGCGCTACTCCTTGGGGGCTTCCGGCTCCTCCGCGAAGTCGACCTTCTTGAACTGCCGGTTCATGGACTTGGCCAGGAACCAGGTGGCCACGCCGAGGGCGGCGAAGACGACGAAGCCGAGGAGTCCGGGGGTGACCTTGGCGTCGTCGACGGCGAGGTCGGCGGCGAGGTTGACGAGGTTCACGGGGGCGCTCATATCTCTATGGTGGCCCGGCTCACGGGGAGCCGGGCCACCGGGGGGTGGTTCAGTCGCGCGTGTCGGCGGCCTCGACGGCCAGGGTGGGGGTGCGCAGGCCGGCGAACAGGTCGTCCTCCGGCAGGTCCACGTCGATCAGGGTACGGGCGAGTTCGTAGTCCTCGGTGGGCCAGACCTCGCGCTGGACGTCCAGCGGGACGCGGAACCACGGCCCGTCGGGGTCGATCTGGGTGGCGTGGGCGATCAGCGCACGGTCGCGGGTCTCGAACCAGTCGCCGCAGCTCACCCGGGTGGTGATCTCGCGCTCCTGGCGGCCGCTCTTCTCCCAGCCCGCGATCCACTCCCCGTACGGCGAGTCGTGGCCGTGCTCGGTGAGGTACTGGTGCAGGGCGCGGATGCGGCCCATCGGGAAGCCGTGGTTGTAGTAGACCTTCAGCGGCTGCCAGGGCTCGCCGGCCTCCGGGTAGGCGTCCGGGTCTCCGGCGGCGTCGAAGGCCAGCATGGTGATCTTGTGAGTCATGATGTGGTCGGGGTGCGGGTAGCCGCCGTTCTCGTCGTAGGTCGTGATGACCTGCGGCTTGAACTCCCGGATCAGCCGGACCAGCGGTTCGGCCGCCTCCTTCACGTCCTCCAGGGCGAAGCAGCCCTCGGGCAGCGGGGGCAGCGGGTCGCCCTCGGGCAGGCCGGAGTCGACGAAGCCGAGCCAGGCCTGCTTGACGCCCAGGATCGCCCGGGCCTCGTCCATCTCCTTGCGGCGCACCTCGTGGATGTTCTCCTCGATGTACGGGTCCCCCTGGAGCTTGGGGTTGAGAACCGACCCGCGTTCGCCCCCGGTGCAGGTGGCCACGAGCACGTCCACTCCCTGCTCGACGTACATGGCCATGGTGGCCGCGCCCTTGCTGGACTCGTCGTCCGGGTGGGCGTGCACCGCCATCAGTCGCAACTGCTCAGTCAACGCCTTGCGTTCCTTCCACATATCGGGCGTTCCGCGAAGTCCGGTCCGCCCACCGTACGAGCCGCTCACGTCGGGGCCGCGTCGCCGCGGGACCGGCCGCGGACGAACCCCGGCCCGGTCGAGCCCCGCCCCCGCCGGACCGGCCGCGGGCGTGCCCCTCCTATAGTGACGGACTGGAGGAGCGTCGCATTCCCCCGCACCACCCGCGCGGCCCTCCCGTCAGGAGAGGACTGGGTCCGATGAACGCGAGCACCACCACCCCGCAGCTGCCCGAGGGGCGCTACGGCCGGCGCGGCGACCGCGATTCGGACCGCCGCCTGAAGGTGGTCGGCGCGGTCTGCGGCGTGCTGGGCCTGGGCCTGGTGGCCTGGCTGGGCGGCTCCTACCTGCTGCGCGAGACCACGATCAACGGCTCGGTCCCGACCTTCCAGGCGGTCTCGGACTCCGAGGTCGAGCTGCACCTGGCGGTGCGCAAGAGCGGCGGGACGGCCGGCAGCTGCACGGTCCGCTCGCAGGGTTCGGACGGCTCGGTGGTCGGGGTGGCCGACTTCCCGGTGCCGGCCGGCGGCTCCAGCTACGACGCCGTGGTCACGCTGCGGACCACCGCCCGTGGCACCACCGCCGAACTGCTGGGCTGCACGCCGGCGAAGAAGTAAGCCCCCGAAGGAGCGCGGAGGAGGAGGCCCGGCCGCCGAGTCGCACCGGCAGCGCGCCGCGCTCACCGGTACTCTGCCGGGCACCACCGGTACTCTGCCGGGCACCGGCGCATAACCGATCGGGAGAACGGGCATCCGTAGGAAGTCCCGCACCCGGCCCGGCACGCACCGCCCCCGTACACCGTGGCGCATTCGCTGTACACCGTGGCGCAACGCCGACGTCAATGGCGCGCCAACGACCCTTCTGCTTGTCGGCAGGACTTGTTAGGCTCGTGGTTTCGCCCCTTCCGCACCGGATGGTACGGGAGCGGGCGTTGCTTTGTAGTTACGACCGATATCACCACCAACCCTGCTGACGACTCACACCCTCAGCACAGCCCCAGCACCTACGAGGAGCACCCGTGACCCAGACCAGTGAGAACGTGACCTGGCTCACTCAGGCCGGCTACGACCAGCTGAAGGCCGAGCTGGATCACCTGACCGGGCCCTGGCGCATCGAGATCGCCCAGAAGATCGAGGCGGCGCGCGAGGAGGGCGACCTCAAGGAGAACGCCGGCTATCACGCGGCCAAGGAGGAGCAGGGCAAGTACGAGCTGCGCATCCGCCAGCTGACCCAGCTGCTGGAGCGTGCCAAGGTCGGCGAGGCCCCGGCCGACTCGGGTGTGGTGGCCCCGGGCATGGTCGTCACGGTCGCCTTCGACGGCGACGAGGACGACACCATGGAGTTCCTGCTCGCCTCGCGCGAGGTCGCCGGCGCCGACACCATGGACGTCTACTCGCCGCAGTCGCCGCTGGGCCGCGCGATCGACGGCAAGCAGATCGGCGACGAGGCGACCTACGATCTGCCGAACGGCAAGCCCGCCATGGTGAAGATCGTCAAGGTCGTGCCGCACGCCGGCTGACCAGGCCTGATCCGGCGCGATCCGGCCTGACCAGGCCTGACCGACAGACGAGGGCGGCCGCGGAGTCCAGGACTCCGCGGCCGCCCTCGCGGCGTACCGGGCGCGGTTCAGCCCACGGCCGAGCGGTACTTGCGCACCGACAGCCAGGAGAACACCGCGGTGATCAGCACCGACCAGAGCACCGACACCAGTGCGGCGTGCTGCATCGGCCAGGTGGCGTCCACCGGGCCGACCTGGTTGCCGAACAGGTCCCGGCAGGCCTGCACGGTGGCGCTGAACGGGTTCCAGTACGCGACCGCCTGCAGCCAGCCCGGCATCGAGCTGACCGGCACGAAGGCGTTGGAGACGAAGGTCAGCGGGAACAGCCAGATCAGGCCGGCCGAGGTGGCCGCCTCGGGGCTGCGCACCGAGAGGCCGATCAGCGCGCCGATCCAGGAGAACGCGTAGCCGAGTAGGAGCAGCAGGCCGAAGGCGCCGAGTGCGTTGAGCACGCCGTCGTGGATCCGCCAGCCGACCAGCAGCGCGACCAGGGCCAGCACGACCACGGTGAACGCGGTCTGGCACAGGTCGGCCAGGGTACGGCCGACCAGCACGGCCGAGCGGGCCATCGGCAGCGAGCGGAAGCGGTCCACCAGGCCCTTGGTCATGTCCTCCGCGATCCCGGCGGAGGCGCCGGCGACGGCGAAGGTGACGGTCTGGGCGAAGATGCCGGCCATCAGGAACTGGATGTACGAGTCGGAGCTGGAGCTCGCCCCGGGGATCTTGATCGCCCCGCCCATCACGTACGAGAACAGCAGCACGAACATGACCGGCTGCATCAGCCCGAAGACCACGATCTCGGGGATCCTGGTCATCCGGCGCAGGTTGCGCTTGGCGACCACCCAGGAGTCGTGCAGGGTGGCGGCGACGCCGCGGCGCTGCCTGGGCATCGCCTCGCCGATGGCGTGCTCGGTGGCGGTGCTCATCTCAGCGCTCCGTTCCGGCCGCGACGGCCTGCTTGTCCGGTCCCTGGCCGTCGGAGCCGTCCTGTCCCTGGCCGTCGGAGCCGTCCGGCCCCTCGGCGGGCGGCCCCTCGGCGGACGGCCCGACCTTGCCCCGGCCGCCCCGGCCGCGGCCGCCGGAGCCGTTCTCCTCCTCCACCGCCTCGGCGACGTGGCCGGTGAGGGTGAGGAACACGTCGTCCAGGGTCGGGCGGCGCAGGCCGATGTCGTCGATCTCGATGCCGCGGGCGTCCAGTTCGCGGATGACGTCGGCGAGCACCCGGGCGCCGCCGCTGACCGGCACGGTGATCCGGCGGGTGTTCTTCTCCACCGCCGGCTCGCCCAGCGCGTACCCGGACAGCGCCGCGACCGCGTCGGTGACCAGGCCCGGCTCGTGCACCACGACCTCTATCCGCTCGCCGCCGATCTGGGCCTTGAGCTGGTCGGCGGTGCCGCGGGCGATCACCCGGCCGTGGTCGACGACGGCGATGTCGTGCGCCAGCCGGTCGGCCTCCTCCAGGTACTGGGTGGTGAGCAGCAGCGTGGTGCCCTGCTCGACCAAGGTCTCGATGACCTCCCAGAGCGCGAGCCGGTTGCGCGGGTCGAGGCCGGTGGTCGGCTCGTCGAGGAACATCACCGGCGGCCGGACGACCAGCGCGGCGGCGAGGTCGAGGCGGCGGCGCATGCCGCCGGAGTAGGTCTTGGCGGTGCGGTCCTTGGCCTCGGCGAGGTTGAACCACTCCAGCAGCTCCAGCGCCCGGACCTTCGCCTGACGGGCGCTCATCTGGTAGAGCTCGCCGACCATCTGGAGGTTCTCGAAGCCGGTGAGGTACTCGTCGACCGCCGCGTACTGGCCGGACAGGCCGATCAGGCTACGGACCTTGTTGGGGTGCTTGAGCACGTCGACGCCGGCGACCACCGCGCGGCCCGAGTCGGGGCGCAGCAGGGTGGTGAGGATCCGCACGGTGGTGGTCTTGCCGGCGCCGTTCGGGCCGAGCAGCCCGAGCACCGTGCCCTCGGGGACGTCGAGGCTCACGCCGTCCAGGGCTCGTACGTCGCCGAAGGTCTTGACCAGGTTCTCGGCTTGGATGGCTGGCGCCATGGCCTGCCTCATCTCCTCGGACGAATATGGGCGATCTGTCACACTCTGCCCCTTTTTCGGGCATGCGGGCGACTCGGTTTTCGCCTACCGGCACACAGAACGCGATGTATCGCGAGTCTGGCAGCACGCGATATATCGCGTCAAGGCATAGGGCTCCGCCATCGTGACAGGGACCACTGACATCCACCGAGATCCGCTGAGGCCCGCCCCGCACCATCCGGCGCCCGAGACGCCAAGCCCCCCAAGCGCCCCAGGCTTCTCAGGCTCCTCATGCTCCTCAGGCGTCTTCGGGACTCAGCTGGAAACGACGTACCCCGCGTCCCGCAGCTCGCCGACCACGGCCGCGCAGTGCTCCGGCCCCTTCGTCTCCAGGTGCAGGTCCACCTCGACCTCGGTCAGCCCCAGCCGCGGGTCGATCCGCACGTGCGCGACGTCCAGCACGTTGGCGTCCAGCCTGGTCAGCACCCCCAGCAGGTCGGCCAGCGAGCCCGGCTTGTCCGCCAGCCGCACCCGCAGCGACAGGTACCGGCCGGCCGCCGCCAGCCCGTGCCGCAGCACCCGCTGCATCAGCTGCGGGTCGATGTTGCCGCCGGACAGCACGGCCACCACCGGCCCCTCGAAGGAGTCCGGCTGCTCCAGCAGCGCCGCGATCGGGGCCGCCCCGGCCGGTTCGACCACCAGTTTCAACCGCTCCAGGCCGAGCAGCAGGGCCCGCGACAGCGCGTCCTCGGAGACCGTCCGGACGCCGTCCGCCAGCGAGTTGACCACCTCGAACGGGATGTCCCCGGGCCGGCCGACCATGATCCCGTCGGCCATCGTGGCGTAGTGCTCCAGCGACACCGGCCGCCCGGCCGCCAGCGAGGGCGGGTACGCGGCCGCGCCCGCCGCCTGCACCCCCACCACCCGGACGTCCGGCCGCAACGGCTTGACCGCCGCCGCGATCCCGGCCAGCAGGCCGCCGCCGCCCACCCCGGCCAGGATGGTCCGCACCTCGGGGCACTGCTCCAGGATCTCCAGCCCGACGGTCGCCTGGCCGGTGACCACGTCCCAGTGGTCGAAGGGGTGGATGAACACGGCGCCGGTCGCCTCCGAGTACCGCTGCGCGGCCTGCAACGCCTCGTCCACCGTGGCACCGTGCAGCCTCACCTGCGCGCCGTACTCCCGGGTCGCCGCGACCTTGGGCAGCGGTGCCGCGACCGGCATGAACACGGTCGAGTGCACCCCCAGCAGCGAGGCCGCCAGCGCCACCCCCTGCGCGTGGTTGCCCGCGCTCGCCGCCACCACCCCGCCGGCCCGCTGCACCGGCGAGAGCCCGGCGATCCGCACGTACGCGCCGCGCAGCTTGAACGAACCGGTGCGCTGGAGGTTCTCGCACTTCAGGTGGACCGGCGCGCCGATCAGCCCGGACAGGTACCGGCTGCCCTCCATCGGCGTCACCCGGGCGATTCCGGCGAGCATCTTCTGGGCGCCGCGGACGTCGTCGAGGGTGACCGGCCAGTTGTGCATAACGCCAGCCTACGGTGGTCGACACCGGCAATCCGGGATGCCGGGGCTGTTCCCGGGCCCGCCCCGCCCGCGTACGCTGCTGCTTCTGAGCCTCCCTCACCGCACGACGATCGTGAGCCGCGATGACGACGACCTCGCCCCAGGCCACCGACCGCACCGACCCCGTGCACGCCCGACTCCAGTACCAGCTGGCGGTGTTCGCCCGCCGGATGGACCAGGTCCGGACCACCGGCGGCGGTCTCGGCGCGCTGGACCGGGCCGCCTACCTGCTGCTCGACCGCCTGGAGCGGCACGGGCCCGCCAACGTCAAGGCGCTGGCCGAGTCGCTCGGCGTCGACTCCTCCACGGTGACCCGGCAGGTCGCCCCGCTGGTCGCGGGCGGGTTGGTCGGCCGGGTCCAGGACCCGGCCGACCGCCGCGCCGTACGCCTCGCGCTGACCCCGGTCGGCTCCGGCCGACTGGCCGAAGTCCGCGACGGTCGGGCCGAGTTGACCCGCCGCCTGACGGCCGACTGGCCGCCCGAGGAACAGCAGGCGTTCTGCGCCCTGCTGGCCCGCTTCAACCACGCGATGGAGTCGTACACCGCGGACCAGCAGGGCCAGTGACCGCCGACGGCCGGAGGCCGTCCCTCGCGCTCGGACCGATCACCCGTCGACACACAGCCGAACGGGTGCATTAACACGATTTTCAGATGACAACACCAACGAGTCACGATGCTCGGCCCTCCAGCCCGGAACACTCCGAGGGCCCCATTGTGTCCACATGGTGAGAGGACTGAGGTGAAGCCCAGTCAGAACCCGGTGACCACCGTCACCTGGAGACGCCGACTCGGCAGGACGGTGGGTTCCGTCCTGGCCCTGACGCTCGTGCCCTTCGGCATGTCACTCGTCGCACCGCCGGCCGCGTACGCGGCCGGTCTTCCGGGCGGCCTCGGGCCGTGCCTGGGTGCGGACTGTCCCGCGACGTTCCCCCCGGTCAACAACGGTCCCTTCGCAGGCCGCGACGACGGCGTGAACATCTTCGTCGGCGGCGACTTCAACGTCGGCGGTTCCGCCGCGGAGGCCGAGGGGCACGTGGTGACCCTCGGCAACTTCGACCTGAACAAGGCCCCGGGAGGCAGCTCCGTCTACAACATCGGCATCGTCGGCGTCGGCTCACGGGTCCCCCCGCCGAACGGCGCCGACTTCCTCACCGCCGGAGGCAACGTCACGGTGGCCCCGGGGCAGAGGCTCCTGGCGGAGGGCGGCGTCGTCCGCTACGCGGGCACGGCCACGGGCACCATCGTCGGCACGAAGGTCCAGGAAGCACAGGCCGTGGCCGCCTACACGCCGCTGCGCGGTCAGCTGCAGACGGCGAGCGAGTGCTACGCCGGGGTCGGCACACCCCGCCCCGCCACCGGAACCGCGGTCAACCAGGGGTTCCAGACCCTGTTCACCGGTGACGGCACCTCCGCACTCCAGGTCTTCAACGTCGACTTCGACATCGCCGGGAACGGAGGCTCCACTCAGGGCATCGCGTTCGCCGGCATCCCCGCGAACGCGACGGTACTCGTCAACCTCGTGGGCGGCGCCCGCACCATCAACACCTACAGCGGGAGCCTCCAGGACACCGATCCCTGGAACCGGCTGCGCGAGCGCCTCCTGTGGAACTTCCCCGCCGCGACGTCCGTCACGCTCAAGGGATCGGGGCAGTTCCAGGGCAGTGTGCTGGTCGGCAACCCGGCCAGCACCGCCGCCATGAGCCTGCCCGGTCTGAACGGACGGTTCTTCACCACCGGTTCGCTGCTCCAGAACTCCGGCTCGGGGATGACCGGGACCGAGTTCCACGCCTATCCCTTCAACGGCGACCTTCCGGCGTGCGGAAGTCCCGCTCCCACCGCCTCGACCAGCGTGACCAAGGTCGACTCCGCCACCGGGCAGCCCCTGGCGGGGGCCACCTTCCAGCTGTGGCGTGAGACCAACGGCGTCCCCGGCCTCCAGACCTCGGGGGTCACCCCGGACACCGAGGTGGGCGCCCCCTGCACGACCGGGGCGAACGGCGTCTGCTCCACGGCCGGTCTCCCGTTGGGCACCTACTACTGGCAGGAGACCGCCGCTCCCCCCGGTTACGACCTGCCGCAGCCCGCGGTGACGACCGTGGTCCTCGACACGAACGGGCAGAACGTCCCGGTGACCGTCCAGGACACCAAGTCCCCGATCGTCGAGACCGGGTCCACAAGCGTGACCAAGGTCGACTCCGCCACCGGGCAACCGCTGGTCGGCGCCACCTTCCAGCTGTGGCACGAGACCAACGGCGTCCCCGGCCTCCAAACCACCGGAACCAACCCCGACACCCCCGTCGGCTCCCCCTGCACCACCGGAGCAAACGGCGCCTGCTCCACGACAGGTCTCCCGTTGGGCACCTACTACTGGCAGGAAACCGCCGCTCCCCCCGGCTACGACCTGCCGGAACTCAACGTCACCACCGTCGTCCTCGACACCAACGGACAGAACGTCCCGATCACCGTCCAGGACACCAAAGCCACCGCCCCGACCGGCTCCACCACGGTCACCAAGGTCGACTCCGCCACCGGACAACCACTGGCCGGCGCCACCTTCCAACTCTGGCACGAGACCAACG
>NZ_JBWKER010000015.1:131926-144768 GCF_056435345.1 Kitasatospora sp. NPDC043950
CTCTGGCACGAGACCAACGGCACCCCCGGCCTCCAAACCACCGGAACCAACCCCGACACCCCCGTCGGCTCCCCCTGCACCACCGGAGCGAACGGCGTCTGCTCCACGGACAACCTTCCGTTCGGCACCTACTACTGGCAGGAAACCGCCGCTCCCCCCGGCTACGAACTGCCCCAGACCGCGGTGACCACGGTCGAACTGACCGTGGACTGCCCGTGTGTGACGATCACGGTCGAGGACGAGAAGTGCCCGCCGAAGCCGTGTCCGCGCCCCCCTCACCCGCCGCACTCATGGGCCTCAGCGGACTCATGGACCCTGTGGGGCGGATGGAACCTCTGGGACCTGGTACGCGGTGAGTCCGGTCCGAACGAGGACTGCGCTTCCGCGTCGCCCACTTCCTGGAAGCGCTCCTGAAGGACCGCTCCGGCGCGAGCGCGTGAGGGCATGACGCGATGGACCGGCCGGAGGAGCCCGCAGGGGCTCCTCCGGCCGAGTGCGCCGACAGCGCGTCAGGTGACCACCGAGGTCCCCAGCCGGCTCATCGAGGCCGAAGATCCTCAACAGAATCCGGGCCTCTGAACGCGTCCTAGCCCAGTGCCTGCTTGAGGTCGGCGAGCAGGTCGTCGATCGACTCGATGCCGACCGAGACGCGCACCAGGTCGGCGGGCACCTCCAGCGCCGAACCGGCCACCGAGGCGTGGGTCATCCGGCCCGGGTGCTCGATCAGCGACTCCACGCCGCCGAGCGACTCGCCGAGGGTGAACAGCTGCGCGCGGTTGCAGACCTCGACCGCAGCCTCCTCGCCACCCTGGACCCGGAACGAGACCATGCCGCCGAAGGCCTTCATCTGCTTGGCGGCGATCTCGTGGCCGGGGTGCTCGGGCAGGCCCGGGTACAGCACCTGGCTGACCTTCGGGTGGCTCGCCAGCAGCTCGGCGACCTTCTCCGCGTTGGCACTGTGCCGGTCCATCCGGACACCCAGCGTCTTGATGCCGCGCAGCACCAGCCAGGCGTCGAACGGCCCGGAGACGGCGCCCATCGCGTTCTGGTGGTACGCCACCTCCTCGCCCAGGCTCGCGTCGGCCAGCACCAGCGCACCGCCGACCACGTCCGAGTGGCCGCCCATGTACTTGGTGGTGGAGTGCACGACCGCGTCCGCGCCGAGCGCGATCGGCTGCTGCAGGTACGGGCTGGCGAAGGTGTTGTCGACCACCAGCAGCGCGCCGGCGCCGTGCGCGACCTCGGCGAGCGCGGCCAGGTCGGTGATGCCCAGCAGCGGGTTGGACGGGGTCTCCACCCAGACCGCGCGGGTGTTGGGGCGCAGCGCGGCCCGGACGGTGGCCAGGTCCTGGGTGTTGGCGACGGAGAACTCGACGCCCCAGCGGGTCAGCACCTTGGCGAACAGCCGGAAGGTGCCGCCGTAGGCGTCGTTGGGGATCACGATGTGGTCGCCCGGCTTGAGGATGGTGCGCAGCAGGGTGTCCTCGGCGGCCAGGCCGGAGGCGAAGGCGAGGCCTCGGGCGCCGCCCTCCAGCGCCGCGAGGCACTCCTCCAGCGCGGTGCGGGTCGGGTTGGCGCTGCGGCTGTACTCGTAGCCGCCCCGCAGGCCGCCCACCCCGTCCTGCTTGTAGGTGGACACCTGGTAGATCGGCGTGACGACGGCCCCGGTCTGGGGGTCTGCTTCCTGACCCGCGTGGATGGCGAGGGTCTCGAAGCCCTGGGGAAGCTGGTGCTCGGTCATGGGTCGAGCCTAGTGGCCGTGCGGCCCGGCGCCCTCCGGAACGTCCCAGCCCGCCGTGAACCGGGCCGGCTGCGAACCGGGGCTGCGGCGGAATCCGGGCGGCGCCGGAATCCGGGGGCGGCCCGCCGCGTTGAATCCTGCGCAACCCTCCCTACCCCGCAGGAGCAGGCCGTGCTGTTCAACCGCCACAAGACCTCGCTCGTTCCCGCCGACCAGGCGCTGCCCGGCCGGGAGTCGCCGGGCTTCGCACTGCGCGAGCCGCACACCGTGCTCGGCCACCCGCTCACCGGGCCGTACCCGGACGGCCTGGAGGTGGCCGACTTCGGGCTGGGCTGCTTCTGGGGCGCCGAGCGGACGTTCTGGCGCCTGCCCGGTGTCTGGACGACGCTGGTCGGCTACCAGGGCGGCTACACCCCCCACCCGACGTACGAGGAGGTGTGCAGCGGGCTGACCAGGCACACCGAGGCGGTCCGGGTGGTGTTCGACCCCTCGGTGATCTCCTACGAGCGGCTGCTGAAGACCTTCTGGGAGGCACACGACCCGACCCAGGGCAACCGCCAGGGCAACGACGTCGGCACCCAGTACCGCTCCGCCGTCTACACCCACTCCCCCGCCCAGGCCGCCGCCGCGGCCGCTGGCCGGGACGCCTTCCAGCCGGCCCTGACCGCGCTCGGCTACGGCCCGATCACCACCGAGATCGCCCCGGCGGGCCCGTTCTACCCGGCCGAGCCGTACCACCAGCAGTACCTGTCCGACGCCAAGAATCCGAACGGCTACTGCGGCCTCGGCGGCACCGGCGCCTCCTGCCCGATCGGCGTGGCCCGCACGCAGGGCTGACCGTCCGTGACCGTTCCGGCGGGCCGGCCACCCGAGGTGACCGCCCGCCGGTCGGGGCGCAGACTGGAAGGGCCAGCAGACGGGCCTGCCTCCTCTCCGCGCGGGCGGCCGGGCCGTCCGCGCGGAGAGGAGTGCGCCATGTCCGGTCTCGTCCGCATGAACTTCGACGCCCCCGAGGAGGTCCGCCCCTTCGAGGAGGGCACGGGGGAGCTGCGCCTGGTCAACCTGGACGCCGGCCCGGTGGGCCGGGCCGTGTTCCACCCGGGTTGGCAGTGGTCCAAGCACGTGAAGCCGATCGCCAGGACCGAAAGCTGCCAGGCCGCCCACACGGGGTACGTGGTCTCGGGCCGGATGAGGATCGTCATGGACGACGGTCAGGAGACCGAGTTCGGCCCCGGCGACCTGATGATCTGCCCGCCCGGGCACGACGCCTGGATCGTCGGCGACGAGCCCTGCGTCATCGTCGACTGGCAGGGGTTCGCCGACTACGCCAAGCGCTGACCGGTGCTGACCGGCGGCTCCCGGCGTCAGACCGCGCTGCCGGCCTTCCAGGCGGCCCAGCCGAGGTTCCAGCCGTTCAGGCCATTGTCCGGCGCGACGGTCTTGTCACCGGAGTTCACGACCTCGACCACGTCGCCGACCATGGAGCTCTTGTAGAACTTGTAGCCGTCCGTGCTGCCGTCCTGCGCGCCCTTGGCGTCCTGGAGGCCGATGCAGCCGTGGCTGGTGTTCTGGCCGCCGAAGATCGACGACGAGGACCAGTAGTTGCCGTGGATGAAGGTGCCCGAGGTGGTGAGCCGCTGGGCGTGCGGCACGTCCGCGATGTCGTACTCGCTGCCGAGGTTGACGGTCTGCGAGTTCATCCGGGTCTGCTGGAACTGCTCGGAGATCACCATCTTGCCGCCCCAGGTGCGGTGCTCGGGCGACCCGCCGGAGATCTTGTAGACGGCGCTGACCTGTCCGTCGGTGGTGACGGTGAGCTTCTTGGCGCCGAGGTCGGCGACGCTGGTCTGGGCGCGGCCGATGGTGAAGCGGACGTCCTTGGACTGGGTGCCGTAGACGCCCTTGGCGCCCTCGACGTCCTTGAGCCGGAGCTTGAGGGTGACCTTGGTGCCCTTGGCCCAGTACTCCTGCGGCCGGAAGTCGAGGCGGGTGCTGGAGAACCAGTACCCGACGATCTCGACGCCCGGCTCGGCTATCACGGTGATCGCCTGCTGGACGGCCTTGCGGTCGGTGATCGGCTTGCTGAAGGTGATCGAGACGGGCATGCCGACGCCGACGACCGAGCCGTCCTCGGGCGTGAAGTAGCCGACGAAGGTGTTGGCCGGGGTGGCCGTGGTGAAGGTGGCGTTGGCGTCCGCCTCCAGCTTGTCCTTGTCGAGGGCGGTGGCGGCCACGGTGTACTTGGTGCCGCTGGCGGGGGCGGCGGCCGAGGTCCAGCTGGCGCCGTCGGAGGCGAGCTGGCCGGCCAGTTCCTTGCCCGTGGAGTCGGTGACCTTGACGGTGCCCAGGGTGCCGTTGCTGACGGTGACCTTGACCGGCTCGCTGAAGCTGGCGGAGGCGGCACCGTCCGCAGGAGTGACGGTGATGACGGCGGTCGAGGTCTTCGGCGCGCTGCTGGTCCCGCCGGAGCCGCTGCCGGTGCCCGGGGTTCCACCGGAACCGCCCGAGCCGCCCGAGCCGTTGGCGTCGGCGCTCTTGGTGTCGTTGCAGGCCGCGAGCAGCAGGACCGGCGCCCCGATCAGGCCCGCGAGCACTCCGCGCCGGCTCCAGTTGCCTCCGCCTGCCCGCCCCTGACCGTCCCGTGCCGTCACGTCGCGTCTCCCTGCTGATCATCCCGGGCATTTACGGATACAGAAACGCAATCCGCCCGTGCACGGTTCCACCTCCGAAGGGTAAGCGATCGTATGAGATGACCCAACTTCCCGGTGAACAGGGAAAAAACGCCCGGCCTGCGGGGCAGACCGGGCGTTCACGAGCGGTGACGAGCCAGCGGGGCGAGGCCGCTACTCGGCGGACTCGTCCACCACGTACTCGTCCCACCCCTCGTTCTCGGGGTCGAACTCGGTCTGCGCCGACTCCCAGGTCGCCGAGGCCAGCTCGACACCCGGCACGTCGCCGAGCAGCGCCACCGGGTCGATGAAGTGGGCGAGCGAACCCGACGGGTCCACCTCGATGGCGTCGACGGACTGGGCGCGCTCGTCGTCGTCGAGGTACTCGTCCTCGGTCACCTGCTTCAGGGCGGCCGCCTTGAGCGCGCCCTCGTCGGTGATCTCCGCGATGAGCTCGATCTTGAGCCGGACGTAGCGCGGCTCGTCCTGGGTGGTTTCAGTGCTGGTCATGCGTGTGAGCGTACGGGAAGGGCCGGTCCCTCGGAGAAGGACCGGCCCTGCCGTTCTCCGCCTCGGTTCCCCCACCCGGGAACCGCGGAGACGCGCCGTGCGGCGCGCGGTGCCGCGGGAGCCGCCGCACCCTGTCGACCGGCCGCAGCCGGGCAGGGGCGGGACGACGGCGCCTCCCGCGGAGGCCCCTCTCCCCCGTTGCCGGGCTGGAGGGCGGACACGGCGGGTCGGGTCAGGACCGCCCGACGTGTCCGGAGCCGACCGCGTCCGCCGGGGAGCCGCTCCCGGACGGTTGCCGTCGTCTCGCTCGGCGTCTTGCCGTTGACCACCACGATGCCGGACCGTTGTTAACCGCGTGCTGCGGGCAGGTGACGCCGGTGTACCACTTCGCCCGTGGGCGAACCGCGGGCAAAGCGTGGGCGAACCCTCGTCCGCCCCGCCGACCGGGGCCGGCGGCGGGATCGGGGCCGGCGGCGGGGCCGGTCAGGGCCGGGGCCGACGGGTCAGTGCGCGGCGCGGCCGGCGAGGAAGCCCAGCAGGTCCTGGCGGGTGACGATGCCCTGCGGCTTGCCCTCCACCAGCACCACCGCGGCGTCGGCCTTCTCCAGCACGGTCATCAGGTTGGTGACCGTCTCGCCCGCACCGACGACCGGCAGCGGCTTGGACATCACCCGGTCCAACGTGTCGGTCAGCTCGATCTCCTTCGCGAAGACGCCCTCCAGCAGCAGCTTCTCCGCCACCGAGCCGATCACCTCGCCGGCCATGATGTCCGGGTGGCCGGCACCCGGGGAGACCACCGGCATCTGCGAGACGCCGTACTCGCGCAGCACCCGGACCGCCTCGGCGACCGTCTCGTTCGGGTGCATGTGGACGAACTGCGGGATGCCCTCGTGCTCGATGGCGTCCTTGCGGGCCAGCACCTCGCCGATGTGCGCCTCGTCGGTGGCCGAGGGCAGGAAGCCGTAGTCGGCCATCCAGTCGTCGTTGAAGATCTTGGACAGGTAGCCGCGGCCGCCGTCCGGCAGCAGCACCACCACGACGTCGTCCGGGCCCAGGTCCTTGGCCACCTCCAGCGCGGCCACCACGGCCATGCCGCAGGAGCCGCCGACCAGCAGGCCCTCCTCCTTGGCCAGGCGGCGGGTCATCTGGAAGGAGTCCTTGTCGGAGACGGCGACGATGCCGTCGGCGACGTCACGGTCGTAGGCGGTCGGCCAGAAGTCCTCACCCACGCCCTCGACCAGGTACGGCCGGCCGGTGCCGCCCGAGTAGACCGAGCCCTCCGGGTCGGCGCCGATCACCTTGACCTTGCCGCCCGAGACCTCCTTCAGGTAGTTACCGGTGCCGGAGATGGTGCCGCCGGTGCCGACGCCCGCCACGAAGTGGGTGATCCGGCCCTCGGTCTGCTCCCACAGCTCCGGACCGGTGGAGTGGTAGTGCGAGGCCGGGTTGTCCGGGTTGGAGTACTGGTCCGGCTTCCAGGCGTTCGGGGTCTCCCGGACGAGCCGGTCGGAGACGTTGTAGTACGAGTCCGGGTGCTCGGGGGCCACGGCGGTGGGACAGACGACCACCTCGGCGCCGTACGCGCGCAGGGTGTTGATCTTGTCGGTGGACACCTTGTCCGGACAGACGAAGATGCACTTGTAGCCCTTCTGCTGGGCCACGATCGCCAGGCCGACACCGGTGTTGCCGGAGGTCGGCTCGACGATGGTGCCGCCCGGCTTCAGGGCGCCCGAGGCCTCGGCGGCCTCGATCATGCGCATCGCGATGCGGTCCTTCACCGAACCGCCGGGGTTGAAGTACTCGACCTTCGCCAGCACTGTCGCGCTGATGCCCTCGGCGACCTTGTTCAGCTTGACCAGCGGCGTGTTGCCGACGAGGTCGATGATCGAGTTGTGGTACCGCACGGGGGTCCTCCCGGTTGTGGGCATGCGAGTGCTTTCGGTACTGCAAAGCCTAGGCCGTGCCGCCCGCCCCAGCCCGCCCTTCCGCCCCACCCGTCCCTCACCCCGCCCCGGCCCCGCGCGGCGGCCCCCCACCCGCCCTCCTCCCCCCAATGGCCCAGCCCCGCAGGTAGCCCCGGCCCCCGCGCGGGTAGGAGGGGGGTGCAGGCATCGCCATGGCCCCGGAGGGGGCGGCACGAGGACGCGAAGGGGGCATCGGATGCCAGGGGCACAGGACTCGCGGGCCCGGGTGGCCCGCCGGATCGCCACCGCGGCGGCGTACGGCGGCGGCGGGCTCGGCCTGCTGGGCGTGGGCCTGGTGGGCGTGCTGCTCACCGAGAGCAAGCTGGCGATCCAGGCCATCGGCGTGCTGGAGGGCGATCCGCCCAAGGCCGACGGCGTCTACGGCGAGGCCTTCGCCGACAGCTCCGCCGCCACGCAGCCGCCGCTGGTGCTGGCCGTCCTCGGTGACTCCACCGGCGCCGGCCTCGGTGTGCTGCGGGCCCGGGAGACCCCGGGCGCGCTGCTGGCCGCGGGCCTGGCCTCGGTGGCCGAACGCCCGGTCCGGCTGGTCAACGTGGCCCGCACCGGCGGCCGTTCCGCCCACCTCTCGGGCCAGCTGGAGCAGGCGCTGCCGCACCACCCGGACGTCGCCGTGCTCATGATCGGCGCCAACGACGTGACCCGGCACAGCCCGGCCCAGCTGGCCGTCCGCCAGCTCGGCGAGGCGGTCGCGGCGCTGCGGGCGAACGGCTGCGAGGTGGTGGTCGGCACCTGCCCGGACCTCGGGACGATCAAGCCGGTGCACCCGCCGCTGCGCTGGGTGGCCCGTCGGCTGAGCCGGCAGCTGGCGGCCGCGCAGACCATCGCGGTCGTGGAGGCCGGCGGCCGGACGGTCTCGCTGGGCTCGCTGCTGGGCCCTGAGTTCGCGGCGCGCCCGGAGATGTTCGCCGCCGACCGCTACCACCCGTCCGCCCAGGGCTACGCGACGGCCGCGATGGCCGTGCTGCCCTCGGTGTGCGCCGCGCTCGGTCTCTGGCCGGAGGAGGAGCGCCCGGCCGCACCCGTGCCGGGCGGGACGGTGCTGCCGGTGGCGATGGCCGCCGCCGCCGCGGCCGGGCGTTCGGGCACCGAGGTCGCGGCCGTCGAGGCGGAGGGCGCCGGCCGCCGCTGGGCGTTGCTTCGCCACCGGCTGCGGGTCGGGCTGCCCGGCTCGTGGGCGCCCGAGGAGGCCGGGGAAGGAGCCGTTCCAGAGGCCGGCGACACGTCGGCCAGCTCACACGCCGGGACGGGTGACGCCTGATCTACCAGGCGGTAACTTTCCTCCCGGACGCCAGTCCGCCGTCACCCAGCGAGGAGCCCGCCATGCCCGAAGCCGTCATCGTCAGCGCCACCCGTTCGCCGATCGGCCGGGCCTTCAAGGGCTCGCTCAAGGACGTCCGCCCCGACGACCTGACCGCCCACGTCATCCAGGCCGCCCTGGCCAAGGTCCCGCAGCTCGACCCGCGCGAGATCGACGACCTGATGCTCGGCTGCGGCCTGCCCGGCGGCGAGCAGGGCCACAACCTGGCCCGCATCGTGGCCGTCCAGATGGGCATGGACTACCTGCCCGGTGCCACCATCACCCGCTACTGCTCGTCCTCGCTGCAGACCACGCGGATGGCACTGCACGCGATCAGGGCCGGCGAGGGCGACGTCTTCCTCTCGGCCGGCGTGGAGACCGTCTCGCGCAGCGTGAACGGGACCTCGGACGGCATGCCGGGCACCACGAACCCGGTCTTCGACGAGGCCCAGGCCCGTACCGCCAAGCGCGCCGAGGAGGGCGGCGGGGAGTGGCACGACCCGCGCGAGGACGGCCTGCTGCCGGACGCCTACATCGCGATGGGCCAGACCGCCGAGAACCTGGCCGCGCTCAAGGGGATCACCCGCGCCGAGCAGGACGAGTTCGGCGTCCGCTCGCAGAACCTCGCCGAGGCCGCCATCAAGGCCGGCTTCTGGGAGCGCGAGATCACCCCGGTGACGCTCCCGGACGGCACCGTGGTGAGCAAGGACGACGGCCCGCGCGCCGGCGTCACACTGGAGGGCGTCTCCGGCCTGAAGCCGGTGTTCCGGCCGGACGGCACCGTGACCGCCGGTAACTGCTGCCCGCTGAACGACGGCGCCGCCGCGCTGGTCATCATGTCCGACACCAAGGCCCGGGAGCTGGGCATCACCCCGCTCGCCCGGGTGGTCTCCACCGGCGTCAGCGCGCTCTCCCCCGAGATCATGGGCTACGGCCCGGTCGAGGCCTCCCGGCAGGCGCTGCGGCGGGCCGGCCTGACCATCGACGACATCGACCTGGTCGAGATCAACGAGGCCTTCGCCGCCCAGGTGATCCCGTCCTACCGGGATCTCGGCATCGACCTGGACAAGCTGAACGTCAACGGCGGCGCGATCGCCGTCGGCCACCCGTTCGGCATGACCGGCGCCCGGATCACCACCACCCTGATCAACTCCCTGCAGTGGCACGACAAGCAGTTCGGCCTGGAGACCATGTGCGTCGGCGGCGGCCAGGGCATGGCGATGGTGATCGAGCGGCTCAGCTGACCCGCCGGGCCGCCCCGAAAGGGTCTGGACCACCCATTTGGAGTGACCGTGAGTAATTGAGGGCCGGATCACATCGCGAGGTCGATCCGGCCCTCTTTTCGCTCGTTTTCAGCTCGGAAATCGACACTGCGGAGCGGATCAACTCCACTGCGTAGAACGGTGTTACCTAACAATTTGGGGACAAGAGCGAAAGTCCCCCACAAATTAGACATTCGCCACTGCGGCAACAGCCCCGGATGCGGCAGTGTGGACACGTAACCCCGTTCCGCTCCTCGCTAGGAGTACGTTCCGTGAGCGCCGTCTACACCATCCTGCTGCTGATCCTGATCACCGTGTCGACCGCCGTGCTGCTCCACCTCCGGGGACTCTCCCGCCGGCTGGACGCGCGGGCCGCGGCCCAGGCCGCACCCGCCCCGGTGGACCAGGCCGCGATACGCCAGGCCGTCACCGAGGCACTCGCCGCCGACCGCGAGCGGGAGATCACCGAGGCCCGGGCGTTCTGGGCCGAGCAGGAGGCCCGCGCGGCCGAGGACGCGCCACTGTTCGACTCCCCGTACACCGGCCCGTTCGCCAGCACCGACGAGTGGCCGCTGTTCTTCCCCCGCCCCACCGGCCCGCAGGACGCCGTCGACAACGCCGGCACCATGGACCCGGAGTTCGGCGAGGCGCTGCGCTCCGCGCTGGAGGACCTGATCAACGAGGGCCCCGCCGAGCCCGGACCCGAGGGCGGCTCGTCGCTGTTCCCCGGCCAGGGCGCCGGCACCTTCTCCACCGGCACCTCCTCCGCCGGCTCCGCCGAACCCACCGGGGACGCCCGCGCCCGCCGCGAGGCCGACCTGCTGGCCACCGGCCTGGAGGCCGGGCTGCTGGACGCCGACCAGGCCGTCGAGGACGCCCCGGTCGCCGCGCCCGACCCGCGCCGCCACCCCTCCCACCCCGACTTCGTGCCCAGCCAGGCGCCGTCCCGCGAGTGGACCGACACCCGGCTGGCCACCCTCGCCGACGAGGCCGTCGCCCTGATCGACGTCCGCCCGGGCCCGCTGGGCACCCTGGACGTGTACGCCTTCGCCGACGGCACCACGCTCTGCGTGGCCCCGGGCGACCGGGAGGCCGCCTACCGGCTGATCGACGCGGTCCGTGCCGGTGAGCACGTCCGGCTGCTCGGCGGCTCGCGCTTCTCCGGCTCGTACTCGCTGACCTTCTCCACCGACGAGGAGGCCGTCTACGTCCTCGCCGACCGGGTGGTCGCCAGCATCTGACGCCGCCCCAGCAGCGCGGCACACCACAGCACGCCGAAGGCCGGCCGGGTCAAGGGGTTACCGACCCGGCCGGCCTTCGGCGTGTCCGGACGTCTATCCGCAGAGCGCCGCCGTCTCGCGCACCGCGGCCAGCGCCCCGGCCAGCACCTCCGCGGCCGCCACCGGCCCGCCCGGCAGGGCGACCGCGTCGCCCTCCGGCAGCGCCGCCAGCGCGGCCGCCAGGTCGTGCCCGGCGACGGCCAGTTGGTCCCCCGCCGCGAAGGCCCCGGCGTCCGGGAACTCCCGCTCCGGCCCGCCCTCCGCCGCCAGCGCCAGGGCCGCCAGCCGCCGGGCCAACGCCAGCGCGGCCCCCGCCCGGGACTCGTACCCGGGCACGGCGCCCAGCAGTTTGCTCTGCGGCAGCGAGCGGAAACGATCCGCCAAGGAGTCGACGGCTTCGACCAGGAGCTGTACGTCATGCATGACAGGGAGCCTAAACGCCGCCGGGCCCCCGGAGCGTTTCGCTCCGGGGGCCCGGCGGCAGTGGTACGGCGGGAACGCGATTAGTCGTCGCCGCGCAGGATCGCGATCAGGCGCAGCATCTCGACGTAGATCCAGACCAGCGACAGGGTGAGCCCGAAGGCGGCCCGCCAGGCCTCCTTCTGCGGCGCGCCCTGGGCGATGCCCTCTTCGATCGCCGCGAAGTCCAGCGACAGGAAGAAGGCGCCGAGGGCGATGCCGATCAGGCCGACCACGATGCCCAGCGGGCCTGAACGCAGCCCCATGTCGGCGCCGAACGCCATCGCGATCATGTTGACCAGCATCAGCAGCACGAAGCCCATGGCAATCGCGATGCCGATCCGGGTGTAGCGCGCGGTGACCCGGATCCGGCCGCTCTTGTAGGCGAACAGCATCGCCGCGAAGACCGCCGCCGTGCCCAGCACCGCCTGGATCGCGATGCCGTTGATGACGGTGTTGAGCGCGTGCGTGACCGCGCCGAGCGCGAAGCCCTCAAGAGCCGCGTAGGTCAGGATCAGCGGCGGGCTGACGCTGCGCTTGAAGGAGACCACCAGGCCGACGACCATGGCCACCAGGCTGGCGCCGATCGCGAAGCCGAAGTTCTCGAACGGCAGCACGAACCAGGCCACCGCGCCGGCGGCGACCAGGGTCAGCAGCGTCATGGCCGTGCGCGCGACCACGTCGTCGAGCGTCATCCGCCCGGTGGCGGCGGGGCCGGCCGACGGCCCGTTGTACATCTCGTACAGCTGCTCGTCGGTCAGCGGGCCCTGCGCCTGCGGCTGCTGGGCGTAAGGGGTCCCCGCGTAGGGGTTGTTGCCGTACTGGCCCCCGGCCTGCGTGGTGGTACCGAACCCCGCGTAGCCGGGCTCGCGGGTGAAGGACCCCTCCCGCGAGAAGACCGGGTTGCTGCTTCTCATTGCACATTCCCTCCGTGGCGGCACTGCACCGCCCAGCCACCAGGGTAATGGCTTGGCAAAAATATCGGGATACGCCGCGAGGAGGATCACTGAACGACTCCCGGCGGGGACGCCGTCGGCGCCCCCGCGAGTCGAGCGGTGCCCGGAGCCGGACTCGAACCGGCACGGCCTCGCGGCCAAGCAGTTTTAAGCTGCCCGTGTCTGCGTTCCACCATCCGGGCGTCCTGAGGACGGACCCCTCCATCGGCCGGAGAAGAAGCGCTCCACCCCCGGTGCGGGCCACCCCAGAGCCTAGTCGCCCGCCTCGCCCTTTCGCATGTTCCCAGCCAGGGAAGTTGTCATGTTTCCTTGCGATCTGACGAACAGTCCGCAATTCGGCCACGAAGTGTACGAGTTCCGGCCACCGCCCAGCGCTCAGGGTCGGCGTCATACCCCAGGAGGAGGGCGTCACCTGGCCGTACGCCCAGCGGTGGTCAGGCCAACCGTCCGGCGGAGCGACGAGAACTCGTGATCACACGGCGGAGCATGGAGGTACGGCCGGGCGCCCCTGGCGGCCCGGCCGTCCAGGCGCCCAGCGCGTCTCCCGCAGCCCGCGACCACCAAGGAGCACCCCCGTGACCACGTCGACCGCAACCGCCGTCCGTACCGGCCTGGCGGCCGCCCGCGCCACCGGCCTCAACAAGGTCTACGGGGACGGGGAGACCCGCGTCGTGGCCCTCGAC
>NZ_JBWKER010000016.1:0-137520 GCF_056435345.1 Kitasatospora sp. NPDC043950
GTTGGGGACGGCGCTTTTCCCCCCAACCACTCGTCTTCCTCCCTTTGTTCTCCCCCCCCCCCGGCCCCGTGACGGCCGGGCCCGGATTCCGGGCCCGGCCGTCCGGTCGTTCAGGACCGGCGCAGCGCGGCGTCGGCCACCGCGCCGATCCGGCCGGCCGCCTCCCGGCCGAGCATCTCCTCGTGGCCGCAGGCGACGTCGTACACCGTCAGCGCGCCGGTCAGGTGCGCGCGCCAGCGGTCGGCGAGCTCGGCGGCGGGGGCGCCCTGCACCTCGTCGGCAGCGGCGAACAGCAGCAGCGAGCCGTCGAACCGGCCGGGGGTGAACTCCCGGGCGATGTCCGTGTGGTGGCGCATCACCGCCATCAGCCGGCGCAGCTCCCCGTCGTCGATGCCCGCCCCGGTGGCGTGGTGGGCGAGGAAGGCCCCGCGGATCTCCTCGTCGGTCGGGTTGTGGTCGCCCGGCAGCACCGGGAAGACGTCCAACGCCGCCAGGAAGGCCACCCGCTCGCCCGCCGCCTGGAGCTGCACCGCCATCTCGTGCGCGACCAACCCGCCGAAGGACCAGCCCAGCAGGTGGTACGGGCCGTGCGGCTGCACCCGGCGGATCCTCGCCAGGTACGTGGCCGCCAGCTCCCGTACGCCCTGCGGCCGTTCCCACTCCCCCTCGGGCGCGGCGACGCCGTCGGACTGCAGCGCGTACACCGGCCGGGCCGGGTCGAGGTGCGGGGCCAGCTCCGCGTACGGCAGGCCGAAGCCGACCCCGCCGTGCACGCAGAACAGCGGCTCGGCGGTGCCGCCCGGCCGGATCGGCAGCACCGGCTCCAGCACCGTCGCGGGGAGCCGCTGCGAGGTGGCGGGCCGGGCGGCGGCGGCGAGGGCCGCCACCGTCTTGTGGGTGAAGACGTCGGCCAGCGAGAGCGTGAGCCCGGCCTTCGCGGCCCGGCTGACGATCTGCACCGAGCGCAGGCTGTCGCCGCCGAGGTCGAAGAAGTCCCCGTCGGCGCCGACCTGGTCGAGGCCGAGGATCTCGCCGAAGACCCCGGCGATGACCTCCTCGGCCGGCGTGCCCGGGCGCCGCACCGGGGTCTGCGCGGCGGCGGGCGCGGCACCGGGCGCCGGCAGGGCGCGGGTGTCGAGCTTGCCGTTCGCGGTCAGCGGCAGCGCGGACAGCGTCACCAGCGCCGCGGGCACCATGTGCGCGGGCAGCGACTCGGCGACGAACGCGCGCAGCACCGGCACGTCGACGGCGGCGACGCCGGGCAGCGGCACCACGTACCCGGTCAGCTGGGGCACGCCGGTGGGCGAGGGCGCGACCTGCACCGCGGCCTGCACGACCACCGGGTGGCGCACCAGCGCGGCCTCGATCTCGCCGAGCTCGATCCGGAAGCCGCGCAGCTTCACCTGGTGGTCCACCCGGCCGACGTAGTCGAGCGTGCCGTCGGCCCGCCAGCGGGCCAGGTCGCCGGTGCGGTACATCCGGGTGCCGGCCGGACCGTACGGGTCGGCGACGAAGCGCTCGGCGGTGGTGACCGGGCGGCGCAGGTAGCCGTGCGCCAGGCCGGTGCCGGCGATGTACAGCTCGCCGGTGACGCCGACCGGCGCGGGCGCGAGGGCGTCGTCCAGGACGTACAGCCGGTGGTTGTCCAGCGGGCGGCCGATCGGCGGGCGGCCGCCGCCGGCGCGCAGCGGGTCGCTCCAGGTGGCGCAGACCGAGGCCTCGGTCGGGCCGTAGGCGTTGCGGAACTCGGTCAGCGGGGCGAACCGGTCGACCAGCGCGGCCGAGCAGGCCTCGCCGCCGACCAGCAGGTGCAGGCCCTCGGGCAGCACCACGTCCTCGGGCAGGCCGGCCACCACGGTGGGCGGCAGCACCACGTGGTTGACCTGGTGCTCGGCGAGCAGCGCGCCCAGCACCTCGCCGGAGACCCGGCTCTCGTCGGTGGCGACCACCAGGGTGCCGCCCGAGTACAGCGAGACGCCGAGCTCCCAGACGGTGGCGTCGAAGCTGAACGAGGCGAACTGGAGCACCCGGGTGTCCGGCCCCGCGCCCATCCGCGCCTGGTGGTTGGCGGCCAGGTTGGCCGCCCCCAGGTGCGGCACCGCGACGCCCTTGGGGCGGCCGGTGGAGCCCGAGGTGTAGATCACGTAGGCGACGTCCTGCGGGAGGAGCGGCCGGGTGCGGTCGGCGTCGACGGGGTTGCGGTCGGGCCGGCCGGTCAGGTCGGACCGGGTGCGCAGGGAGTCCAGGACCAGCGGGACGACACCCTCGGGCAGCCCCGGGATCCGGTCGGCGACCGCCTCGACGGTCAGCACCTGGGCGGGCGCCGCGTCGTCGAGCATGTAGGCGATCCGCTCGGCCGGGTACTGCGGGTCGACCGGCAGGTAGGCGGCGCCGGTCTTGAGCACCGCCAGCAGCGCGATCACCAGCGGCGCGGAGCGCGGCATCGCCAGCGCGACCACGTCGCCCGGCCCGACCCCGCGCTCCAGCAGCAGGTGGGCGAGCCGGTTGGCCCGCTCGTTGAGCGCCGCGTAGGACAGCCGCATCGTCGCCGGGCCGGCCGGCACGCCGTCCGGGCCGATCAGCGCGGGGTGGTCCGGGTCGGCGGCCGCCAGGCCCTCGAACAGGGCGGTCAGGGTGACCGGGGTGAACGGGGCGGTCGGGCCGGCCCACTCCTCCAGCAGGACGCGGCGCTCCTCGGCGGTGAGCAGGTCGAGGGCGCTGAGCGGCGCGTCGGGGGTGCGGGTGGCGGAGTCGAGCAGGGTGGCCAGGGCCCGGGCGAGGCGGGCCGCCGTCGCCCCGGTGAACAGGTCCTCGCGGTACTCCAGGCGGATGTCCAGACCGGCCGGGGCGCCGTCCGGACCGGTCCGCTCCAGCACCTGGAAGGACAGGTCGAACTTGGCCGTCGTGCTGCCGATCGGCAGCACCTCGGCGCTCAGGCCGGGCATCGCGGGCAGCGGGTCGGAACTGTTCTCGAAGGCCAGGATCACCTGGAAGAGCGGCTGCCGGCCCATCGAGCGGACCGGGTTGAGTTCCTCCACCAGGTGCTCGAAGGGCAGTTCGGCGTGCCCGTAGGCGGTCAGGTCGGTCTCCCGGACCCGCCCGAGCAGGGCGGTGAACGCCGGGTCGCCCGAGGTGTCGGTGCGCAGCACCACGGTGTTGACGAAGAAGCCGACCAGGTCGCGGACCGCGTCGTCGGTGCGCCCGGCCACCGGGCTGCCGAGCGGGATGTCGGTGCCCGCGCCCAGCCGGGTGAGCAGTGCGGCCAGGCCCGCCTGGACGGCCATGAACAGGCTGGCGCCGCCGCGCCGGGCGAGTTCGGCGAGCCGGGCGTGGGTCTCGGCGGGCACCGTGCACTCGACCTCGGCGCCGCGGTGCCCGGCGCGGGCCGGGCGGGGGAAGTCGGTGGGCAGGTCCAGCTCCTCCGGGATGCCCGCCAGCGCCTCGCGCCAGTGCGCGAGTTCGGCGCTGGCCAGGCTGTCCGGGTCGTCCTTGGAGCCGAGCAGTTCGCGCTGCCAGAGCGCGTGGTCGGCGTACTGCACCGGCAGCGGCGCCCAGCGCGGCCCGGCGCCGTCCAGCCGGGCCCGGTAGGCGTCGGAGAGGTCGCGGGCGAGCGGGCCGAGCGACCAGCCGTCGGCGGCGATGTGGTGCACCGTCAGGGCCAGCGCGTGGCTGTCCCGGCCGAGGGTGAACAGCCGGGCCCGCAGCGGCACCTGGGCGGACAGCTCGAAGGGGTGGACGGCCTCGGCGGCCAGCGCCGCCTCCAGCGCGCCCGGCGCCGCCCCGGAGAGGTCCACGACGACCAGCGGGGCGCCGGCCCGCTCCGCCTCCTCGGCGGAGAGCACCAGTTGCGACGGCAGCCCGTCGGCCTCGGCGAAGACGGTGCGCAGGCTCTCGTGCCGGGCCACCACGTCCCGGACGGCGGCGGCCAGCGCGGCGGCGTCCAGCGGGCCGGTGAGGCGGACCGCCAGCGGGATGTTGTAGCTGCCGGTGGGCCCGTCCATCTTGTCCAGGAACCAGAGCCGCTCCTGGGCGTGCGAGAGCGGCACCGAGGACGGCCGGTTCGGGACGGCGCGCAGCGCGGGGCGCCGGGGGGCCGGCTCCGCCGCCTCGGCGACCGCCGCCGCGTCCGGGTCGAGGGCGCGGGCCAGCGCCTCGGCCGTCCGGGCGTCGAACAGGGTCCGCACCGGGACGTCCACGCCGAGCGCGGCACGCAGCCGGTTGGCGACCCTGGTCGCGGACAGCGAGTGGCCGCCGAGTTCGAAGAAGTCGTCGTCGGCGCCGACCCGGTCGAGCCCGAGGGCCTCCGCGAAGACCGCGCAGAGCAGTTCCTCGCGCTCCCCCGCGGGCTCGCGTCCGGTGCCCGCCCGCTCGTCCGGCGGAGCGGGCAGGGCCTTGCGGTCGACCTTGCCGTTGGGGGTCAGCGGCAGGTCGTCCAGGGGAACGTACACGGCAGGGATCATGTGCGTGGGCAGCACCGATGACGCCCGCTCCCGCAAGCGGTCGCGGTCGATCCCTGCCGGTACGACATAGGCGACCAGGCGGGCGTCCCCCGCCCGGTCGGTGCGGGCCGTGACGACGGCCCGCGTCACTCCGGGCTGCGCCGCGAGCACGGACTCGATCTCGCCGAGCTCGATGCGGTAGCCACGGATCTTCACCTGGTGGTCGCTGCGCCCCGCGTACTCCAGGGCGGTGCCGGCGGCGTCCCAGCGGACGATGTCGCCGGTGCGGTACATCCGCGCGCCGCTCGGGCCGTACGGGTCGGCGACGAAGCGCTCGGCGCTCAGGCCGGGGCGGCCCAGGTAGCCGCGGGCCAGGCCGGTGCCGGCGAGGTAGAGGTCGCCGAAGGTGCCGTCGGGGACGGGGCGCAGCGCGCCGTCCAGGACGTACACCCGGGTGTTGGCGATCGGGCCGCCGATCGGCGGCGGCCCGGCCTCGGCGGCGGTCAGCGGCGCGGCGGTGGACCAGATGGTGGTCTCGGTCGGGCCGTACACGTTGGTCACGGACGCGCAGTGCGCGGTGAGGGTGCGGGCCAGCGGCTCGGGCAGCGCCTCGCCGCCGACCAGGGCGCGCAGGCCGGCCAGCCGGGGGGCGTGGTCGGCGGCGAGCGACTGCCAGAGGCTGGGGGTGGCCTGTAGCAGGGTGGCGTCCAGGCCGGTGACGGCGTCCGCCAGGGCGGCCGGGTCGCGGACCGTCTCGCGGTCGGCGACCAGCAGTTCGGCGCTGGCGGCGAGCGGGACGAACAGCTCCAGGTTGGCGATGTCGAAGCCGAAGGTGGTGACGGCGAGGAAGCGGTCCTCGGTGGTCACTTCGAAGCGGGCGACCATGTCCTCGACCAGGTTGACCAGCGCCCGGTGCGGCACCACGACTCCCTTGGGGCGGCCGGTGGAGCCCGAGGTGTAGATCACGTACGCGGGGTGGTCGGCGCGCGGGGCCGTGCCCGGTACGCGCTGCCCGGGCGCACCGGTCGCGGCGTCCGGGCCGTCCAGCACCCACAGCTCGCCGGTGCTCATCTCGCCTTCGGCGGCTACGGCGGCTTCGGCGGCGAGGAGTTCGCGCACCCGGCGGTGGGTGAGGGTGACCACCGGGGCGGCGTCGGCGAGCATGTAGCGCAGCCGGTCGGCCGGGTAGTCCGGGTCCAGCGGCAGGTAGGCCGCGCCGGACTTGAGGACGGCCAGGGCGGCCACCACCAGGTCGCAGGAGCGGTCCAGCGCGATCGCCACCACCTGCTCCGGGCCGGCCCCGGCGGCGTGCAGGGCGTGCGCCAGCGCGTCGGCGCGGGCGTGCAGTTCGCGGTAGGTCAGGCGCTCCTCGCCGCAGCGCACGGCGGGCGCGTCCGGGGTGCGGGCGGCCCGGGCGGCCAGCAGCGGGGCCAGCCAGTCGCCGGGCAGCGGCGCCCCGGTGGCGTTGCGGGCCTCGGTGATCTCGGCGCGCTCGGCCTCGTCCAGGACGTCCAGCCGGCCGCACGGCTCGTCGGGCCGGGCGACGGCGGCGGCCAGCAGCCGGGCGAAGCGCCGCCCGACCAGTTCGGCCTCGGCCCGGGTGACCAGCGCGGGCACGTGGTTGACGGCCAGGCCGAACGGGGTGCCGGGGAAGACCGTGAGGGTGACCGGGAAGTGGGTGGCGGAGCGGACGTCGGCGCCGGTCACCCGGGGGCCGGTGCCGGTAGCCAGCGGCAGGCCGCCCATCGGGTAGTTCTGGAACATCAGGGCGGTGTCGAAGAGTTCACCGCGCACGGCGGTGAGCTGCTGGACCTCCGCCAGGGTCAGGTGCTCGTGCGCCAGCAGCGCGGTCTGCGACCGCTGCACGTCGGCGAAGAGCTCGGCCGGGGTGCGGGCCGGGTCGACGTCCACCCGGACCGGGAGCGTGTTGGCGAACAGGCCCACCATCCGCTCGACGTCCGGGACCTCGGCCGGCCGGCCGGAGGTGACCGCGCCGAACAGCACGGTGTCCTGGCCGGTCAGCCGGGACAGCAGCAGCGCCCAGCAGCCCTGCACCACCGCGTTGACGGTCAGGCCGCGCGAGCGGGCGAAGCCGGTCAGCGCGGCGGAGACCTCGGGGGTCAGCTCCAGCGGGACGGCCTGCGGCAGCGCGGCCGCACCGGCGGCCCGGTCGCGGCCGGCCCGCACCAGCCGGGTCGGGTCGACGACCCCGGCCAGGGCGGCGGTCCAGGCCTTCCGGGCGGCCTCCTTGTCCTGCGCGCCCAGCCAGGCCAGGTGCGCCTGGTAGCGGGCCGCGCCGGCCTGCGGCTGCCTGGCGGGGGCGCCGCCGGCCTTCAGCTCCTCGGCGAGCGCGGCGAGTTCGCCGATCAGCGAGACCATCGACCAGCCGTCCACCAGGATGTGGTGGACGGTCCAGACCAGCCGGCAGCGCCCGCCCTCGGCGCGGGCCAGGGTGAGCCGCTGGAGCGGCGGGCGGGCGAGGTCGAAGCGGCGCAGCCGGTCCTCCTCGGCGAGCCGGTCGAACTCCGCCTCCGGCCCGGCCGCGCCGACCGCCACCGCGACCTCGCGCCACGGCAGTTCGACCGACGTGGGGATCACCTGGATCGCCTCGCCGTTCCTGCGGTGCCGGAAGCAGGCCTTCAGGTTGGGGTGCCGTTCCAGGAGCAGGCCCGCCGCGGTGCGCAGCGCGGCGGCATCGGCGTCGGTCAGCTCGTCCAGGTCGAGGACCAGCTGAATGGTGTAGACGTCCGTCCCCTCACGGTCGTACTCCGAGAGAAAGAGCAGTCCCTGTTGCAGCGGCGAGAGCGGAAGGACTTCACTGATGGCGGACGGCCGATTCAAACCGGGCTCCTCGTGGAAGGCCTGCAAGTGCGGAATAACAAACGCTTTCCGATGGCGCTGACGAGCAACTGACCGGCAACTGACGGACGGCTGACGCGCGCCTCCGGGCGGGTCCGAAACCCTGGTCGCCGACCCCGTCAGCAGTCCGTCAGCCCCTCGTCAGCGCCCGGCGGGAGGCTTGCCGCCGAGGCTAATTCGTTACCGAAGGCCAGGAGTCTCCAGTGCCGGTCATTTCCGCGTCGCACGAATTCGAGGTCAGCGACCTCTTCGTGAATCTGCAGCCGTTCTTCGGGCACCGTCTCTTCCTGAAAGTCGAAGGGTTCAACTTCGCCGGGTCCATCAAGCTGAAAGCGGCCCGGGAAATGGTCGCGCAGGCCGAGGCGGCGGGCGTCCTCGGCCCCGGCTCGACCCTGGTGGAATCCTCGTCCGGGAACATGGGCGTCGCCCTGAGCGTGCTCGCCGCCAGCCGCGGCTACAAGTTCATCTGCGTCACCGACTCTCGTTGCAACGAGGTCACCCGCCGCACCATGGAGTCGTACGGCGCCGAGGTGCACCTGATCACCGAGCCGCACGAGACCGAGGGCTTCCTCGGTGCGCGGATCCGCCACGTCAAGGCGCTGCTCGCCGCCGACGAGAAGCGGGTCTGGCTCAACCAGTACCTGAGCCCGGGCAACTGGATGGCGCACTACCGGACCACCGCGCCGGCCATCGCCCGCCAGTTCCCGGACCTGAACGTGCTGTTCATCGGCGCGGGCACGACCGGGACGCTGATGGGCTGCGCCCGGTACTTCCGCGAGCGGCGCCCCTCGGTGCGGGTCGTCCCGGTCGACAGCGTCGGCTCGGTCACCTTCGGCGCCCCGCCGGCCACCCGGCACATCCCGGGCCTGGGCACCAGCGTGCGGCCCGCACTGCTGGACGAGTCGCTGGTGGAGCGGGCGGTCCACGTCGAGGAGACCGACACCGTCCGGACCTGCCGCGAACTGATGCGCGGCGGCTTCCTGTTCGGCGGCTCCACCGGGACGGCCGTCAGCGGCGCGCTGCGCTGGCTGAACGAGCACTACGGCGACGGCGCGGGCGGCGTGCGCGAGCGGGTGACCGCCGTGACCATCTCGCCGGACCTGGGCGAGCGCTACATGGACACCGTCTACCACGACGAGTGGGTGCGCGGTTCGGTCGGCCCGGAGGGCCTGCTGCCCGGGGTCGAGCACCGGGGCCTCGGGGCGGGCGTCGCCGCCGGGCTCCAGACGGTGTCCGGCTGACCGGACCGGCGGGGTCGGGGCCTGCGGAGCCGGGGCCTGCGGGGTCAGAGGGTCGAGAGTTTTCAAGGCGGGGCTGAGGCTGAGAATGACGGAGAGCAAAGCAGTGACGACAAACCGGAACGCTGTCCTTCCGCTCACCGCGGCACAGGCCGAGATCTGGTTCGACGAGCAGTTCGCCGCCGGGCCGCTGGCCTACAACATGGCGGACTACATCGATCTGCGCGGACCGCTCGACGCCGAGTTGCTCGGACGGGCGCTGCAACGCCTCGGCCACGAGGCCGAGGGACTGCGGGTGCAGTTCGTCGAGGAGGACGGCGCCCCCGGCCAGATCATCCGCCCGCTCGCCCAGCTCCCGCTCAAGACGCTGGACTTCAGCGGCGAGGCGGAGCCGTCGGAGGCCGCCGAGCGGTGGATGCGGGCCGACCACGCCGACCCGATGAAGGTCACCGACTTCCCGCTGTTCCGCGGCGCGCTGATCAGGCTGGCCCCGGAGCACCACCTGCTCTACCTGTGCATGCACCACATCCTCGCGGACGGCTTCAGCCGCTCGCTGCTCTACCCCAAGCTGTCCAGCGCCTACACCCGGCTGGCCGCCGGCGAGGGCCCGGCCGAGCTGGACGCCGACGCCATGCCGGCCTTCCACCGGCTGCTGGACGCCGAGCGCAAGTACCTCGACTCGTCGATGGTCGAGAAGGACCGCGCCTACTGGACGGACCGCCTCACCTCCGACCGGCACGGCGCGGTGCCCGAGCTGGTCTCGCTCTCCGAGCAGGAGCCGGCCCCCGGCCGGGTCGCGCTGCGCGAGACCGCCCGGCTCTCCCCCACGACCACGGCCGCGCTGCACGCCCTCGCCCAGGACGGCAAGGTCACCATGCCGGTCCTGATGGTCGCCGCGATGGCCGCCTACACCCAACGCGTCACCGGGGTCCCGGCGCCGCTGCTCACCCTGCCGGTCACCGGCCGGGTCGGCGCGGTCAGCCGCGAGATCCCCGGCATGCTCGCCAACTACCTGCCGCTGGCCGTCCGGGTGCGCCCGGAGATGACCCGCACCGAACTGCTGCGCGCGGCCTGGGTCGAGGTCGCCGGCACGCTGAAGCACCAGCGCTACCGCGGGGACAGGGTCCGCCGCGACATCGGCCTGCGGATCGACGACCAGCGCGCCTTCGGCCCGTTCATCAACGTGCTCAACCAGGACCCCGAGCTGGCCTTCGGCGACTGCCGCGGGGTCGTGGTCAACCTGTCCACCGGCATCGTCAAGGACCTGATCATGACGGTCCTGAACGCGGACGACGGCACCGTCGAGATCCACCTCGACGGCAACCCCGAGCTGTACGAGCCGGCCGAACTCGCCACCCACCTCGCCCGGTTCGAGACCTTCCTCGGCGCCCTCGCCACCATGCCCGCGGACCGTCCGCTCGGCCAGGTGGGCCTGGGCGCGACCGGCGAACCGCTCGGGCTGCTCGGCGCCTGGGATCCGGCCACCGCCGCCGACCAGGGCCTGGTCGAGCGGGTCCGCACCGTCGCGGCCGGTACGCCCGACGCGGTGGCCGTGGCCGACGGCGCCGAGCGGATCGACTACCGCGAACTGGTCGCCCGCGCGGCGGGCCTGGCCGCCCGGCTGACCGCCTCCGGGGTCGGCACCGGTTCGGTGGTCGCGATGTTCGCCGAGCCCGGCGTCCCCTTCGTCACCGGCGTGCTGGCCGTCCAGGCCGCCGGCGGTGCCTACCTGCCGCTCGACCCGGCCGCCCCGGCCGCCCGCAACACCGGGCTGCTGGAGGACGGCGGCGCCCGCCACCTGCTGGTCGGCGCCGGGTACGAGGCGCAGGCCGCCGAGCTCACCGCCGGGGCGGCCACCGCCCTGCCGCTGACCGACCCGTCCGACTCCAGCAGCGGCGCCGAACTCACCTCTGTCGGAGGTGAATTGGACCTGGCGTACGTGATGTTCACCTCCGGCTCCACCGGCAAGCCCAAGGGCGCGATGGTCCAGCGCTCCGGCATGATGAACCACCTCTGGGCCAAGGTCGGCGACCTCGACCTGGCCGCCGGGGAAGGCGTCGTCCAGAACGCGCCGCTCACCTTCGACGTCTCCGTCTGGCAGATGCTCGCCCCGCTCATCGTCGGCGGCACCGTCCGGGTCTCCGGCACCGACATGGCCGCCGACCCGGCCGCCCTGTTCGCCATGGCCCGGGACGAGAAGATCGCCGTCCTGGAGGTCGTCCCCTCCCTGCTGCGCGCCGCCCTGGACGCCTGGGACCTCGACGGCACCGCCCCCGAACTCCCCCACCTGCGCTGGCTGATGGTCACCGGCGAAGCCCTCCCCGCCGACCTCTGCCACCGCTGGCACGCCCGCCACCCGCACATCCCGATGATGAACGCCTACGGCCCCACCGAATGCAGCGACGACGTCACCCACGCCGTCATCCGCGCCGACGACACCCTCACCGCCCGCGTCCCCATCGGCACCGCCGTCCGCAACACCCGCCTCTACGTCCTCAGCGACGAACTCCAGCCCGTCCCCGTCGGCGTCCCCGGAGAGCTCTACATCGGCGGCGCCGGAGTCGGCCGCGGCTACCTCCACGACCCCGCCCGCACCGCCGGCACCTTCATGGCCGACCCCTACGCCGGACCCGGCACCCGGATGTACCGCACCGGCGACCGCGTCATCCAACGACCCGACGGCCAACTCGAGTTCATCGAACGCCGCGACCACCAGGTCAAGATCCGCGGCCGCCGCGTCGAAACCGGCGAGATCGAAGCCGTCATCCGCTCCCTCGACACCGTCGCCGACACCGCCGTCGCCGTCCTCCCCGACGCCTCCGGCAACCCCCGCCTCATCGGCTACCTCACCGGCCCCGGCGTCGACCCCGCGCAGGTCCGGGCCGAACTCTCCCAACTGCTGCCCGGATACATGATCCCGGCGTCCTGGCTCGTCCTCGACGCCATGCCGCTCACCCCCAACGGCAAGCTCGACCGCAAGGCCCTGCCCAAGCCCGCCCTCGCCGAGCAGGACACCCTCCGCGGCCCCCGCACCGAGCGCGAGCGGGTCCTCTGCGACATCCTCGCCGAGGTCCTCGGCACCGGCCGGGTCGGCATCGACGAGGACTTCTTCGCCCTCGGCGGCGACAGCATCCGCTCCATCCAGGTCGTCAGCCGCGCCCACAAGGCCGGACTCACCCTCACCACCCGCGACATCTTCACCCACAAGACCGCCGCCGCCCTCGCCCGGGTCGCGGGCGGCGCCGACCCCACGGCGGCGACCGCGCCCGCCGAGGACGCCGGCGGCACCGGCCCGTACGAACTCACCCCGATCATGGGCCAGTTGCACGACGACACCACCAGCCTCACCGGCCCGGTCGTCAAGTACAGCCAGCACGTGGTCGTCCGGGTCCCCGCCGCCCTGGACGCCGAACTGCTCGACGCGGCCCTGCACACCCTGGTCGACCACCACGACGCGCTGCGCACCCGGGCCACCGAACCCGCCCCCGGCCTGTGGCACCTGGAGGCACTGGCCCCCGGCGCGCTCGCCGGCGTCCGCCTGGTCGCCACCGCCGAGAACGGCGCCGGCAGCGGCGCCGACGACCAGGACGCCCTCGGCTTCGCCGAGCGGCAGGCCGCCGCCGCCCGCGCCCGGCTCGACCCCGCCGCCGCCGTGATGATCCAGGCCGTGCTGATCGGCGCGGCCCCCGGCGCCGACACCGCCCTGCTGGTGCTCTCCGCCCACCACCTGGTCATCGACGGCGTGTCCTGGCGGATCCTGCTGCCCGACCTCGCCGCCGCCTGCGAGGCGCTGGCGGCCGGCCGCACCCCCGCACTCGACCCGGTCGGCACCTCCTACCGCGCCTGGTCCCAGCTGCTCGCCGCGCAGGCCCGAACCCAGGTCCGCGGCCCCGAACTCGCCCTCTGGCAGTCGATCCTGACCGGCCCCGACCCGCTGGTCGGCACCCACCGGCTCGACCCCGAGACGGACGTCTACGGCACCCAGCGCACCCTGCGACTGGAGCTCGGCCCCGAGGTCACCGGCCCGCTGCTCACCGACGTCCCGGCGGCCTTCCACGCCGAGGTCAACGACGTCCTGCTGACCGGCCTCGCCCTCGCCGTCGCCGACTGGCGCCGCCGGCACGGCCGCGCCGACTACGCCCAGACCCTGATCGAGCTGGAGGGCCACGGCCGCGAGCAGCTCGGCGACGGCCTCGACCTGTCCCGCACCGTCGGCTGGTTCACCAGCGCCTTCCCGATGCGCCTCGACCCCGGCACGCTCGACTGGGACGAGCTCTGGGCCGGCGGCCCCGCCCTCGCCGCCGCCCTCAAGCGGATCAAGGAGCAGCTGCGCGCGCTGCCCGACCGCGGCGTCGGCTACGGCCTGCTGCGCTACCTCAACCCGCACGCCGCCCGCGCCCTGGCCGGCCACCACAAGCCGCAGATCGGCTTCAACTACATGGGCCGCTTCGACGCCCGCGAGGCCCGCCTCTGGGAGCCGGCTGGCGGCGACGGTGTGGTCGGCACCGGCGCCCACCCCGGCATGCCGCTGCCGCATCTGCTCGACGTCACCCCGGCCACCGAGGACCGGCACGACGGCCCGCACCTGATCGCCAACTGGTCCTGGGCCGGCCGGACCGTCGCCGAGGAGGACGCCCAGGACGTCGCGGCCACCTGGTTCCGCGCCCTCGAACTGCTCGCCCGGCACGCCACCGCCCCCGGTGCGGGCGGCCGCACCCCCTCCGACCTGCCGCTGGTCGCCCTGGCCCAGGACGAGATCGAGGAGTACGAGGCCGAACTCGCCGAGGCCGGCACCGCCCTCGCCGACGTCCTGCCGCTCACCCCGCTCCAGCAGGGCATGCTCTTCCACGCCGACTACGACACCGCCGCCGGGGGCGGCGCGGACGCGGTCGACGTCTACACCCTGCAGATCGTCGCCGACATCGAGGGCGACCTCGACGCCGACGCCCTGCGCGCCGCCGGGCAGGCCCTGCTCGACCGGCACCCGAACCTGCGCGCCGCCTTCCGCGCCCGGGCCACCGGAGAGCCCGTCCAGGTCATCGCCCAGCACGCCGAACTGCCCTGGCTGGAAGCCGACCTGACCGACCTGCCGGAGCCCGCCCGGGCCGCCGAGCTGAGCCGCATCACCGAGGCCGAGCGCACCCGCCGCTTCGACCTCGCCGCGCCGCCGCTGCTGCGCTTCGCGCTCGTCACCCACGGCGAGGGCCGGCACCGGTTCATCTGGACCAGCCACCACATCCTGGTCGACGGCTGGTCGATGCCGCTGCTCGTCCGCGAGCTGTTCGCGCTCTGCGCGCCCGGCGCGGACGTCGCGCTGCTGCCCGACCCGGCCCCGTACCGCTCGTACCTGGCCTGGCTGACCGCGCAGGACCGCACGGCGGCCCGGGCCGCCTGGCACGAGGTGCTGGCCGACGTCGACGAGCCCACCCTGCTCGTCCCCGCCGACCCGAGCCGCCTCCCGGTGCTGCCCGACGCGGTGCTCGCCGAGGTGCCGCGCGAGCTGACCGCCGCGCTCGCCGGCTGGGCCCGCACCCAGGGCCTGACCGTCAACACCGTGGTGCAGGGCTGCTGGGCGCTGCTGCTCGGGCGGCTCACCGGCCGCCAGGACGTGGTGTTCGGCGCCGTCACCTCCGGCCGCCCGGCCGAGGTCCCGGACGTCGAGTCGATGATCGGCATGTTCCTCACCACCGTGCCGGTCCGGGCCCGACTGCACCCCGATGCCACCCTCGCCGAACTGCTGCACGCCCTCCAGGACCAGCAGACCGCGCTGCTCCCGCACGAGCACCTCGGGCTCGCCGCGATCCACCAGGCCGCCGGCCTGTCCGGCGAGGTCTTCGACACCGTGGTGCTGTTCGAGAACTTCCCGCTGGACGAGAACGGCCTCGACACCGGCGTCGCCGACGGCCCGCGCATCGTCCGCACCGAGGCCCTCGACGCCCGGCACCACCCGCTGAGCCTGGTGGTCCACCCCGGCGACAGCCTGCACCTGCGGCTGGACTACAACCCCGGCCTGTTCGGCCGGGCCGAGGTCGAGCGGGTCTCGGCGATCTTCCAGCACCTGCTGCGGACCGTCGCCGAGCGGCCCGGACTGCCGCTCGCCCAGATCGACGTGACCGGCCCGGCGGACCTCACCGGCACCGGCATCCCCGGCGAGCTGGGCGGACTGCTCGGCGCCTGGGACCCGACGATCCCCGAGGAGAGCCTCGGCGTCGTCGAGCGGGTGCGCGCCGTCGCCGCCCGCACCCCCGAGGCGACCGCCGTCACCGACGGCGCCGGCTCGCTGACCTACCAGGAACTGGTCGAGGCGGCCGGCGGACTGTCCGCGGGCCTCGCGGAGGCCGGGGTCACCACCGGTTCGGTGGTCGCGATGCTCGCCGAGCCCGGCGTCCCGTTCATCACCGGCGTGCTGGGCGTGATCGGCGCAGGCGGCGCCTACCTGCCGCTCGACCCGGCCGCCCCCGCCGCCCGCAACACCGGGCTGCTGGAGGACGGCGACGCCCGCCACCTGCTGGTCGGCGCCGGGTACGAGGCACAGGCCGCCGAGTTCGCCGCCGCCGTCCAGGGCGAGCCGGTCACCGTCATCGGCCTGGAGCAGGCCGCCGGCACGCGGGCCCTGCCCGACTGCGTGGGCACCGGGCTGGACCTGGCGTACGTGATGTTCACCTCCGGCTCCACCGGCAAGCCCAAGGGCGCGATGGTCCAGCGCTCCGGCATGATGAACCACCTCTGGGCCAAGGTCGGGGACCTCGACCTGGCCGCCGGGGAAGGCGTCGTCCAGAACGCGCCGCTCACCTTCGACGTCTCCGTCTGGCAGATGCTCGCCCCGCTCATCGTCGGCGGCACCGTCCGGGTCTCCGGCACCGACATGGCCGCCGACCCGGCCGCCCTGTTCGCCATGGCCCGGGACGAGAAGATCGCCGTCCTGGAGGTCGTCCCCTCCCTGCTGCGCGCCGCCCTGGACGCCTGGGACCTCGACGGCACCGCCCCCGAACTCCCCCACCTGCGCTGGCTGATGGTCACCGGCGAAGCCCTCCCCGCCGACCTCTGCCACCGCTGGCACGCCCGCCACCCGCACATCCCGATGATGAACGCCTACGGCCCGACCGAGTGCTCCGACGACGTCACCCACGCCGTCATCCGCGCCGACGACACCCTCACCGCCCGCGTCCCCATCGGCACGGCGGTGCGCAACACCCGCCTGTACGTGCTCAGCGACGAACTCCAGCCCGTTCCCGTCGGCGTCCCCGGAGAGCTCTACATCGGCGGCGCCGGAGTCGGCCGCGGCTACCTCCACGACCCCGCCCGCACCGCCGGCACCTTCATGGCCGACCCCTACGCCGGACCCGGCACCCGGATGTACCGCACCGGCGACCGCGTCATCCAACGACCCGACGGCCAACTCGAGTTCATCGAACGCCGCGACCACCAGGTCAAGATCCGCGGCCGCCGCGTCGAAACCGGCGAGATCGAAGCCGTCATCCGCTCCCTCGACACCGTCGCCGACGCCGCCGTCGCCGTCCTCCCCGACGCCTCCGGCAACCCCCGCCTCATCGGCTACCTCACCGGCCCCGGCGTCGACCCAGACCGGATCCGCCGTCAACTGGCCGAGCTGCTACCCGGGTACATGATCCCGGCGTCCTGGCTGGTGCTGCCCGCCATGCCGCTCACGGCCAACGGCAAGCTCGATCGCAAGGCCCTGCCCAGGCCCGACCTGGGGGACCAGGAGGAGGCCCGCGCGCCGCGCACCGAGCGCGAGCAGGTGCTGACCGAGATCCTCGCCGAGGTCCTCGGCACCGGCCGGGTCGGCATCGACGAGGACTTCTTCGCCCTCGGCGGCGACAGCATCCGCTCCATCCAGGTCGTCAGCCGCGCCCGCAGGGCCGGACTCACCCTCACCACCCGCGACATCTTCACCCACAAGACCGCCGCCGCCCTGGCCCAGGTCGCCGAGGAGCAGGAGCAGAGCCCCGCCGAGTCCGCCCCGACGGAACCCGAAGGCAGTCTGATCGCCCTGTCCGACGAGGAACTGGCCGATCTGGAATTCGAGTTGAATGAGGAACTTTCGTGACGACCGCCCCCAGAACCGGGTCGAAGATCAGCGAAGTACTTCCGCTCTCCCCCCTCCAGCAGGGACTGCTGTTCCTGTCCTCGTACGACCAGGCCTCGCCCGACCTGTACACCCTCCAGTTCGTCGCGGAGATCGACGGGCCGGGCGCGGGTGACGGCGAGCAGCTCGCCGCCCGGCTGCGCGCGGCCTCGGCCGCGCTGCTGCGCCGGCACCCCAACCTGCGGGCCTGCTTCCGCAACCGCAAGACCGGCGAGCCCGTCCAGGTCGTCCTCAAGGAGACCGAGGTCGAGCCGGAGTGGCAGCTGCACGACCTCACCCACCTGCCCGAGGCCGACCGGGAGGCGGCGGCGCAGCGGCTGACGCGCGAGGACCGGCTGCGCCGGTTCGACCTGGCGCGGCCGCCACTGATGCGGTTCACCCTGATCCGGCTCGGCGCGGGGCACCACCGGTTCGTCTGGTCGGTGCACCACATCGTCATGGACGGCTGGTCGTTCCCGCTGGCCGTCCGCGAGCTGGTGCTGCTCGGCGACGAGGCGGGCGCGGCGGGCGCGGCGGCGCTGCCCGCGCCCGCGCCGTACCGCTCGTTCCTGACCTGGCTGAACGGCCGTGACCGGGCCGCCGCGCGGGCGGCCTGGGCGCAGCTGCTGGACGGCCTGGACGGGCCGGTCCGGGCGCTGCCCGGCGCCGGTGACGGCGATTCCCACGAACTGCCGTCGCTCGTCCGGGGGTTCCTGTCGCCGGAGCGCACCGCGGCGCTCGCCGGCTGGGCGCGCGGCCGGGGCCTGACCCTCAACACCGTGGTGCAGGGCTGCTGGGCGCTGCTGCTCGGCCGGCTCACCGGCCGCGAGGACGTGGTGTTCGGGTCGGTCACCTCCGGCCGCCCGGCCGAGGTCCCGGACGTCGAGTCGATGATCGGCCTGTTCGCCAACACCCTGCCGGTCCGCGCCGACCTGCGCCCGGACCAGCGGGCGAGTGAGCTGTTCGAGGCGCTGGCCCGCCAGCAGCTCGCGATGATGCCGCACGAACACCTGCCGCTCGCCGAGGCGCAGGCCGCCTCCGGCGTCCAGGGCGAGCTGTTCGACACCGTCCTCGCCTTCCAGAGCTACCCGCTGGACGAGGCCGCGCTGTTCCGCGAGTCGGGCGGCACCGTCAGTTCCGCGCAGGTGCTCTCGGCCACCCACTACCCGCTGAGCCTCACCGTCTTCCCCGGCGAGCGGCTGGACCTGCACCTCGCCTACCGGCCCTCGGCCTTCGCCGGGAACCCCGAGGGCCTCACCGAGGACCCGCGGCCGTCCGCGCAGCGCGTCCTGGACCGGCTGGTCCGCGTCCTGGAGCAGGTCGCCGACGACCCGCAGGCCCCGCTCGCCCGGCTCGGCGCGCCCGAGCCCGCCGAACTGGCCCGCATCCTCGGCGAGTGGAGCGGCGCCTCGGCCGCCCCCCGGGAGCCCGCGCGGCGCGCCACCATCGCGGAGCTGTTCGCCGAGCAGGCCGCCCGCACCCCGGACGCCGTCGCGGTCACCGCTCCCGGCGAGGCCGCCCTCAGCTACCGCGAGCTGGACGAGCGGGCCAACCGGCTCGCCCACCTGCTCGCCGCCCGCGGCGCCGGCCCGGAGAGCCTGGTGGCCGTCGCGCTGCCGCGCGGCGCCCGGCTGATCGTCGCCGTCCTGGCCGTCCTCAAGGCGGGCGCGGCCTACCTGCCGCTGGAGCCCGGCCACCCGGCCGACCGGATCGGCTACACCCTGCGCGACGCCCGTCCGGCGCTGCTGCTGACCGCCGGCGGCGCGCTGCCCGAACCGCCCGAGGCCCCGGACCTGCCGCGCCTGGACCTGGACGCCCCGGAGACGGCCGCCGCGCTGGCCGCCCACCCGGCCACCGCCCCGGACACCGCGGCCTCCCCCGAGCACCCGGCCTACGTCATCTACACCTCCGGCTCCACCGGTCGCCCCAAGGGCGTCGTGGTGCCGCACCAGAACGTGGCGCGGCTGCTGGAGGCCACCGACGACTGGTTCGACTTCGGCCCCGGCGACGTGTGGACGCTGTTCCACTCCATCGCCTTCGACTTCACCGTCTGGGAGCTGTGGGGCGCGCTGCTGCGCGGCGGCCGACTGGTCGTGGTGCCGTACGACGTGTCGCGCTCCCCCGACGCCTTCCTGGACCTGCTCGCCGAAGAGCGGGTGACCGTCCTCAACCAGACCCCGTCCGCCTTCTACCAGCTGATGCGCGCCGACGCCGACCGTCCGCGCCCGCTCGCCCTGCGGACCGTGGTGTTCGGCGGCGAGGCACTGGACATCGGCAGGCTCGCCGACTGGTACACCCGGCACGCCGACGACGCGCCGCGCCTGGTCAACATGTACGGCATCACCGAGACCACGGTGCACGTCTCCTACCAGGAGCTGGACGCCCCGACGGCCGCCGCCGGCGGCGGCAGCGTGATCGGGCGCGGCATCCCGGACCTGCGGGTCTACCTGCTCGACGGCGCCCTGCGGCCCGTCCCGGCCGGCGTGCCCGGCGAGCTGTACATCACCGGCCCCGGCCTGGCCCGCGGCTACCTGCGCCGCCCCGACCTCACCGCGGCCCGCTTCGTCGCCTGCCCGTTCGAGCCCGGCGGCACCCGGATGTACCGCACCGGCGACCTCGGCCGCTGGCGGGCCGACGGCACCCTGGAGTACCTGGGCCGCGCCGACGAGCAGGTCCAACTGCGCGGCTTCCGGATCGAGTTGGGCGAGATCGCGACCGTCCTCGGCCAACACCCCGCGGTCGCCGAGGCCGCCGTGATCGCCCGCGAGGACCGGCCCGGCGACCAGCGCCTGGTCGCCTACGTGGTGCCCCGCGACGGCGCGAACCCGGACGGGCTGCGGGAGTTCGCCGCCGAGCGGCTGCCCGAGTACATGGTCCCGGCGGCCGTGGTCCCGCTCGCCGCGCTGCCGCTGACCGCCAACGGCAAGCTCGACCGCCGCGCCCTGCCCGCCCCCGCGTACACCACCTCGGCCCGCGACCCGCGCACCGCCGAGGAGGAGCAGCTCTGCGGCGTCTTCGCCGAGGTGCTCGGACTCGACCGGGTCGGTGTCGACGACGACTTCTTCACCCTCGGCGGCCACTCGCTGCTCGCCACCCGGATCGTCAACCGGGTCCGCGCCGAACTCGGCGCCGAACTCCAGGTGCGGGACCTCTTCGAGGCCCCCTCCCCCGCCCGCCTCGCCGAACGGCTGGCCGCCGCCGCACCCGGCCGCGCCCCGCTCGCCGCCGGGCCGCGCCCGGCCGTGCTGCCGCTGTCGTACGCGCAGCAGCGGCTCTGGTTCGTCGAGCACCTGGGCGCACCTGGCGGGCTGTACGCCATCCCGCTGGCGATCCGCCTCTCCGGGCGGCTCGACACCAACGCCCTGGCGGGCGCCCTGCACGACGTGGTCACCCGGCACGAGGCGCTGCGCACTGTCTTCCCGCAGCGCGCCCCCGAGAGCACCGGGTCCGGGGCCGCCCCCGGGGCCACCTCCGGGACCACCGGCAGCGGACCGGCCGAGCAGCGGGTGCTCACCCCGGCCGAGGCCGCCGTCCCGCTCCCGGTGAGCGAGACCACCGAGGCGGGCCTGCCCGCCGCCCTCGCCGCCGAGGCCGCGCGCGGCTTCGACCTGGAGCGCCACCTCCCGCTCCGCGCCCGCCTGTTCCGGCTCGGCCCGGACGAGCACGTGCTGACGATCGTCCTGCACCACATCGCCGGCGACGGCTGGTCGCTCGCCCCGCTCACCCGCGACCTCACCGCGTACTACCGGGCCCGGGTGGCCGGCCGCCCGGCCCAACTGCCGCCGCTGCCCGTCCAGTACGCCGACTACGCCCTGTGGCAGCGCGGACTGCTCGGCGCGGAGGACGACCCGCGGAGCGAACTCGCCCGCCAACTCGGCTACTGGACCGCCACCCTGAAGGGCCTGCCGGAGGAACTGGCGCTGCCCTTCGACCACCCGCGCGGCACCCGGGCCGAGCACCGCGGCGACGTCGTGCGCACCACCGTGCCGCAGCCGCTCACCGCCGAGCTGCACCGGCTCGCCGCCGCCTGGGGCGTCAGCGTCTTCATGCTGCTGCGGGCCGGGCTCGCCGCCCTGCTCACCCGGCTCGGCGCGGGCACCGACATCCCGCTCGGCAGCCCGATCGCGGGCCGCACCGACGAGCGGCTCGACGAGCTGGTCGGCATGTTCGTCAACACCCTGGTGCTGCGCACCGACACCTCCGGCGACCCGGGCCTGCGCGAACTCGCCGAACGGGTCCGGGCCTACGACCTGGCCGCCCACCAGCACCAGGACGTGCCCTTCGAGAAGCTGGTCGAGGTGCTCAACCCCGAGCGCTCGATGGCCCGGCACCCGCTGTTCCAGGTGATGCTCGGCTTCCAGCAGGCCGGCCCGGCCCCGGCGCCCGAGCAGGACCCGGAACTCGCCGTGGCCGAGCAGCCGGTGCCCGTCCGGACCGCCAAGTGGGACCTGTTCTTCCAGCTCACCGAGCAGGCCGGCGGCGCGCTCGCGCTCGCCGTCGAGTACCGCACCGACCTGTTCGAGCCCGCCACCGCCCGCCGGATCACCGACGCCTACCTGCGGCTGCTCGCCGCCGCCCTCGCCGAGCCCGCCCGGCCGCTGTCCCGGCTGGACCTGCTCGGGCCCGAGGAGGAGGCCGAACTGCTCGCCCTCGGCACCCACCGGGCCGGCACCCCGCGCAGCACCCTCACCGCCCTGGTGGACCGCCGGATCGCGGCCACCCCGGACGCGGTCGCGCTGGTCCACAGCGAGCCCGGCCACCCCGAGCGGCTGCGGCACACCAGCTACGCCGAACTGGACGCCGAGGCCAACCGCCTGGCCCACCTGCTGACCGCGCGCGGCGCCCGCCGGGGCGACCTGGTGGCGCTGCGCCTGGAGCGCGGCCCCGCCGTGGTGAGCACCCTGCTGGCGATCGCCCGCACCGGCGCGGCCTACCTGCCGATCGACCCGTCCTACCCCGACGAGCGGGTTCGCGACATGCTGGCCGACAGCGGCGCCCGGCTGCTCGTCACCGAACGGTCACCGGCCGGACGGGAGCTCCCCGCCGGGGTCGTCGAGCTGCTCCTGGACGCCCCCGAAACCCTGGCCGACCTGGCCGGCCGGCCCGTCACCGCCCCGGTGCCCGCCGTCCCGATCGACCCCGACGACCTGCTGTACGTCATCTACACCTCCGGCTCCACCGGCAAGCCCAAGGGCGTCGCGGTCCCGCACCGCGCCGCCGTCCGCCTGGTCCTGGGCCTGCCCGAGCTGGCGCCGACCGCCGCGGACACCTTCCTCTACTTCGCGCCGGTCGCCTTCGACGCCTCCACCTTCGAGATCTGGGGCGCGCTCGCCCACGGCGCCCGGGTGGCGGTCCACCCGCCGGGCCCGGCCGACCCGCGCGCCCTGGAGTCCTTCCTGGCCCGCGCCCGGGTGAGCGTCGCCTTCCTCACCACCCAGTTGTCCAACACCATCGCCGACACCCGGCCGCGCGCCCTGGCCCCGCTGCGGGCGCTGCTCACCGGCGGCGAGGCGCACTCCCGCGACCACCTGGACCGGCTGCGGGCCGCCCTGCCGGACACCACGGTGTTCAACGTGTACGGCCCCACCGAGACCACCACCTTCGCCACCGGCCAGGACCTCGGCCGCGCCCAGGGCACCGTCCCGATCGGCCTGCCGATCGGCGACACCCGCGCGTACGTCCTGGACGAGGCGCTGCGGCCGGTGCCGCGCGGCGTGGTCGGCGAGCTGTACCTGGCCGGCGAGGGCCTGGCCCGCGGCTACCTCGGCCGGCCCGCGCTGACCGCCGCCCGCTTCACCGCCTGCCCGTTCGGCGCACCCGGGGAGCGCATGTACCGCACCGGCGACCTGGTCCGCTGGGACCGGCACGGCCGGATCGAGTACGTCGCCCGCGCCGACCAGCAGGTCAAGATCCGCGGCTACCGGGTCGAACTCGGCGAGGTCGAACGGCTGCTGGCCGAGCACCCGGCCGTCGCCCGGGCCGCCGTCCTGGCCCCCGCCGACGCCGCCGGCCAGCGCCGCCTGGTCGCCTACCTGGTGCCCGCCGACGGCCGGCCGGCCCCCGGACCGGCCGAGTTGCGGGGCCACCTGGCCCGCTCGCTGCCCGGCCACATGGTGCCGGAGAGCTACACCGCGCTGCCGGAACTGCCGCTGAACGCCAACGGCAAGCTGGATGTCAAGGCCCTGCCCGCCCCCGCGGCCACCCCCTCGGCCCGCGCCCCGAGGGCGCCCCGCACCGAGCCGGAACGGCTGCTCTGCGCCGCCGTCGAGGAGGTCCTGGGCACGGGCCCGGTCGGCCCCGAGGACTCCTTCTTCGCCCTCGGCGGGGACAGCCTGAAGGCGATCCGGCTGGTCAACGCGGCCGGCCGGGCCGGGCTGCCGATCAGCCTCGGGGCGGTCTTCGAGCACCGCACCCTGGAGGCGCTGGCCGCGGCCGCCACCACCGGGGGCGGCGCGGTCGACCTGCTCGGGCCCGTCCTGCCGATCCGGCCCACCGGCGGGCGGCCCCCGCTGTTCTGCGTGCACGGCGGCCTCGGCTTCGCGATCCCGTTCGCGGCGCTCGCCGAGCACCTCGACCCGGAGCAGCCGGTCTACGGCCTCCAGGCCCGCGGCCTGTCCGACGACGGCCCGCTGCCGACCGACCTGGGCGACGTCGCCGAGGAGTACCTGTCCCGGGTGCGCGCCGTGCAGCCGCACGGCCCGTACCACCTGCTCGGCTGGTCCTACGGCGGCGTCGTGGCGCACGAGATGGCCGTCCGGCTGCACGCCGCCGGCGAGCGGGTGGCGTTCCTGGCCAACCTGGACGCCTACCCCGACGACGCCCTCGGGGCCCGGCCCAGCGACGCCGAGTTCCTCGCCGACTTCCTGGCCGAGGCCGGGGTCGACGCGGCGGAGCCGGAACGGCTCACCCCGCAAGGCGTCGCCGCGCACCTGGCCCGCACCGAAGGCCCCCTCGCCGCGCTCGAACCGGGTACGCTGGAACGGCTGCTGGGGGTCATGCGGAACAACCTGGAGCTGTTCCAGCGGTTCACCCCGGGCCGCTTCGACGGCTGCCCGATGACGCTCTTCGTGGCGGCCGGCGGCGACACCCGCCCCACCCCGGAGGAGCGCGCCCTCAAGGTCAAGAGCTGGGAGCCGCACGTCGGTTCCGCCGTCCTCGCGCACGACGTGGACAGCGGGCACCAGCAGCTGCTGCAACCCGCACCGGCGGCGGCGATCGGCGCGGTCGTCGAGCACGCCCTCGCCGCCCTGGCCGCGGACCCGACCGGAACCCCGGCCGCACCGGCCGCCACCCCGACCACCTGACGCCCGATCAACCCGGCACGTCCCGAGATCCCGAGACCTGGAGAACAGTCATGGCGAACCCCTTTGACCGCGAAGACGGCACCTTCCTCGTCCTCGTCAACGCGGAGGGGCAGCACTCCCTGTGGCCGTCCTTCGCCGCCGTCCCGGAGGGCTGGTCGGTGACCCTGGAGGCCACCGACCGGGCCACCGCCGTCGCCCACATCGAGGGCAGCTGGACGGACATGCGCCCGCTCAGCCTCCAGCAGCAGGGCTGACCGGCCGGGCCCGCGCCCGGAATCCGGAAGAACGCCGCCGGACGGCTCCGACCCCGCCGCCCGCCGCACCCCCAGGGCCTTCGCCCGACGGTGCGGCGGGCGGCCGTTTTGTCCCCGGCACCCCTCCCCACCAGGCACGCGACACCCCGCCAGGACCCGTCAGTGAGCGGTCAGTTGGACGTCATCGACCCGTCATCGGGCCTGACTAATTTGCTGCCCAGAGGCCCGGTTTCCGGGCACCCCAGGGCACCCCCACAGGGCGCCCGCGAAAACGGAGGAAAACGAGCATGACGACGGTAGCGCCGGAGCGTCTCACCCGGATCCGCGAGATCATCGCCGAGAACATCGACGTGCACACCGAGTTCGCCGACACCGCGCTGTTCGTCGACGAGCTGGGCGCCGACTCGCTGAAGCTCATCGACGTGCTCAGCGCCCTGGAGATGGAGTACTCCATCGTCATCGACATGAACGAGCTGCCGAAGATGGTGAACGTGGAGGCCACGTACCAGGTGACCGCGACGGCCGCCGGCTGGTGATCGGGGCGGGTTCCGGGACCGGAACCCCCGCCCGCAGGCATCCCACTGCTTAAGGAGTCCCATGTCCACCGCACAGTCACCAGCGGCACCCCGCGCCGGCGCGCCGGCCGACCGCCGCCGGGTCGTCCTCACCGGCCTCGGGGCGATCTCCAGCATCGGCACGGGTGTCGAGGAGTACACCGCGGGGCTGCGGGCCGGCCGCTCCGGTGCGCGGCCGATCACCCGGTTCGACACCGAGGGGTTCGGCCAGAACATCGCCTGCGAGGTCCCCGACTTCGAGCCGGAGCGCTGGATCCGCAACGTCCCCCTCGACGACATGGGCCGCGCCGGGCAGTTCGCCGTCGCCGCCGCCCGGATGGCCGTGGAGGACGCCGGGCTCACCGAGGCCGACCTCGGCGAGCGCCAGGCCGTCATCAGCGTCGGCACCACCGACGGCGAGGGGCACGACATCGGCGTGCTGGTCGAGCAGGAGCTCGCGGCCGGGGACCCTGGGGCCATGGACCCGGTGCTGTCCCGCCGGATCAACGCCGGCCGGCTCACCACCGTCATCGCCCGCGAGCTGCGGATGCCGAACGTGGAGCCGACCACCATCACCACCGCCTGCGCGGCGGGCAACTACTCGATCGGCTACGGACTGGACGCGATCCGCTCCGGCGAGGTCGACATCGCGCTGTGCGGCGGCGCCGACGCCGTCTGCCGCAAGGCCTTCGCGCTGTTCAAGCGCTTCGGCGCGCTCACCCCGGACGTGGTCCGCCCGTTCGACAGGAACCGCCAGGGCATCCTGACCGGCGAGGGCGCGGGCATCCTCGTCCTGGAGAGCCTGGAGTCCGCCCTCGCCCGCGGCGCGCACATCTACGCCGAGGTGCTCGGGTACGGCCTCAGCTGCGACGCCGCCCACCCGACCGCGCCGAACCGCGACGGCATCGCGCGCGGCATCCGGCTCGCCCTGGACGACGCCGGGGTCGAGCGGGACGAGATCGACTTCATCTCCGCGCACGGCACCGGCACCAAGGCCAACGACAAGACCGAGTCGGCCGCCATCGTCGACGTGTACGGCGACGCACCGCCGCGCACCGTCGCGGTGAAGTCGATGCTCGGCCACTCGATGGGCGCGGCCAGCGCGCTCGGCGCGATCGCCTGCAGCCTCGCCATCGAGCACCAGTTCATCCCGCCGACCATCAACCACGTGGAGACCGACCCCGACTGCCCGCTGGACGTCGTGCCCAACCAGGCCGTCGACGCGGAGGTCCGGATCGTGGAGAACAACTCCAGCGCCTTCGCCGGCAACAACGCCATCCTGATTCTGGGCACGTACGGAGAGCGAGTCTGACGATGACCACCGCAGCCACCCCGGCGGCCCTGCCGCCGGAGACACTCGTCATCACCGGCTGGTCGGCCGTGTCGCCGTACGGCCTGACCCGCCAGGACTTCGCGTCCGGCGTGCGCGCCGGCGCCAAGACCGCCGTCAAGGCGGACGCCGCGCTCGGCACGCTGCCGTCGCCCGACGTCTGCCTGGTGCCCGGCTTCGACATCAAGGGCCTGCTCGGCCCCACCGGCACCGCCAAGATGGACCGGCTCACCGCGCTGGCCCTGGTCGCCTCCGACGGCCTGCTCAAGGACGCCGACGGCAACCGGGTGGTGGAGACCGACGACCGCACCGGTGTGGTCCTCGGCATCTCGATGGGCAGCCTGGAGAACGTCACCAACTTCCTCAAGCAGTCCTACACCAACGCGCTGCCCTTCCACGTCGACGCCGGCCGCATCCCCTTCGGCAGCCTCAACCACGCCGCCGGCGCCACCGCCATCCGGCACGACCTCAAGGGCCCCAACACCACCGTCGCCGGCGGCCGGGTCAGCGGCCTGCTCGCCCTCAACTACGCGCGGCGCCTGATGGGCCAGGGCCGGGCGACCAAGTACCTGGTCGGCTCCGCCGAGGAGTTCTCCGCCGCGCACGCCTGGATCGAGCACACCGCCGTCGCGGCCGGCGACTCCACGCCGCTGCTCGGCGAGGGCTGCGGCCTGTTCGTGGTCGAGCACGCCGGCACCGCCCAGCGCCCGGCGCTCGCCGCGGTGCTCGCGGTGGAGACCCGCGTCGACATCGACGACGACCCGAAGGCCGCCGTCACCGCGTGCGTGCAGCGCGCCCTGGCCCGCGCCGGCGTCACCGCCGACGAGGTCTGGGCCGCCGTCCCGTGCGCCGCGCCCACCGCGGCCGGCCGGGCCGAGTACGACGCGCTCGCCGCGCTGCTGCCGGCCGAGGCACTGGGCCGGGTCCCGTCCATGGAACTGCTCGGCGACACCGGCGCGGCCTCCGCGTCCTTCCAGATCCAGGCGGTGCTCGGCGTGGCCGGGACCGACCCGGCGGCCCGGGGCCGGATCGCCCTGGTGTCCGCCGTCGACCGTGACGGCGCGGTGGGCTGCGCCGTCCTGAGACTCTTCGGGGAGCACGCGTGATCGCCCTGGTCAGCGGCGGGTCCCGGGGCATCGGCAAGGCCATCGTGCTGCGCCTGGCCCAGGACGGCTACGACGTCGCCTTCTGCTACCGCTCCAACGCCGAGGCAGCCGAGCAACTCGCCAAGCAGGCAGGCGAGTTCGGCACCCGGATCACGACCACCCAGTGCGACGTGGCCGACCCGGAGCAGGTCCGCGACTGGTACAACCGCACCGAGCGCGAGGTCGGCCCGGTGGACGCCGCCGTCACCTCGGCCGGCATCACCCGGGACCGCCCGGTCATCCTGATGCCGGAGGACGACTGGAACCAGGTCCTGCGCACCAACCTGGACGGCGTGTACCACGTGTGCCGCGCCGCCGCCTTCGCGATGAGCAAGCGCCGCAGCGGATCGATCGTCAACCTGTCCTCGGTGTCCGGCATCTACGGCAACCTCGGCCAGGCCAACTACGCCGCGTCCAAGGCCGGCATCATCGGCTTCACCAAGTCCCTCGCCAAGGAGTGCGGCCCGCGCGGCGTGCGCGCCAACGTGGTCGCGCCGGGCCTGATCGCCACCGACATGGTCGGCGACATGTCCGACGCCGCGGTCGAGCGGATGCTGAAGAACGTCGCCCTCGGCCGGGCCGGCAAGCCCGAGGAGGTGGCCGACCTGGTCTCCTTCCTGCTCTCCGACCGCGCCGCCTACATCAGCGGGTCGGTCTTCGAGATCCACGGCGGCGGCACGTTCTGATGGGAGCACGCATGCAGGGGGCCCAGGGACTGCGCGACCACTACGACGCGATCGTCGTCGGCAGCGGCATCGGCGGCCTGACCACCGCCGGCTACCTGGCGGCCGACGGGCGCAGCGTCCTCGTCCTCGAACAGCACGACATCGCCGGCGGCAACGCGCACGTGTTCCGCCGCCGGCGCAAGTACGAGTTCGACGTCGGCACGCACTACCTCGGCGACTGCGGCCCCGACGGGCACTTCCCGGCGATCCTGGCCGGCCTCGGCGTCCTGGACCGGGTGCGGTTCCGGCCGATGGACAACGAGCAGGGCTTCGACCGGATCATCACGCCCACCGCGACCGTCGACGTGCCGGCCGGCTGGGACGCCTACCGCGACCGGCTGCGGCAGGCCCTGCCCGAAGAGGCCGACCGGATCGCCGGCTTCCTCGAACTCGCCGAGAACGTGGCCGGCTCGACCCGCGCCGGCCTGAACGGCGTCTCCCTGGTCGACCTGTTCCGCAAGTCCCCGCAGACCATGCGCTGGTCCCGCCGCACCTTCGCCGACGCCCTGGGCCACTTCGGCCTCTCCGCCAAGGCGCGCACGCTGCTCGCGGCACAGGCCGGCAACTACGGCACCATGCCCGACGGCATCAGCCTGGCCCACCACGCCTCGATGATGGACCACTACCTGCGCGGCGCGTACTACCCCGAGGGCGGCGGCCAGGCGATGGTCGCCGCGTTCGTCGAGGCGCTGGAGGCGCACGGCGGCGAACTGCGCACCCGCTGCGACGTCCGCCGCATCCTGATCGAGAACGGGCGCGCCACCGGCGTCGAACTCACCGACGGGCAGCGGGTCTCGGCCCCGCTGGTCATCTCCAACGCGGACTACCGGCGCACCGTCCTCGACCTGTGCGGCGGCGAGGACGCCTTCCCCTCCGAGGTGGTGGCCCGCACCCGCGCGGCGACCATGCGCGGCTCCTTCGTCTCGGTGTACATCGGGCTCGACACCGAACTGCCGGGCCTGCCCAACGCCAACCTCTGGTGGCACGACAGCGACGACATGGAGGGCGCGCACGCCGCCATGCTGGAGCGGTACGCGCGGGACGGCTCGATGGACTCGGTGCCGGCGCTCACCTTCTCCTTCGCCTCCCTCAAGGACCCGGGCGCCGCCGCCGTCTGCCCGCCCGGCCACAGCAACTTCCAGCTCATGACGGGCCTGCCGCCCGGCTACGGGTTCTGGGGCCTGGAGAGCGGCCCGGCCGACGGCGAGCCCTACCGCCGCAACGCCGCCTACCTCGCCCGCAAGCAGCAGCTCACCGAGGTCATGCTGGCCACCGCCGAGAAGGTCATCGGCCCGTTCCGGGAGCGCGTCACCCACCTGGAGACGGCCACCCCGCTCACCCACGAGCGCTACATCCGGGCCACCGGCGGCACCCCGTACGGCATGGCCAGCTGGGGCGGCTCCAGCCAGCGGCCGGACGTGCGCACCGAGGTCGAGGGCCTGTACGTGGTCGGCCAGAGCGTGCGCTACGGCAGCGGCATCGCCGCGGTCGCGAACAGCGGCATGGCCGCCGCCTCCGACATCATCGGCCGCGCGCTGCTGCGTGAGGTGTTCGGCGGCGCGGTGCTCGGCGACCCCTCCCGGCTGCCCGAACGCGGCCCGGACTGGGACCCGCTGGTGGTCTCGCGCGGGCGGGCGCGGCAGCGTGCCAAGGGCCTGGCCCGCATCGGCTGACCCCTCCCCCTCCGTTTCCTCACCCTCCGATCCTCACCCCTCCGATCCTCACCCCTCCGACCAGGAGCACTGTTCCCATGAATCAGGTACCTCCCTTCGCCGTGGTCTCCGGCGCCCAGGTGCACGAGGCCCTCAACGGGCACGAGGACGAGGTCGTCGCCACGGTCGAGGCCGCGTACCGGCTGCACGGCGAGGGGCAGACGGCCAACCCGGACTCGTACTTCCTGCGCTTCCCCGACCGACCGTCCTCCCGGATCATCGCGCTGCCGGCCTCGGTCAAGGGCGAGGTCGGCGTGCACGGCATCAAGTGGATCTCCAGCTTCCCGGACAACGTGGCGGCCGGCCTACCGCGCGCCTCGGCCGTCCTGATCCTCAACGACGCCGAGACCGGCTACCCGTTCGCCTGCCTGGAGAGCTCGATCATCAGCGCGGCGCGCACCGCCGCCTCCGCGGCCCTCGCGGCGGCCCGGCTCGCCGACGCCCGCGGCGAGCGCCCGACCCGGGTCGGCTTCTTCGGCGTCGGCCTGATCGCCCGCTACGTGCACACCTACCTCGCCGCCAACGGCTTCGACTTCACCGCGGCCGGCGTCCACGACCTGTCCGCCGAACACGCCGAGGGCTTCTCCGACTACCTGCGCCGGGCCGAGGGCGAGGGCGTGGAGATCACCGTCCACGACAAGGCCGAGGACCTGATCCGCTCCAGCGACCTGGTGGTCTTCGCCACCGTCGCCGGCGAGCCGCACGTGACGGACCCGCAGTGGTTCTCGCACAACCCACTGGTGCTGCACGTCTCGCTGCGCGACCTCTCCCCCGAGATCGTCCTCGACTCGTGGAACGTCGTCGACGACATCGAGCACTGCATGAAGGCCGGCACCTCGCCGCACCTGGCCGAACAGCTCGTCGGCCACCGCGAGTTCGTCGCCGGCACGCTCTACGACGTGCTCACCGGCACGATCACCCCGCCGTCCGACCGGCCGGTGGTCTTCTCCCCGTTCGGCCTCGGCGTGCTCGACATGGCCGTCGCCAAGCACGTCTACGACCGCGTCCTCGCGGCCGGACAGCTGCACACCGTCCCGGACTTCTTCCACGAGCTCAAGCGCTACGGCTGAGCCCTCCCCGCCCCGTCCCGGAGGCCCGCCCGCGCTCCCGGCGCCGGCGGGCCTCCGGCCTTTCCCGCCGCCCCGCCCCCTCCACTGACGGCCAACTGACGCCGCGCTGACCGAACGGCCCCCCGGCCCCCCGACGCCTTGTCCGCGCCATGGACGGCCGCCCAGAATCACCCGCATGAGATCCTTTGCCAACCTGGCCGAGTTCACCGGGGCGACCGGGGAGCACCTCGGCTACAGCGAATGGCTCGACGTCACCCAGCACAGCGTCGACCAGTTCGCCGACGCCACCGGCGACCTCCAGTGGATCCACGTGGACCCGGAGCGCGCCGCCACCGGCCCGTTCGGCGGGACCATCGTCCACGGCTACATGACGCTCGGCCTGCTGCCCGCGATGATGCGCGCGATCTTCGAGATCCACAACGTCGAACTGGGCGTCAACTTCGGTCTGGACAAGGTCCGCTTCCCCCGCCCGATCCCGGTCGGCGCCCGGGTCCGCGGCGGCGCCAAGGTCACCAGCGTCCGCGAGACCCCGATGGGCCACCTGGCCGCGGTCCGGATGACGGTGGAGGTCGAGGGCCAGCAGCACGCGGCCTGCGTGGCGGACACCCTGTCCCTCTTCGTCGCCGCCCCCGACACCGCCGAGGGCGCATCGGACGGCTTCTGAGCCCGCCCGCCGACGTCACCGCCGCCGCCAGGTAGAAGAACCTCCCCCTCCGGTCGCGCAAGAGGGGGGTTATTACTACCGATTTCGCCGCGCCGCCCCCGCCAGAATGGTCACACGGCCACCACGGCCGGGGCACAGCGAACGGCACCAGAGAGGAGCGGGCCATGGACCGCACGATGAAGCTCGGGGGAAGCCCCTCGGCGGTCGAGATCAGGGGATTCTCCGTCCCCGCCGGATTCACCGGACTGCGGCGGGCACTGGCCCTCTGCTGGATGTCCGTCGCGGCCTTCGGGCGCTCGCTCGGGGTCACCGGCGCGATCTCCCTGGTCGGCCCCGGCCTCGGCCTGGTGCCGCGGGCCATGGAGCGCGTCCGGGCACTGGCCGCCCGCCAGCGCGGCCTGTCCGAGCGCTGGTCCGGCGTGCAGATCCCCGGCCCGCCCAGCGGCCTGCCGGCCGCCCCCGAGGGCGCCTCGGGAGCCGTCGCCCGCTACCGCTGGATCATGAGCGACCCGCAGACCAAGCGGGAGTTCACCTGGGTGCTCACCGACCCGATCGTCGGCGGCTTCCTCGCCTTCATGCCGATCGCCGTCCTGCTCAGCGGCTTCTGGGGCATCTTCCTGGCCTTCTTCGGCGTCCCGCTGTCGACCCAGTGGGACGGCCTCTGGTACCAGTTCATCCCGATCGACGGCCAGGCCACCGCGGTGCTGGCCGGCGTCCTCGGCGTCCTGCAACTGCCGCTGGCCCTGTGGATGGCCCCCCGCGCCATCCGCAAGCACGCCCGGTACACCCACTCCATGCTCGCCCCCAGCGAGCAGGAACTGATGGCCAGCCGGATCGAGCACCTCACCACCACCCGCAGCACCGCCGTCGACACGCAGATGGCCGAGATCCGGCGGATCGAACGCGACCTGCACGACGGCGCCCAGGCCCGCCTGGTCGCGATGGGCATGACCCTGGACGCCGCCGAACACCTGCTGGAGACCAACCCGGAGGCCGTCCGGGCCCTGCTCATCGAGGCCCGCCAGTCCTCCTCCAAGGCCCTGGAGGAGATCCGCAACCTGGTCCGCGGCATCCACCCGCCGGTCCTCGCCGACCGCGGACTCGCCGACGCGGTGCGGGCGCTGGCCATGGTCTGCCCGGTCCCCACCGAGGTCGTCGTGGACCTGCCCGGACGCCCCGAGATGCCCGTCGAGTCCGCCGCCTACTTCGCGATCTCGGAGATCCTCACCAACGTCGCCAAGCACTCCGGCGCCGACCGGGCCTGGATCGACATCCGTTACGATCACGGCATGCTGCGCATCACCGTGACCGACAGCGGCCGCGGCGGCGCCGACGCCACCCGGGGCACCGGCCTGCGCGGCATCGAGCGACGACTCAGCACGTTCGACGGAGTCCTGGCCGTGAACAGCCCCGTCAACGGCCCGACCATGGTGACGATGGAGCTTCCGTGCGTATTGTCCTCGCCGAAGACCACTTCCTCCTGAGGGACGGCCTGATCCGCCTCCTCCAGGCCTACGGACACGAGGTGGTGGCCGCCGTCGACAACGGCGCCGACCTCCTCGCGGCCCTCACCGAGCAGCAGCCGGACGTCGCGGTCGTCGACGTCCGGCTTCCGCCGAACTTCACCGACGAGGGCCTGCGGGCCGTCCTCACCGCCCGCCGCACCATGCCCGACCTCCCGGTCCTGCTCCTCTCCCAGTACGTCGAACCGCTCTACGCCCGCGAACTCCTCGCCAGCGGCGGCCGCGGCGTCGGCTACATGCTCAAGGACCGCGTCACCAACGGCTCCCAGTTCCTCGACTCGATCCGCCGCGTCGCCGACGGCGGCACCGCGATGGACCCCGACGTCATCTCCCAGCTCCTCGTCCGCAAGGAACGCGACGAGAACGTCGGCAGCCTCACCGACCGCGAACGCGAAGTCCTCGAATGGCTCGCCCAGGGCCGCTCCAACGCCGGCATCGCCCAGGGCCTCTTCATCACCGAGAAGGCCGTCGCCAAGCACATCAGCAACATCTTCACCAAGCTCGGCCTCCTCCCCACCGACGGCGACAACCGCCGCGTCCTCGCCGTCCTCGCCTACCTCGACCAGTAACCCGCCCCACCCCGCCCGCCTCCGCCGGCCCGCGAGCGGCCGGTTCAGCCGTGGCGGGCGCCCGAGTCCCAGACCCAGGCCGCGATACCGACCCGGTTGTTCACCTTCAGCTTCCGCTGCACGTGGGTCATGTGGGTCTTCACCGTGCCGGCCGAGATGAACAGCGCCTCCGCGATGTCGGAGTTGGTCAGACCGTCCGCGACCAGCCGCGCGACCTCGAGCTCACGCGGCGTCAACTGCTCGATCTTGGGCGCCTTCTTCTGCTTCGGGCCGGCCAGGCTTCGCAGCAGCCGGGTGGTGATCTGCGGGCTGATCAGCGAGTCGCCCTCGACGGCGGCGCGCACCGCCTCGATCAGCAGCGGCGCACCGGAACGCTTCAGCAGGAAGCCGTACGCGCCCGCCTTCAGCGCCGAGTGGACGTACTCGTCGAGGTCGAAGGTGGTGACGATGACGACCCGTACGCCCGGGCTCTCCTCGGCCAGCCGGCGGGTCAGCTCCAGCCCGTCCATCCGCGGCATCCGGATGTCGGCGAGCAGGACGTCCGGCCGCAGCGTCCGCGCGATCTCGAGCGCCTCGTCACCGTCGCCCGCGACCGCGAGCACCTCCATGTCCGGTTGCAGGTCGAGGATGTGTCGAAAGCCTTCCCGCACGGTTGCCTGGTCGTCAGCGATCACGATGCGTGTCGTCATGGGCTGATCCTCGCACGGGGTAGCATCCGAGCACATGACAAATCAACTGGCCAGGATCGGACGCCCAGTTGGCGCGGCGTTCCTCGCGGCGGTCGCCATCTCGGTTGCGGTGTGGGCGGGTTCACCGGTTTCGACACTGATCCGGGGCTCGACGACGGCGGCAGTGCTGGCCGCCGCGGTCCTGATCGTGTGGCTGCCGGGGCAACCGCGGACCCGAAACCTGGTGACCGTCCCGGTGGCCTGCGCGATCTCGCTGTACGCGACGTTCCGCTACGAGGGCCCCGCCGACAACACCTCGGGGCTCTGGATCCTGGTCGAGTCGGTCGCCCTGCTGGTCACCGTCATGCCCGCGGTGCGCGGGTCCGCTCCGGCGGTCGCCGCCCTGCTGGGGCTGCTCCTGCTGGTGACCGTGACCCTGCTGCCGCTGCGGATCGCGCTGACCCTCGACCCGCCGGCCGGGCCGCGCGAGACCATCGGGCTCTGCGTGGTCTGGGGCCTGGCCGCGGTGGCCGCGGTGGGGGCGTCCTGCTACCTGCGCTCACTGGACAGCCGGCGCAAGCTGGCGGTCACGGAGGAGCGGCGCGCCCAACGGCTGCACGTCGCCCGGGATCTGCACGACTTCGCCGCGCACGACGTGACCGGGGTGATGGTGCTGGCGCAGGCGGCCCAGATGCTGGCCAAGGAGTCGCCGGAGAAGGCGCTGGCGCTGCTCCCGCAGATCGAGAGCGCCGGCATCCAGGCGCTGAAGTCGATGGACCGGACGATCCGGATCCTCAGCGAGCTGGAGGAGGACCGCCGGCCGGGCCGGGGCGGGGAGGAGCCGGCGGCGGACGATCCCGAGGAGAACGCGGCGGCCCGGCCACACTCGCTGGACGAGCTGCCGGACCTGATGAACCGGTTCGAGCGCACCGGGATGATCCCGGCCCGGCTCGAACTCTCCCCCGGCGCCGTGGACGGCCTGCCGGAGCAGGTCGGCGCGGTCGGCTACCGGGTGGTGATGGAGGCGCTCACCAACGTCCGCCGGCACGCCCCCGCCTCGCCCAGGGTGACGGTCACCGCCGAGCGGGTGGCCGATGGCGGCGCCCTGCGGGTCCTGATCTACAACGAGCCGGTTCCGGCCGGCGCCCGGGCGGACGCCGCGGCGGCGGTCGACCGCGAGGGCGGCGGCACCGGCATCCGGGAGCTGCGTCGGCGGGTCGCGGGGCTGGGCGGCGAGCTCACCGCCGGGGCCTGCGCGAACGGCGGCTGGCAGGTCGCCGTCCTCCTGCCGCTGGACGGCGTCCCGGCCGCCCGCGACGTCGGCGACGGGGCGGGCGGCCCGGCCGGGCACGCTCGGGGCACTCTCACCCGTTCGGGCGATTAGTCCTCTCCGGGTTGACCGACGTCCCTCACCTGATCGGCGGACGGCAGCCGCAGCGAGCCCGCCGCCGCGCCGGCCAGCCCGAGCATCGCCAGGCCGACGGCGCAGCCGAGCATCGCCTCGGTGCCGCTCAGCCACTGCGAGAGCAGCCCGCCCAGGGCCGCGCCGCCGGCCTGCGCGCCGCCGTTGAACAGGTTGGTCGCCGAACTCAGCCGGCCGCGCATGCCGTCCGGGGTGAGCAGGATCTGCTGCGTACCGACGACGGTGTACGCGGTCGGCGCGAGGAAGGCCATGGCGGCCAGGAAGCCGCCCCAGACCAGCGCGCCACTCGTGACGGACATCAGCGGGACGAGCACCGCGAGCAGCCAGATGATCCCGACCACGGCCTGGTAGGGCGTGATCGAGCGGGAGATCCGCGGCGCCGCGAGCGCGCCGATCAGGCCGCCGACGCCGAACATCGCGGCCATCGTGCCGACCTTCCCCGGCGAGGCCCCGTTCTGCTCGGCGGCCACGATGACGACCAGGTAGAGCGCCTGGAACAGCAGGTTGAGGCCGAGCAGCAGCAGGGTGGTCGAGCGCATGAACGGCTGGCGCACCAGGAAGGCGAAGCCGGCCACGATGTCACGCGGGATGGTCGAGATCGGGGAGGGCTTGCGCTCCTGCTTCGGCAGCCGGACGAACAGCAGTGTCACGAAGGCCACCAGGTGGGCGACGGCGTCGGCGAGGAATGGAACGGCCCGCCCCAGGCCGAACAGGAACCCGCCGCCCGAGGTGCCGACCAGCTGCCCGAGGTGCATCCGCGCGGTGTTCACCGAGAGCGCCGTGGGCAGTTGCCCGCGGGTCACCACCAGTGGCAGCGAGGCCCGCTCGGCCGGGTCGAACAGGCTGGTGGCCGCCCCGGCGACGGCCGCGGTGAGCAGCAGCAGCCAGGTGGTGACGTGCCCGGTGGCGGCGGCGAGCGCGAGCAGACCGAGCATCACCGCCCGGACCAGCACGCAGACCACCATGATCTTCTTGCGGTTCCAGCGGTCCACCAGCGCACCGGCCGGCAGCCCGACGGCCACTTGGGCCACCGCGTTGACCGCGCTCACCGCGCCGGCGACCCCGGGGGAGCCGGTCGTGGCGAGGGCGAGCAGCGGGAAGGCGATGGTGGAGACGTTGAGACCGGTCTCGGAGGCCGTGGTGCCGATCCACAGCAGGTGGTAGACCCGGTTGCGGCGGAGCGGGAGCTCCGGTTCCGTGACGGCCGCCGGGCGGTCGGCGGCGGGTGCGAGCTCGCTCATCCCCGCACCTCCCGGCACTCGTCGGCGATCGCGCGCAGCACGCCGGCGAACTCCGCGGCCAGCCGCTCCACCGTCCCGTGGTGGTGGACGGCCGGGGAGTAGTACCAGGTGAACTCCAACCGTCCGTCGTGGATCCCGCCGACGATCTCCAACACGTGCTCCATCCGGTCGTCCGGGCCGAGGTCCTGGCCGATCGCGCCGTGCACGGTGTGCACGAGCCCGCTGCCGGGCCCGCCGTCGCTGCGGTGCCGGCCGAGGAAGTTGAACACCACGTCCGGGTCCGGCCCGGTGAGCGGGGTGTCCGGGTGCAGGTGGCGCAGCGGGCCGTGGCCCAGGCCCTTGCCGGGGACGGCACGCAGCTGCCGCCGCACGACGCGGGTGAGGGCCCGCCAGTCGTCGCCCTCGGGCACGGTGAGGCGGACGGGGTGCACCGCGGTGAACCAGCCGACCGTCCGGGACAGGTCGACGTCGTCGAGCAGCCGCTCGCGGCCGTGGCCCTCCAGGTCGACGGTGACCTCGTCCTCGCCGGTCCAGCGGGCCAGCACCCGGGCGAGCGCGGCGAGCGCGATCTCCTCGACCTTGGTGCGGTAGACGGTCGGCGCGTGCTCGGCCAGCTGGGCCGAGTCTTCGGCGCCGAGCCGCACCCGCACCTCCCGGCCGCCGCCCACGGTGGCGACGCCGTCGAGGTCGCGGGGCACCGGCCGGGCGGCGCCGACCCCGTTCCAGTGGTCGAGCTCGTGGTCCAGCCCCCCGGAGCGCACGTGCTCGACCAGGCGGGCGGACCACTCCTGGAAGGTGGTGCTCCGCGGGCCGAGGTCGACCGGCCGACCGGCCGCCGCCTGGGCGTGGGCCGCGTCCAGGTCGTCCAGCAGGATGTTCCAGGACACGGTGTCGACCACCAGGTGGTGGACCGTCAGGAACAGCCGGTCGCGGCGGCGTCCACCGGACTCGAAGAGGACGGCGGCGAGCAGTGGGCCGCGGCCCAGGTCGAATCCGGCCTGGGTGGCGCGGGCCTCCCGGTCCAGCAGCGCGCCCAGTTCGCCGTCGGGGGTGGCGGAGGTGTCCACCACCCGCAGCAGCGGCTCGCCGGCCCGGTAGGGCGGGTTCTCCTGGGCCCAGCCGTCGCCGGTGCGGGTGTAACGCATCCGCAGCGCGTCGTGGTGCTCGACCAGGGTCTCCAGCGCGGCCGTGAGCGCCGCGCGGTCGGCCGGCGCGCCGAGCTCCAGCAGCACCGACTGGTTGAAGTGGTGCGGGTGGTCGTGGGTGTCGAAGAACCAGCGCTGCACCGGGGTCAGCGGGACGGGCCCGACGGCCGGCGGCCGGCCCTCGGCCGCGCCGTCGCCGACCTCGGTGGCGACGGCGGCGAGTTCGGCCACGGTCTGGTGCAGGAAGACGTCCTGGGCGTCCAGCCGCAGCCCGGCCCGGCGGGCCCGGGCGACCACCTGGATGCTGAGGATGGAGTCGCCGCCGAGGTCGAAGAAGCTGTCTTCGACGCCGACCCGCTCGACGCCGAGCGTCTGCGCCCAGATCCGGGCGAGCAGTTCCTCCTTCCGGCCGCGCGGCGCCACCCGGGCCGCCACGGCGGTGTCCGGTCCGGTCGGCGCCGGGAGCCGGCGCCGGTCCACCTTGCCGTTGGTGCCGACCGGGAGCTGGTCGAGCACCTGGACGGCGGCCGGCACCATGTAGCCGGGCAGGGCGCGGGCCACCGCGTCCCTGAGCACCGCGGGCGAGAGCTCGGAGGCGCCCGACCGGGCGCCCGGGGCCACGTACGCGGCCAGCAGCTCGCGGCCGCCCTCCGGCTTGAAGACCACCACGGCGGCGTCCCCGACGCCGGGCTCGCGCAGCAGCACGGCCTCGATCTCGGAGGGCTCGACCCGGTGGCCACGAACCTTGAACTGCGTGTCGGTGCGGCTGACGAACTCCAGCTCGCCGCCGGCCACTCGGCGGACCAGGTCGCCGGTGCGGTACATCCGGCTTCCGGGCCCGCCGAACGGGTTGGCGACGAACCGCCCGGCGGTCAGGCCGGGCTGTCCGGCGTAGCCGCGGCCGAGCCCGGGGCCGTCGATGTAGAGCTCGCCGGGCACGCCGTCCGGCACCGGCCGCAGGTGGCGGTCGAGGATGTGCAGGCCGACGCCGTTGAGCTCGGTGCCGACCGGCACGGGGGCGCCCTCGTGCAGCTCGCCCGGGCTCCACAGGGTCGAGACCAGCGTGGCCTCGCTCGGCCCGTACACGTTGAAGAACTCCCGGCCCTGTGACCAGGTGCGCACCAGATCGGGCGGGCAGACGTCGCCGGCGGCGGCGACGGTGGGCAGCCGGCCGCGCAGCCGCTCGGCGTCCATCACCGCCAGCAGCGCCGGGGGCAGCACCGCGACGGTGGCGCCGGTCCGGATGATCTCCCCGGCCGGGTCGGGTGCGGGGCGCGGACTGGTGAGGCAGAGCGCGCCGCCTGCGGTGAGGGTGCAGAACAGGTCGCACACCCCGCCGTCGAAGCTGGCCGGCGCGTACTGCAGCACCCGGCTGTCGGCGGTGATGCCCCAGGCCTCGCGCAGCACCCGGGCGGTCCGGGCGATCGCGCCGTGGCTGATCACCACGGCCTTGGGGCGGCCGGTGGAACCGGAGGTGTGCACCACGTACGCGACGTGGTCGGCCTCCACCCGGTACGGGGAGCCCGGCTCGCCGGGCAGCGCGGTGCCGGCCGGGGCCGCATCGCCGTCCGACCCGTCCGACCCGTCCATCCGCAGGACGGTGAACGGCCCCTCGGGGAGCCGCTCGGCCAGGTGCGCCTGGGTGAGCAGCAGCGGGACCGCGGTGCCGCAGATCATCGCGCCGATCCGGTCGGCCGGGTACTGCGGGTCCAACGGCACGTAGCCGCCGCCGGCCTTGAGCACCGCGAGCGCCGCCACCACCATCTCCACCCCGCGGTCGGCGAACACGCCGACCAGGGTGTCCGGGGTGACGCCCCGGGCGACCAGGCGGCGGGCCAGGTCCCCGGCCCGGGCGTCGAGTTCACCGTACGAGACCTCGGTGCCGTCGTCGGCGACCACGGCCACCGCGTGCGGGCGCTCCTCGGCCCGCCGGCCCACCAGCTCGTGGGCGAGCACGCCGGCTTCCTCGTCCGGCTCCCGGTGCCAGCGCCGGGGCTCCAGCACGAGCTCCTCGGCCGGGACGTAGGGGAGTTCGCGCAGCGGGTCGCACGGGCGCTCGGAGATGCCGCCGAGCAGCAGGACCAGGGCGTCGGCCATCCGGCGGGCGGTGCTCCGGTCGAACAGGCCGACGCTGTACTGGAGGGCGGCGTCCAGGCCGCGGTCGGTCTCCTGGAACTGGAAGGTGAGGTCGAACGCGGCGCCGCCGGTGGGCAGGCCGAACTCCTCGGTGTGGGCGCCGTCGAGGCGCACCGGGCCGCCCGGGGCGTCCTGCAGGACCACCATGGCCTGGAACAGCGGGGTGCGGCTCGGGTCGCGCTCCGGCCGCAGCGCCTCGACCAGCCGGTCGAAGGGCACGTCAGCGTGGGCGAAGGCGCCGTTGACGGACTCCCGCACCCGGCCGAGGAAGCCGTCGAAGCCCTCCTCCCAGTCCACCTCGGAGCGCAGCACCAGGGTGTCCACGAAGAAGCCGACCACCTGCTCCAGTTCGGGCCGGTCGCGACCGGCCGAGACGGTGCCCACCGCGATGTCGTCCTGGCCCGACCAGTGCGCGAGCAGCAGCTGGGTCGCCGCGACCAGCACGGTGAACAGCGTCGCGCCGCGGTCCTGGGCGATCCGCTTGAGCCGCTTGGCGGTCTCCGCGTCCACGGCGAACTCCAACTGCGCCCCCTCGCGGCCGCGCACCGGCGGCCGGGGCCGGTCGGTGGGCAGCTCCAGCGGCTCCAGGCCTGCCAGCCGCTCCCGCCACCAGTCGAGCAGGCCGCTCCCCGCGCTCTCCCAACGGGCACGCTGCCAGGCCGCGAAGTCGGCGTACTGGACGGGGAGTTCCGGCAGGTCGGCAGTACCGCCGTGCCGCCGGACGCGGTACAGCTCGGCGAGGTCGCGGACCAGCACGCCGGCCGAGCGGCCATCGGTGACGATGTGGTGCAGGACCAGGGTCAGCACGTGCTCGTCCTCGGCCAGCCGGACGAGGTGGGCCCGGAACAGCGGCCCGGTGCGCAGGTCGAAGGGGGTGGCGCCGTCGGCGCCGACGGCCTCCCGCAGCCGGCCCTCGCGCTCGTGCGCGGGGTGGCCGGACAGGTCGGTGCGGGCCAGCGCGAAGGGCCTCCCGGCCGGGGCGATCAACTGCCGCCCCTCGCCGTCGACCTGGCCGAAGAGCGTGCGCAGCGACTCGTGCCGGTCCACCAGGTCGGCCAGCGCCAGTTCCAGCGCGTCGGCGTCCAACGGGCCGTGCACCCGCAGGCCCAGCGGTGAGTTGTACTCGGCGCCGGTCCCGCCGAACTGCCCGAGGAACCAGAGCCGTTGCTGGCCGAAGGAGAGCGGCGGGGCACTTTCCCGGCCGACCGGCACCAGCGCGTCGGCGGGCGCCTCCCGCTCGGCGGCGAGCAGCACGGCCAGCGACCGGACGGTCGGCGCGCTGAACAGGGCGCGCGGGGAGATCCCGGAGTCCACGTGCTGCCGCAGCCGGGACACCACCCGGATGCTCAGCAGCGAATCACCGCCCAGCTCGAAGAAGTTGTCCTCGGCCCCGATCCGCTCGACGCCCAGCACCTCCGCCCAGATCCCGGCCAGCAGGGTCTCCGACGCGCCCTCGGGGGCCAGGTACTCGCCGCCGAGGGCGAGGTCCTCGGGCGGCTCGGGCAGCGCCCGGCGGTCGGTCTTGCCGTTGGGCAGCAGGGGGACGCGCTCCAGTCCGACGAAGGCCGAGGGCACCATCGCCTCGGTGAGGCCGACGGCCAGTCGGGACCGCAGCCCGGCCGGGTCGATCCCGGCGCCGGGCACGGCGGGCACCACGTACGCCACCAGCCGGTCCCGGCCGCGGTCGCGGCGGGCTACCACGACCGCCTCGGCCACGTCGTCCAGCGCGGTGAGCGCCGCCTCGACCTCGGCGAGCTCGATCCGGAAGCCGCGGATCTTGACCTGGTGGTCGGCCCGGCCGAGGAACTCCAGGACGCCGTCGGCCGTCCAGCGGCCCAGGTCGCCCGGCCGGTACAGCCGGCCGCCCGGGGTGAACGGGTCGGGCAGGAAGTGCTCGGTGGTCAGCTCGGGACGCCGCCAGTAGCCGGCACTCACGCCGTCACCGCCGATGTGGATGTGGCCGGGCACGCCGACCGGCACCGGCTCGCCCCGCTCGTCGAGGACGTACACCCGGGTGTTGCCGATCGGGCTGCCGACCGGCACGTAGGCGGCGAGGCGGGCCAGCCGCTCGGGGGTGGGGACGAACACCGTGGAGTCGACGGTGGCCTCGGTCGCCCCGTAGGCGTTGACCACCATGGTGTCCGGGTGGGCGTGTTCCAGCAGCTCGCGGCAGTCGTCGACGCGCCAGCCCTCCGAGCCGACCGACATCACCTGGAAGGCCGGCAGCCGCTCGCCGCGCCCCCCGACCTCCTCGACCAGTGCCTTGGCAAGTGAGGGGACCAGTTCGATCGCGGTACCGCCGACCCGCTCGACCAGCGCGAGCAGCCGGGCGGGGTCGGTGACCAGGTCGGTCGGCACGACGAGCAGCGAACCGCCGAAGAAGACCGAGCGGAGCAGGTCGGCCAGGAAGAGGTCCACCGAGAGGCTGGTGATGGAGACGAAGCGCAACCCGCGTTCCGTCAGGTCGTACAGCTCGTCCCAGGCGCCGGCGATGTGGAGCAGGTTCCGGTGGGTCACCACCACGCCCTTGGGCCGGCCGGTGGAGCCGGAGGTGTACACCACGTACACCGGGTCGTCCGGCCCGGCGGCGACCTCCGGCGGGGTCTCCGGGCCGGTGTCGGCGACGGACTCGACGGACTCGACGGTGACCAGGGCACCGCCGTGGCCGGGCAGCCGGTCGGCGACCGCGGCGTGGCTCAGCACCACCGCCGGCTCGGCGTCCTCGAGCATGAACTCCAGCCGCTCGCGCGGGTACGCCGGGTCCAGCGGCACGTAGGCGGCGCCGGACTTCAGCACGGCGAGCACGGCGAGCACCATGTCGGTGGAGCGTTCCAGGTGCAGCGCCACCCGCTCGCCCGGCCGGGCGCCGGCGGCGACCAGTCGACGGGCGAGCCGGTTGGCCCGGCGGTCCAGCTCCCGGAAGGTCAGCGGAGCCCCGCCGTCCGCCTCCAGGACGGCCACCTCGTCCGGGCGGGCGGCGACCTGGGCGTCGAACAGCTCCTGGACCAGCGTCTCGGTGCGGCGCGGGCGCGCGGTGTCGTTCCACTCGACGAGCAGGGTGTGCCGCTCCCGCTCCGTGAGCCAGGGCAGCGCGGCCGGCCCGCGGTGCGGGTCCGCGGCCACGCCCTCCAGCAGGGTGCGCAGCCGGCCGCCGATCCGCTCCACGGTGGCGGCGTCGAACAGCTCGGGATCGTAGGTGAGTTCGATCCGCAGCGCGGTGTCGGCGTGGCTGCTGACGGTGAGCGGCACGGTGCTGCTGTCCGAGGAGCGCAGCACCTGGACGCCCACCCCGTCGCGGCCGGTGGCGCCCTCGGCGACCGGGTAGTTCTCGAAGACCACCACGCTGTCGAACAGCCGCTCCCCGGAGGCCAGTTCGGCGCAGCGCCGGATGTCGGAGAGGGCCAGGTAGTCGTGCGCGGTGCTCTCCGCCTGCGCCGCCTGCAGGGCGCGCAGCCAGGCCCCGAGGTCACCGTCCGCCTCCGGTCCGGCCACCCGGGCCCGGACCGGGACGGTGTTGACGAACATGCCGATGCCGCTCTCGATCCCCGGCACCTCGGGGGTACGCCCGGAGACGACGGCACCGAAAACCACGTCCGGCTCGCCGGCGTGCCGCGACAGCAGGATCGCCCAGGCGCCCTGCATCAGGGTGTTGAGGGTGATCCGGTTCTCCCGGCACCAGTCGGCCAGCACCCCGGTGACCGCCGGGTCCAGGGCGAGCTTGTGCGAGCCGACGGCCCGGGTGCGGTGGTCGGCGGCGGGCTGGCGGTCCACCGGCAGCGCGGTGGGCTCGGCGAAGCCCGCCAGCACCTGCCGCCAGTGCGCCACGGCGGCCTCGCGGTCCTGCCCGGCCAGCCACTCCAGGTACTCGCGGAACGACGGCCGGCTGACCGGGAGGGCGGCCCGCCCCTCGACGGCGGCGACGTAGTGCTCCAGCACCTCCTCGAACAGCTGGGCGGTACTCCAGCCGTCCAGCAGCAGGTGGCTGAACGTCCACAGCTGGTGCACGGTCCGGTCGTCGACCCGGGCCAGGACGATCCGCATCAGCGGCCCGGCGGCCAGGTCGATGCCGCGCTCGCGCTCGGCCCGGACCAGCTCATCCAGCCGTCGGCCGGGGTCGGGGTCCCCGCGCCAGTCGAGCAGCTCGACCGGCAGCTCCAGGTCCGAGCGGATCAGCTGGACCGGCTCGGGCACGCCCTCCCAGCGGACGGTGGTGCGCAGCACGTCGGTGCGCCGGAACACCTCGCGCCAGGCCGCGGCCAGCGCCTCGGCGGTGGCCAGTCCCTCCAACCGCAGGGCCAGCTGGTCGACGTAGGCGCCGCCGTCCGGGTCGGTCAGGGTGTGGAAGAGCATGCCGCCCTGCAACGGGGTGAGCGGCAGGACGTCGTCCACGCCCCGGCCGTCGCCGACCAGCCGGTCGAGGGCCGCCTGGTCGAGCCGGGCCAACGGGTGGTCGGACGGCGTGCGACCGCCGGCACCGGGCTCGGCGCAGTGCGCGATGACGGCCCGCAGGTGCGCCAGCAGCGACTCGCCGAGCCGCCGGACGGTCTGCGGCCGGTGCAGCGCCCGGGAAGTGAACCAGGACAGCGTGAGCACCCCGTCGGAGACGGCGCCGACCACCTCGATCTGCGCGCTCCGCTCGTGGTCGCCGTCCCACTGCGGCCCGCCGTCGCCCAGGTGGGCGCGGTAGAGGGAGCGGGCGGCGAAGGCGCCGTCCAGCTGCCCGTGGTAGTTGAAGGTCACGGCCGGCGCGGCGGCCGGGGTGAAGCCCGCCCGGTGGGCGGCCAGCGCGCCGTGGCCGAAGCCCTTGGCGGGGACGGCACGCAGTTGCTCCTTCACCGACTTCAGTCGCGCGGCGACCCCGTCGCCGGCCGCCACCGTCAGCGCGACCGGGTGGACGGCGGTGAACCAGCCGACCGTGCGGGAGAGGTCGGCGCCGGGCAGGACGTCCTCACGCCCGTGCCCCTCCAGGCCGACCAGCACCCGCTCGCGGCCGGTCCACTCGGCGAGCGCGCCGGCCAGGGCGGTGAGCAGCACGTCGTCCACCCTGGTCCGGTAGACCGGCGGGACGTCGCGCAGCAGCGCCTCGGTCTCCTCGGCGGTGAGGGCGAAGTCCGCGCGCTCCGATGAGGCCGCCGTATTGGGCCCCGTGCCGTCGGTGGGCAGCTCGAAGGACTCCTCGGCGATCCTTCGCCAGTACGGGAGTTCGACGTCCAGGCCACCGTCGCGGACGTACTCGGCGAGCCTGGCGGACCAGGCCGCGAACGGGGTGGTCGGGGTGCCGAGGTCGACCGGTCGGCCGGCCCGGGCCTGCTCGTAGCCGGTCGCGAGGTCGTCCAGCAGGATGCGCCAGGAGACGCCGTCGACCACCAGGTGGTGCGCCGTCAGCAGCAGCCGGGGGCCGGCCCCGGCACCCTCGTCGAACAGCACGGCGCGCAGCACCGGGCCGTGCTCCGGGTCGAGGGCGCGGCGGGCCGACTCCGCCTCCTCGCGCAGCACCGCCGCGCGCTCCGGCCCGCCCAGGCCGGCGGTGTCCCGGCGGCTCAGCAGCGGGCCGTCCTGGTGCGCCGCGGCCTCCTGCAGCCAGCCGCCGTCCGCGCGGCGCAACCGGGTGCGCAGCGCCGGGTGGTGGGCGACCAGGGCCTCCAGCGCCCGCACCAGTGCGGCCGGGTCGGTGCCGGGAACCAGCTCCAGCAGCAGCGACATGGTGAACCGGGGGATGTCGGCCGCGCCGGCCAGCAGCCGGTGCTGCATCGGGGCCAGCGGCGCCGGTCCCCGGTGCTCGTACTGCTGGGCGGTGTCGGCCGCGGTGGTGACGCCGGGGGCGATCCGGGCGATGGTCTGCTTGACCAGGATGTCCCTGGACTGGAGCAGGAACCCGGCGGCCCGGGCCCGGGAGACGGCCTGGATGCTGAGGATGGAGTCGCCGCCGAGGGAGAAGAAGTTGTCCTCGGTGCCGACCAGGTCAACACCGAGCAGCTCGGCCCAGATCCCGGCCAGAGCCCGTTCGACCTCGGTTCGCGGCGGCACGTAGCCGGTGGCCGGCTCCGGCTCCACGGCGCTCTCCGGCAGGGCCCGGCGGTCGGTCTTGCCGCCGGCGGTGCGCGGCAGCGCCGTCAGGAAGGCGAAGGCGGCGGGGACGAGGTAGTCCGGCAGCAGGCCGTGCAGGTGGGCGCGGAGCGCGGCCGCGCCCGGCACCGCGGCGCTCGGCACCACGAAGGCCACCAGCCGCTGGACTCCGGCCCGGCCGACCCGGGGCACCACCGCGCAGTCGTCCACCGCGGGGTGGGAGCGCAGCGCCGCCTCGATCTCGCCCGGCTCCACCCGGACGCCGTTGATCTTGACCTGGTCGTCGCCGCGGCCGGCGAACTCCAGCCGCCCGTCCGGCGTGCGGCGGACCAGGTCGCCGGTGCGGTACATCCGGGTGCCCGCAGGGCCGAACGGGTCGGCGACGAAGCGCTCGGCGGTCAGCGCGGCCCGGTGCAGGTAGCCGCGCCCGACCGGCAGACCGGCCAGGTAGAGCTCGCCGCGCGCGCCGACCGGGACGGGGCGCAGGTGCGCGTCCAGCACGTAGGCCCGGGTGCCGCGCACCGGCAGGCCGAGCTCCGGCGCGCGGGCGGTGTCCACCCGGGCGGCGAGGGTGTCGACGGTGCACTCGGCCGGCCCGTAGAAGTTGTGGGCGGTCAGCCCCGGGGTCGCGGCCAACTCGCGCCACAGCTCCTCGCCGACCGCCTCCCCGCCGAGCACCAGCACGGCGGGCCGGTGCGGCGCGGCGGGGGCGAGCAGGCCGGCGTCGAGCACCGGGCGGGCGAAGGACGGCGTGAGCTGGAACAGGTCCACCTGCTCGCGCCGCGCGTAGGCCACCAGGTCGTCGGCGTTCAGCCGGGTCTCGCTGTCCACCAGGTGCAGGGTGTGGCCGTCGGCCACCGCCATCAGTGGGTTCCAGGACGCGTCGAAGGTCGGCACCGTGGTCAGCGCGACCCTCAGCGGGCGGCCGAGCAGGGCCGCCGCGGGCCGGAACAGCTCGTCCCGCTGGCGGGCGAACAGGTTGGCCAGCGAGCGGTGTTCGACCACCACGCCCTTGGGCCGCCCGGTGGAGCCCGAGGTGTGGATGACGTACGCGGCGTCCCCGGGGGCCGGCGCGGCCGCGGGCTCGTCGTGCCCGTCCCGGGCGGCGACGGCGGCGACCACCGCGGGCTCGTCCAGCAGCAGCCGGGGCAGTTCGGCGGGCACCGCGCCGGCGAGCTCCCCGGTGCCGAGCACCAGCGCGGGCCGGATGCCGCGCAGCAGGTCGGCGATCCGCTCGGCGGGCTCCTCGGAGTTCATCGGCACGTACACCGCGCCGGCCTTGAGCACCGCCCAGAGCGCGACCACGAAGTCGGTCGAGCGCGGCAGCACCAGTGCCACCAGGCTCTCCGCGCCGATCCCCAGGGCCCGCAGGTGGCGCGCCAACCGGTTGGCCCGGCCGTTGAGTTCGGCGAAGCCGAGCCGCTCGTCCCGGAACACCAGGGCGGGCGCGCCGGGGGTGGCGGCGGCCTGCCGTTCGAAGGCCCGGACCAGGGTGGCGGGGCCGTCGTCGGCGGTGGCGGCCGCCGCGTCCCAGTCGCGGCGCAGCTCGGCCGCCTCCTCGGCGGAGACCAGCGGCAGCGCGCGCAACGGAGTGTCCGGCCGCTCGCCGACCGCCTCGAACAGGGCGACCAGCCGCTCGCCGAGCGCCCGGACGGTCCGCTCGTCGAACAGCGCGGTGCTGTACGACAGGCCGAAGTCCAGCTCGCCGTCGCGCTCCTCGAACTCCAGCCCGAGGTCGACGGTGGCCTCCCAGCGCGGCAGCTCCAGCTGCTCGACGGCCACCTTGGGCAGAGCGAGCGGGGCTCCGAACGCGTTCTGCAGCACCATCATGGTCTGGAACACCGGGGTGCGGCTCGGGTCCCGGACCGGCTCCAGCAGCTCGACCAGCCGGTCGAACGGCACCTGGTCGTGCTCGAAGCCGTCCAGCACGCCGTCCCGCACCCGGGCGAGCAGCGCCGCGAACGGCTCCTCCTCGTCCACCGCGGTGCGCAGCGCGACGGTGTTGGCGTAGAAGCCGACGGCACGCTCCAGTTCGGGCCGGCCGCGGCCGGTGGTGACGGTGCCGACGGTGACGTCCGGCTGCCCGGAGAGCCGGGCGAGCAGCAGCTGGTAGCCGGCCAGCAACACCGGGAACAGCGTGGTGCCCTCGCGCCGGGCGAGGTCCTTGAGCCGCGCGGTCGTCGCGGCGGGCACGGCCAGCCGCAGCACGGCGCCGGCCGTGTCGCGGACCGGCGGGCGGGGGCGGTCGGTGGGCAGGCCGAGCGGCTCGGCGCCGCGCAGCCTGCTCTCCCAGTAGTCGAGCCCGGCCTTCACCCCGGGCCCGGTCAGCCACTCGCGCTGCCGGAGCGCGTAGTCGGCGTACTGGACCGCGACCGGCTCCGGGCGCGGCGTCCGGCCGGCGGCGAACTCCGCGTACGCCGAGCCGAGTTCGTCGAAGAGCACGCCCGAGGACCAGCCGTCGATGACGCTGTGGTGGGCGGTGATCAGCAGCACGTGCCGCTCCGGCGCGGACCTCAGCAGCAGGGCACGCAGCAGCGGACCCCGCGCGAGGTCGAAGGGCGTCGCGAGCTCGGCCCGTACGACGGCCGCAACACCGGGCTCCTCGGCACCGGGCTCCCGGGCATCGGGCTCCCCGGCATCGGCGGCGGGCTCGGCGAGGCGCAGCACCCCGGACGCCGCCGGGTGGACGACCTGGCGCACCCGGTCTCCCTCGACCCGGTAGCTGGTGCGCAGCACCTCGTGCCGCTCCACCACCAGGTCCACCGCCCGGGCCAGCGCGTCCCGGTCGAGCGGACCGGTCAGCCGCAGGCCGAAGGCGCTGGTGTACTCGCTGCCCTCGGGGGCGAGGCTGCTGAGGAACCAGAGCCGCTGCTGGCCGGAGGAGAGCGGGACCTCCTCCGGGCGCGGACCGGCGCCGATCGCGGCGTCCGCCGCGGCGGCGGGCGCTCCGGGCGCGTCCGGGGCCGCTCCCCGGCCGGCCAGCCGCCGCAGCAGCTTCTCGCGCACCTCGGGCGGCAGCGCCGACAGTCGGTCGGGCCGGGACGTGGGACCGTTCATGCTCATGCTCCTCATGCCTCGCTGCTCGTGCCGGTGTCCGCCAGTCCCTCGGCGGCCAGGATGTCCGCCAGGACCTTGTCCTCGATGAGCGCCGCCAGCTCGGAGACGGTCCGGGCCGTCATGACCTCCCGCGGCGACAGGGAGATCCCGAACGCCCTGCGGACGCTCGCCATCACGCCCAGGCTCCGGATGGAGTCCCCGCCCAGGCCGATGAAGTCGTCGTCCGGGCCGACCTGCGCCACCTCCAGGACGTCCGACCAGATGTCCGCCAGGGCCTGCTCGGTGGGCGTCAGCAGCTCCCGCGGTTCCGGTGCCGCGGGCTCGGCGGGCCGTTCCGCGGGTCGGCCGAGCGCCGCCCGGTCGACCTTGCCGTTGGGGGTGAGGGGCAGCGCCGGGACGAAGGCGAAGCCCGCCGGGACCATGTGCTCGGGCAGCAGCCCGGCCAGGAAGCGGCGCAGCTCGGCCGCGTCCGGCGCGTCCGGGCCGCCGGTGGTCACCACGTGCCCGCCGAGCACCCCGTCGGCGACCGTGGCAGCGGCCGCGGCGACGCCCGGGTGGCGGGTCAACGCGCTCTCCACCTCGCCGAGTTCGATCCGGAAGCCCCGCACCTTCACCTGGTCGTCGACCCTGCCCAGGTACTCGATCACGCCGTCGGCGCGGCGCCGGGCCAGGTCGCCGGTGCGGTAGAGCCGTCCGCCGGGCGCACCGAACGGGGCGGCGACGAACCGCTCGGCGGTCAGCGCCGGACGGCCCCGGTAGCCGCGGGCCAGGCCGTCGCCGCCGAGGTACAGCTCGCCGGTGACGCCGTCGGGCACCGGGCGCAGCGTGCCGTCGAGCAGGTGGACCCGGGTGTTGCGGATCGGCCGGCCGATCGGGACGGCGCCCGGGGCGAGCGGCTGCCCGGGCTCGGCCCGGTACACGATGCAGCCCACGGTCGCCTCGGTCGGCCCGTACTCGTTGATCACCGCGCTGCCGGGGTGCCGGGCCCGCCAGCCGGCGAGGCTCTCGCCGGGCAACTGCTCGCCGCCGACCACCAGGTCGGCCGAGCCGGCCGCCACGTCGGGCAGGCGCTCCAGCAGCGGGAGGTGACTGGGCGTCGCCTTGACGAAACCCACCGCGGTGCCGGCGGCGGCCAGTTCGGCGAGCGCGTCCGGCTCCAGTGGGGACACCACGACCGTGCCGCCCTGGGTCAGCGGGGTCCACAGCGCGGTGACGGTGAGGTCGAAGGCGATCGAGGAGTGCAGCAGGGCCGAGGTGCGCAGGCCCGGATACGCGTCGGCGGCGTGGGCCAGGTAGTGCGCCAGCGAGGCGTGCTCGACGACCACGCCCTTGGGGGTGCCGGTCGAACCGGAGGTGTAGAGCACGTACGCGGTGTCCGCCGGGGCGGGTCGGACGACCCCTGTGTGGTCGTACGGGCCGGCCAGGCCCGCCAGGTCCACCAGGTCGACCGGGCAGCCGGCCGGCGCCTCGCCGTCCAGAGCCGCCGCGCCCTCGGCGTCCGCCAGCAGCCGCACCGGACCGCACTCGGCGAGCAGGGCGCCGAGCCGCCGGGCCGGGTGCTGGAGGTCCAGCGGCACGTATCCGGCGCCGGCCTTCCACACCGCGAGCAGGGTCACCACCAGCAGCACGGAGGGCCGCATGGCGACGGCCACCACGTCCTCGGTGCCGACCCCGGCGGCGCGCAGCCGGGCGGCCAGCGCGTCGGAGCGCGCGGCCAGGTCGACGTAGTCGAGGCGGCCGTCGGGGCCGGTCAGCGCGAGCGCCGCGGGAGTGCGCCGGGCCTGGGCGGCGATCCGCTCCGGCACGGTGGTGCGGTCCACGGCGATCGCGGTGTCGTCGTGGCCGGTCAGGTGCCGCCGCAGCTCGTCCTCGGTCAGCCAGGGCAGGTCCACCAGCCGGGTCGGTGCGTCCCGCTCCGGCTCGGCCATGCCGCCCAGCAGCAGACCGAGCCGGTCGGCGAAGGTCCGCACCGTCCGCTCGTCGAACAGGGCGGGGTCGTAGGCGAACGAGAAGGTCAGCCGCTCGGTCGGGTAGACGCCCACCGCCACGGGATAGTTGGTGGTCTCGGCGTCGGCGCTCACGTCGCGCAGGGCGAGGCCGCCGACGGTGAGCGCGGCGTCGTCCACCGGGTAGTTCTCGAAGACCAGCACGCTGTCGAAGAGCCTGGCCGGGGCGGCGATCCCGCTGCGGGCCTGGATCGCGGTGAGCGGCAGGTGCTCGTGGACGCGGGCCCGCACCTGCTCCTGCTGGAGCTCGCGCAGCCAGGGCCCGAGCTCGGCCCGCGGGTCCGCGAGGGCACGGACCGGCAGGGTGCCGATGAACAGCCCGACCATGTCCGGCGCGCCGTCGAGGTCGTTGGGGCGGCCGGAGACGGTCGCGCCGAAGCAGACGTCGCCCTGCCCGGACAGCCGGGACAGCAGCAGCGCCCAGGCGCCCTGGACCACCGTGTTCACGGTGACCTGCCGGTCCCGCGCGGCCCGGTAGACCCGGGCGGACAGCTCGGCCGGCAGTTCCACCCGCAGCCGCGCGGAGGACCTGACCCGGTGCTCGCCGGTCGGCCTGCGGTCGAAGGGCAGCGGGGTGGCGGTGGTCAGGCTCGCCAGCCGCTCGGTGAAGTACCGCTGCGCCTCGTCGGTGTCCCGAGCGAGCTGCCAGGCCACGTAGTCGCGGAACGGCGGCCGCTCGACGGCGGCGGACGGCCGGCCGGCGCGCAGCGCCGCGTACTCGGCGAACAGGTCGGAGAGCACCTGGTAGAGGCTCCAGCCGTCCAGCAGCGCGTGGTGGAAGGTCCACAGCAGGTGGAGCGAGCCGCTGTCCAGCCGGGCCGCGGTGAGCCGGGTGAGCGGGCCGTCGGCCAGGTCCACGCCGAGCGCGCGGTCGGCGGCGAAGAGCCGTTCCAACGCCTCGGCCCGTCCGGCCTCGTCCAGTCCGCTCCAGTCCAGCACGGTCAGCGGGGTGGGGACGGTCCGCAGCACCCGCTGGACGAACCCGCCGGCCCCGGTGTCGGCGACCGTGGTGCGCAGCACCGGGGTTCGGTCGACGGTGTTGCGCCAGGCGCGTTCCAGCAGGTCGACGCGGTCCACGCCGTCCAGCACGAAGGCGAACTGGGCGAAGTAGGCGTCCTGACCGCCGGTCTCGGCGGCGGCCTCCAACGAGTGGAAGAGCATGCCGGCCTGCATCGCGGTGAGCGGGTAGAGGTCCGCCACCGCTCGGCCGTCACCGGCCAGCCGGTCCACCGCGGTCTGGTCCAGCCGCAGCAGCGGGAAGTCCGAGGGGGTCCGGCCGCCGGCTCCGGGTTCGCCCGCGTGCGCGGCCAGCGCGCGCAGCGCGTCGGCGGTGGCCTCGGCGAGGCGCCGTACGGTGGCCTCCTCGTGCACCTGGTCGGAGTACTGCCAGAGCAGCTCCAGGGCGCCGTCGTCGCCGAGGACGGCGATGACGTCGAGCAGGTGGGGACGGACCGACTCCGGGGACTGCCGCAGCCACATCCGTGGCCGGGTGCCCGCCTCGAACGGGCCGCCCTCGGGCAGTTCCTCGAAGCGCCCGAGGTAGTTGAAGCTCACCTCGGGCGCGCGGTCGCGCTCGGTGCGGTGGGCGGCCGCGTCGCGCAGCGCGCCGTGGCCGAGGCCGCCGCCGGGGACGTCCCGCAGTCGCTGCTTGACGGACTTGAGCACGGCCGGCCAGCCGGCGGCCGGGTCGGGCAGGTCGAGGGCGACGGGGTACACGGCGGTGAACCAGCCGACGGTGCGGGACAGGTCGGTGCCGTCCCGCTCGGCCCGGCCGTGGCCCTCCAGGTCCACCAGCACCTTCGGCAGGCCGGTCCAGGCGGCCAGCGCGGTGCCGAGCGCGCTCAGCAGGACGTCGTCCGGGCCGCCCCGGTAGCGGGCCGGGAGCTCCCGGAGCACCGCGTCCGTCTCGGCGGCGGTCAGCCGGACGGTCAGCGTGCGGGTCGAAGCCGCGGTGTTGGCGCCTGCCCGGTCGCGCGGCAGCCGGGGCGTCGCCAGGTCCGGCACGCCGTCCCAGTAGGCCCGCTCGGGCTCGAACTCGCCGGCGGCGGTGCGGGTTTCGAGGTCGAGCGCCCAGGCCCGGAACGAGGTGGTCTTGGCGCCGAGCCGCACCTCCCGGCCGACCGCGGCCTGCCGGTAGGCGTCGGCGAGGTCCTCCAGCAGGATGCGCCAGGAGACGCCGTCGACCACCAGGTGGTGGGCCGCCAGCACCAGCACGTCCGGGCGCCCGGTGTCGCCGCGCAGCAGGGTGGCACCGAACAGCGGGCCCTCCGCGAGGTCGAACTCCTCGACCCGCTCGGCCGTGTCGTCGATCCGGCGGTCCTGCTCGTCGACCGGCAGGCCGGCCAGATCGACGACGTGCAGCAGGGGGCCGCCCGGGCCGGGCGCGTGGTGGCCGACGGCCCCGGTGAAGCGCAGCCGCAGGGCGTCGTGCTGCGCGAACAGGGCGCGCAGCGCCCGCTCCAGGGCCGACTCGTCGACTCCGGGGGCCAGTTCGACCCGGACGGTCTGGTCGAAGTGCCCGGGCCGGGCCGGGTCGGTGCCGTGGAACCAGCGCTGGATCGGGGTGAGCGGCAGCTCGCCCTCGACCGGGCCCTGTTCGGCGGCGGGCGCCTCGTCCCGGGCCCAGACCGCCACGGCGGCGAGTGCGGCGACGGTCTGATGCCGCATCACGTCGCCGGAGCGCAGGGAGAGCCCCTCGGCGCGGGCCCGGGCGGCGACCCGCATGGTGAGAATGGAGTCCCCGCCCAGCTCGAAGAAGTTGTCCTCGACACCGACCTGTTCCACGCCGAGCAGTCGGGCCCAGGTCTCCGCGAGCAGCCGCTCCTTCTCGTCGCGCGGCGCCAGGTAGGCCCGCCCGGCGTCGGCCTCGGGCACCGGCAGGGCGGCCCGGTCGAGCTTCCCGGCGGCGTTCAGCGGCAGCGCCGGCAGCGTGACGAAGGCGGACGGCACCATGTACGAGGGCAGGTGCTGCGCCAGCGCGGCGCGCACCGCGGCGGTGTCCGGGCGCTGCTCGGCGGCCCGGGGCACCAGGTAGCCGACCAGGCGCTTGGAGCCCGCGCCGTCCGGCAGTGCCAGGACGGCGGCGTCGGCCAGCTCCGGCAGCCGCAGCAGGGCGGCGACGATCTCGCCGGGCTCGATCCGGAAGCCGCGCACCTTGACCTGGTCGTCGGCCCGGCCGAGGAACTCCAGCACGCCCTCGGGCAGCATCCGGGCCAGGTCGCCGGTGCGGTAGAGCCGCTCGGCCGGGTCGAAGACCGCGGGGCCGAACCGCTCGGCGGTCAGCTCGGGCCGGCCGAGGTAGCCGATCGCCAGGCCGTCGCCGGCCAGGTACAGCTCGCCGGGCACGCCGTCCGCCACCGGCCGTCCGTCCTGGTCCAGCAGGTGGACCCGGGTGTTGGCCAGCGGGCGGCCGATCGGCACCGAGGCCCGCTCCAGGTCCCGCTCGGTGATCCGGTGGGTGGTGGCGAACACCATGGACTCCACCGGTCCGTAGCCGTTGACCAGGCGCAGCCCGGGGTGGCGGCGCAGCACCCGGCCGACGTGCTCGACCGAGACCGCCTCGCCGCCGGTCAGCACCTGGCGGAGCGTCCCGAAGACGCCCGGGTACTCCTCGGCCATCACGTTGAACAGGCTGGAGGACAGCCACAGGGTGGTGACGCCGTGCCGCTCGACGAGCTCGGCGATCGCCTCCGGCTCGGGCGTGGGGGCCGGCTGGAGAACGCAGCGGGCGCCGTGCAGCAGCGCGCCGAACAGCTCCAGGGAGAACGCGTCCCAGGAGATCGGCGCCGACTGCAGAACCACCTCGTCCGGCCCGAACCGGGCGTAGTCGGTGCCGACGAAGGTGCGCACGGTGGCGCGGTGGGCCGCCAGCACACCCTTGGGCCGACCGGTGGAGCCGGAGGTGAACATCACCGTCGCCGGGTCCTCGGCGCTGCCCGGGACGGCCGGGTCGGAGTCGTCCTCGGCGTCGGTGGCCGGGTCGGTGAGCGACAGCAGGACCGGGTCGCCCGCGGCGGGCCAGGCCGCCCGGACGGTCGCCTCGGCGTCGGCCCCGACGAGTGCGACCGGCGCGGCCAGGTCCTCGATCATCAGCCGCAGCCGCTCGACCGGCAGGCCGGTGTCGAGCAGCGCGTAGGCGCCGCCGGCCTTGAGCACCGCCAGCAGCCCGACGACCATCCCTGGCGAGCGCCGGGCGCAGACCGGGACGAGCGTGCCGCGCCCGACCCCGGCGGCTGCCAGTCGGCGGGCCAGCCGGTTGGCCCGGGTGTTGAGCTCGCCGTAGCGGACGGCGGTCTCCTCGTGCACCAGGGCGACGGCATCCGGGCGGAGCCGGGCGACGTACTCGAACAGCTCGTGGACCCGGGCCTCGCGCGGGTAGGTGGTCTCGGTGTCGTGCCAGTCGGCCCGGGCCCGCCGGGCCCCGGCGTCCTCCGCGCCGACCAGGGCGAGCTCCCCGGCGGGCGCGCCGGCGTCGGCGACGGCCGACCGGAGCAGGCCGAGCAGGTGGTCCGCCAGCCGGGCGACCGTGGCAGCGGTGAACAGGTCGGTGCTGTACTCGATGCCGGCGCCGAGCGTGTCGCCGTGGTTCCAGAACTCGAAGAGCAGGTCGAACCGCGAGGAGGATCGCGGGAGTTCGGCCTCGGCCAGGTCGAGCCCGGCGGCCGCCGCCCCGGGGCGCAGCAGCGGTTCCTGGTAGGTGACGGCGGCCTGCACCAGCGGCATCCGGCCCGGTTCGCGGACCGGACGCAGCGCCTCGACCAGCCGGTCGAACGGCACCTCGCCGTGCTCGACCGCGACCAGGGTGGACTCCCTTACGGCGTCGACGAGTTCACCGAACGGCCGGGCGGGGTCGAGCGCGGTGCGCAGCGGCACCAGGTTGGCGAAGAAGCCCTGGGTGTCGTCGTCCACGCCGTCGCGGCGGCCGGCGGTGGCGATGCCGAGCGCGAAGTCGCGCTGGCCGCTGTGCCGGGCCAGCAGGACGTGCACGGCGGCGGTCAGCGTCATGAAGACGGTGGCCCGACGGGCCCGGGACAGGGCGCGCAGCCCGGCGGCCAGCTCGGCCGGGACACGGAACCGGTGCAGGGCGCCGGCGCCGGTGCGGGCCGCCGAGCGCGGCCGGTCGGCGGGCAGGTCGAGCGGCGGCAGGTCGGCGAGCCGCTCGCGCCAGTACGCGATGTCGGCGTCCCAGGCGCCGGCCCGGGCCCGTTCGCGCTGGTCGGCGGCGTGGCGGGCGAACTGGTCGGGCGCCGGCGCCACCGGGCCGAGCGGCCCGTGCACGGCCCGGCCGTAGAGCTCGAAGAGCTCCCGGAGCAGGGCGCGGGTGGACCAGCCGTCGGTGACGATGTGGTGCTGGTCCAGCACCAGCACGTGCCGCCGCCCGGGCAGATGGATCAGCAGGGCGCGCAGCAGCGGCCCGGCCACCAGGTCGAACGGACGGGCCGTCGCCTCGGCGAGCAGTCGCTCGTGCTCGTCCGCCGCCTTCCCGGCCGACAGCGCGGTGAGGTCGACCACGTCGAGCGCGGGCTCGCCGGGCTCGTGCACCACCTGCACGCCGCCGTGCTCGCCGGCCCGGAAGGTGGTGCGGAGCACCTCGTGCCGGGCGAGCACCGCGCCCAAGGCGGCGCGCAGCGCCGCGTCGTCCAGTTCGCCGGCCAGCTCGATGCCGACCGCGGCGCCGTACCCGGCCAGGGCCGGGGCGGCGTCGTGAAGGAACCAGAGGCTCTCCTGGGCGAAGGACATCGGCACGGTGCCGCCGCGGCCACGCGGCGCGCCGTCGCGCGCGACGGCCCCGACCGGGGCGGGGATGTACCCGGCCGGTCCGACCAGGGCGGCGACCGCGCCCGCGGTCGGCGCGGCGAACAGCTCGCGCAGGCTCGGTGCGGTGCCGAACTCCGCCTTCAGCCGGGCCAGGACGCGGGCGCCCAGCAGCGAGTCGCCGCCGAGGTCGAAGAAGTCGTCGGTGGTCCCGACACCGGTGGTGCCGAGGGCCTCCTCCCAGATCCGGACCACGGCCTTCTCGACCGGGCCGTTCGCCGGCACGTGGGCGACCCCGCGGCCGGTCCAGTCCGGCGCGGGCAGTTCGGCGCGGTCCACCTTTCCGGAGGGGTTGAGCGGGAAGTGCCCGACCGGGACCACCGCGGAGGGCAGCAGGTGCTCGGGCAGGGTGCGGCGCAGGTGGGCGGCGAGCTCGGCCCGGGTGGGCGCGGCCAGGCCCGCCTCCGCGCGAACGTGGACGACCAGTCGGCGGTGGCCGCGCTCGTCCTCGGGTGCTCCGGCGGCGGCCTCGGCGACGGCCGGGTGGGTCAGCACGGCGGCCTCGACCTCGCCCAGCTCGACCCGGAAGCCCCGGATCTTGACCTGGTCGTCGGTCCGGCCGCGGTAGCGCAGCACGCCGTCCGCGGTCCACTCGGCGAGGTCGCCGGTGCGGTAGAGGCGGCCGCCGGCCGGTCCGTACGGGTCGGCGACGAAGCGCTCGGCGGTCAGACCGGGGCGGCCCAGGTAGCCGAGCGCCAGCCCGTCCCCGGCCACGTACAGCTCGCCGACGGCGCCGGGGGCGACCGGCCGCAGCCACTCGTCGAGGACGTGCACCCGGGTGCCGGTCACCGGGCGTCCGATGTCGGGGGCGGTGCCGTCCCCGGGGATCGGGTCGCTCATGGTGGCGCAGACGGTGGACTCGGTCGGCCCGTACCCGTTGACCATCAGCCGGCCGGGCGCCCAACGGGCCGCGACCGCGGCGGAGCAGGCCTCGCCGGCCGTGACGACGGTGACGCCGGCCGGGACCGCCCCGTCCGGCAGGGTGGCGAGCACCGCAGGCGGCAGGGTGACGTGGGTGATCCGCAGTTCGGCCAGCAGGTCGGCGAAGGCCGGACCGGGTACCAGCCGCGCGGCATCGGCCAGGACCAGCGTGCCGCCGGTGAGCAGCGCCATGGAGAGTTCGAACACCGAGGCGTCGAAACTGGGGCTGGCGAACTGCAGCACCCGGGAACCGGGGCCGGCCGCCAGCTGGGCGACGTGCTGGGCGGTGAGGGCGGCGAGGCCGTGGTGGGGCACGGCCACGCCCTTGGGGCGCCCGGTGGATCCGGAGGTGTAGATGACGTACGCGGCGTCCAGCGGGTGTCCCGGCCCGACCTTCCCGGCCGCGGCCGGGTCGGTGTCCGGGCAGCCCGCCAGCGCCTCGGCGACGGCCGGGTCGGCGAGGTCCAGCACGGCCGACGGGCCGTCGACGGCCCGGACCGAACCGGCGCCGTTGGTGAGCAGCAGCCGCGGCGAGGCGTCGGCGAGGACGTAGGCGACCCGCTCGGCCGGGTAGGCCGGATCGACCGGCAGGTAGGCGGCGCCGGCCTTGGTGGTGGCGATGGCCGCCAGCACGAGATCCGCGCCGCGGGCCATGCCGAGCGCCACGATGCTGCCGGGGCCGACGCCCCGGTCGATCAGCAGGTGCGCCAGCCGGTTGGTCCGGCTGTCCAGCTCGGCGTACGAGAGGGTGCCGACCCCGGACACCAGGGCGGGCGCCCTCGGGGCCCGCTCGACCTGCCGGCGCAGCAGCTCGGGCAGGGTGCCGGCGGCGGGCGCCGGCGGTCCCGCGTGCCACCCTGCCGCCTCCGCCGACGCCGGGTCGGTACCAGTGATGAGCCGTGCGTCCGGGGAAGCCGCCTCGTGCGACATGGTTGTGTCTCCTGCCCTTCGGTCTGCTCTGCCCGTTCAGCCGCCCGGCCGTCCGGTCCGACGACGGCTTCGGACTCCCGCGGGTCGCGGGAGTCCGGAACACGCTGGTTACTGCCGTGCGCCGCCGCTCACCACCGGGCCGCCAGGCGCCCGCCGACCTGCATGCGGTCGATCCGCCCGGTGTCCGGGTCCCGGTGGAAGCGGCCGGTGTAGCCGGTCCGCTCGGTGGTCAGCTCGACGACCGAGAACGCCAGGTCCGACCGGACGGCGAGCCGGGCGAACGGTCGGCCTCCCTGGTCGAGCCGCAGGCCGTCCGGGTCATGGACCAGGCGGTACTCGGTGGCGCCGTTGCGGTAGGTCCCCGCGCAGTCGGCGAGGAGGTGGTCGGGGGCCGGCGGCGCGTCGCCGCGCAGCCGGGTGAACGGGTGACTGCCGACCTCGATCCCGGCCCCGCCCAGTTCGGCCAGCAGGTCGTCCCAGAGCGCGAGTCCGGTGCCCGCGTTGGTGGTCAGCGCGACGACCGTGCCCTCCTGCGGGTCGACCCGCAGGTGGCAGGAGGTGCCGTCGCCGGTGCCGTCGTGACCGACCCAGGTCCGGCCGTCCGGGGCCAGGTAGTGCGCGAGGCCGAGGCCCCAAGCGTCGGCCAGGCCGAACGCGTCGGTGTTCGGCTCGATCCGGCGCATCGTCTCGGTGACCCGGGGCGGCGGCAGCAGCGGCCCTCGCGGGCGCACCGGTTCGTCCGCGAGCAGGGTGCCGAACCGCAGCAGGTCCGCGGCGGCGAGCGCGAGCGCGCCGGCCGGCGCCTCCACCGGCGGCAGCAGCTGGGCCACCGGGCGGGCGGTACCGTACGCCGGCTGCGCGGCGTGCCCGGGGACGTGCCCGGCGGCGGCGCCCGAGCCGGTGACGAAGGCCGCGCGGATGCCGAGCGGACGCAGCAGGACCGAGGTGACGGCCTCCTCCCACGGCATGCCGAGGGCCAGTTCGGCGACCCGGCCGGCCGCCACCAGCCCGACGTTGGAGTAGGAGAAGGCCGTGCCCGGCGGGCAGACCACGGCCGCCGCGGCCTCCCTGAGGTACTGGTCGCGGTCGGCCGGCGGCTGCTCGGCGGGGTGGCTCCCGGGCAGTCCGCCGGTGTGGGTGAGCAGGTGCCGCAGCGCCAGTTCGCTCCCGAGCACCCCGGGCAGCGCCGCGAACTCGCGGAACTGCCCGCCGAGCGGGGCGTCCGGGTCCACCTCGCCCTCGTCCGCCAGGGTCGTCAGCAGCGCGGCGGTGAACGGCTTGGTGAGCGAGCCGACCGGGAACCGGGACTCCGCGGTGACCGGCCGACCGCTGTCGTAGCACTCCTCCCCGGCCGTCACGACCGAGGTCACGCCCTGGTGCAGGAGGGCGAGTTGGGCTCCGGGGACGGTGTGCCGGCGGATCAGTCGGTGCAGCAGCCGGCCGAGCCCGCCGGCGCTGGCCGGGTCGACGCTCCTGGTGGGGGGTGCCGAGGTGGTCGTCATGGTGTCGGGGTCACTCCAACTCGAAGACGACGGAGGCGGCGGGCGACTCGATCCGCTGCTCGCCGGCCAGCTTCCAGCCGGTCTCCTCGAAGACCCCGTACCACTCGTCCAGGGTGGGCACGTACACCCCCATCAGGTCGTGGGCGGACTCGAAGCCGAGGTTGAACAGCGGGATCCCGCGGTCCGGGTAGCCGACCGTGCGGGTGGTGTCGCCCAGCAGGAAGCGGCGCACGTTGGGGAACCGCTCGCGCAGGGTGCGCATCGACTTGACGGCGTTCTCGCGGGGCCAGAAGTCGTGGCCCATCATGAAGCAGGTGAGCAGCTCGACCTCCGCGAAGACGGGATGCGGGGCCAGGTCGCGAGCGTCCGCCTGGAGAGCGGTGATGCGGTCGGACAGGCCGGCCCTGGCCACCTCACGGGTGGTCATCTCGACGGCCGGGAGGCCGATGTCGAGGCCGAGGCCGCGGGTGCCCGGGTAGCGGTTGGCGATCTGGATGAGCCGCTCGCCGCTGCCGCAGCCGAGGTCGGCGGCGACCTTGAAGTCGAACGGCAGCCGGTCCATCGCGGCCCAGAACGCCGGGTCGAACGAGAACGAGGACAGCTCGCGGCAGGCGTAGCCGATGGCCGCGCCGTCCCGGTGGTAGAAGGAGCCGACCCGGTTCTCTTTTCGGAGCACCGAGGGCATTTCGGTGTAAAGACCGGAGCAGCCCCGGCTGAGCCAGTGGAAGTACGACCGGTAGGTGTTCACCTCGTCGAAGATCGGGCCGGGGCTGATCGTGCCGCCATCACGGGTGACGACTCCGACCGAGGCGAGCGCCTGGAACATCCCGCGGGACGCGACCGGGTCCAGCCCGAGCTTTTCCGCCAGTTCCTCCGCATCCAGAGAGGCGGCGCCGTTCAGCTCGTCGAGCGCGCCCACCTCCCAGGCTGCGGCAATTGCCCAGGATGCCACCGCCGAGTTGTAGATGTCGGCCGATGTCAGTTTTGCTCCGGGTATCGCCACTTCAGTGATCGACATGGATGCCTCCTGTTCGGTTTCCGGCAGGTGACATCAGTTTCGACCGGAACCAACAGCAGGCTCCAGCTCCTTAAGCAGGGCACGATAACCGCAGGTCAGCGCGATTTACCGGTCCGCCGCAGGCATTCGGCGAAGCGAAGTCGAAGGGTCCGTTTTCCGATTTAAGGCCTGACTTAACGAGCTTGTCAGCACGCCGAACCCCTTCCCAGCATGAGCGGTGCCAGTGCCGGCCCCACACCAGTTCAGGGAGAGACGAATGGGAAACCCGTTCGAGAATGCCGAAGGCACCTTCCGGGTTTTGGTCAACCAGGCGAACCAGCACAGCCTCTGGCCGGATTTCCTCGACGTTCCAGACGGTTGGTCGTCGACGTACGGACCGGACTCCAGGGAGGACTGCCTGCATTACATCGAGAGCAACTGGAACGATCTCCGCCCACGCTCCACCGCGTCCTGACCGGAAACCCCCAGGGCGCACCGACGCGAAAGAAAGGAAAGCGGTGTCCACGCTGCGGTTGCACGATGAAGAGCGCGACGAGATCGCGGTTCTCGCCGATGAATTCCTGGAGTCCCTGAACGGCGACCAGGACCCCTCGCGGATGTCCGCGGCTGCCACCGGCGCCGCCCAGCGGCTGCCGGAGCGGCTGCGGACCTTCCTCGCCGCGACCCGCACCGGCGAGGAGGCCATCACCGTGGTCTCCAACCTTCCGGTCCGGGCCGACCTGGAGCCCACCCCGCTCGGCTGGGAACCGGCCGCCAAGCTCGGCGCGGGCTGGCACGAGGAAGGCGTGCTGGCCCTGGTCGGCGCCGGGCTCGCCGAGCCGTTCGGCTGGACCAGCCAGCAGGCCGGCCGGCTGGTCCACGACGTCTGCCCCACCCCCGAGGACGACAACTCGCTGACCAGCGCCAGCAGCACCAGGGAACTCAACTTCCACACCGAGGACGTCTTCCACCCCTGCCGCAGCGACTACGTGGCCCTGCTGTGCCTGCGCAACCCCACCCAGGTGGGCACCACCTACGTCCGCGCCGAGGCACTCGACCTGCCTCAGAACGTCCGCGAGGTGCTGTTCCAGGAGCGCTTCCTGTTCCTCCCGGACGACTCCCACAACCTCGGCTCGCTGCCCGACAGCGCCGGCGACGGCTCGCAGCTCGGCGCCGTGCTGTTCGGCCCCCCGAACGCCCCCTACCTGCGCTTCGACATCGACTTCATGCGCCCGCTGCCCGGCGACGACGCGGCCGCCGAAGCCGTGGAGACCGTCCAGGCCGTCCTCGGCGAGCACGTGGAGCGGATCTCGCTCGCCCCCGGCGACCTGGTCTTCGTCGACAACTTCCGGGTGGTGCACGGCCGGGAGTCCTTCCGCTGCCGCTTCGACGGCACCGACCGCTGGCTCAAGCGGGTCAATCTCACCCGCGACGCCCGGCGAATCAGCGCCGTCACCGGAAAGCGGACCGTGCTGATCTGAGGTCGGAGCCGACGGCCCGCGACAACCGCTTCCGAACACCCCTTCCCCGCCCGCCCGGCACGGCCTTCACCGGCCCGTGCCGGGCGGGCGCTCTTTCCCCGGGGAATTCGTATAGTGAACCCCCGGTCCACCCCCGTCCGTTCATCCGTGCCGCCCCGGCCGAAAGAACGAGAGCGCGTCCTCGGCCAAAGGAACGAGACGCCCCGCCGATCTCTCCCGAAAGGCGGATGTCGCCGCCCCGGCCCCGCCGGGAGCATGACGGGTATGAAAATGTCGACCGCCAAGCTGGCCTGGGTGGCCCCGATCTCCGCACTGGCCATCGCACTCACGGGCTGCGGTGTGAGCGACGACCTGGACGCCCAACCCCGCAACGATTCCAAGGACTTCGGCTTCCAGGGCACGCACCTCACCGTGGACACCGACAAGGATGTGACCCTGGTGCCCGCCGACGGCACCACCCTCAGGGCCGACCGCAGGCTCGCCGGCCAGGCCGCGAAGGACGGCAACGCCGCCTGGACGCTGGAGGGCGAGACCCTCAAGCTGTCCGGCAAGTGCAGCGGCATCGTCCTCAACTGCAAGGCCCAGTACACCGTGCACGTCCCCAAGGGCGTGGCCGTGACCGTCCAGGGCAGCGGATCGGCCGGCATCACCGCCAAGGGCATCGACGGCAAGCTCGACGTGAAGACCGAGCAGGGCTCGGTGGACCTCGACGGCCTCGCCGCGCCGCTCACCGTCCGCACCGACAAGGGCAAGGTCGACGCGAGCGGCCTCTCCTCCGCCGACGTGGACGTCGCCAACGAGAACGGCAGCGTGAAGCTGACCTTCGTCAAGGCGCCCGACAAGGTCAAGGCCGAGTCCGACACCGGCAGCATCACCGTGCGGGTCCCCGAGGACGGCACCCGCTACCACGTCGAGGCCAAGGCCGGCTCGTCCAACCCCCACGTGGAGGTCGGCGAGGACCCGAACTCCGCCCACGCCATCACCGTCGCCTCCAAGGTCGGTGTCGTCCGCGTCAACACGAAGGACTGAGCGATGGAACTCCAGATCACCGATCTGACCAAGGAGTACCGCGGCGGCAAGCGAGCGGTGGACTCCTTCTCGCTGACCCTGCGCCCCGGCGTGCTCGGCCTGCTCGGCTCCAACGGCGCCGGCAAGTCCAGCCTGATGCGAATCCTGGCCACCGTCACCAAGCCGACCTCCGGCCGGGTGTTCTGGAACGGCACCGACATCGCCGAGAACCCCGGCCCGCTGCGCCGCACCATCGGCTACCTGCCACAGGACTTCGGCGTCTACCCGCAGCTGACCGCCCGCGAGTTCCTCTCCTACCTGGCCTCGGCCAAGGGGCTGCAGGGCCGTTCCGCGAACGCCCGGATCACCGAGCTGCTCGACCTGGTCAACCTCTCCGGAGCCGCCAAGCAGCGGCTCGGTTCGATGTCCGGAGGCATGCGCCAGCGGGTCGGCATCGCCCAGGCGCTGCTCAACGACCCCCAGCTGCTGATCGTCGACGAGCCGACCGTCGGCCTCGACCCGGAGGAGCGGATGCGGTTCAGCAACCTGCTCACCGGCCTCGGCTCCGAGCGGATCGTGATCCTCTCCACCCACATCGTCTCCGACGTGGCGGCCACCGCCGACCGGATCGCCATCATGGGCAAGGGCCGGCTGATCCACCACGGCACCCCGGAGGAGCTCCTGCGGCTCGCCGAGGGCTCGGTCTGGGAGCTCACCGTGGCCTCCGACCAGATCCCGGCCCTACGCTCGCGGTTCGTCCTCGGCGGCACCACCCGCACCCCGCAGGGCGTTCGCGCCCGGGTGATCTCCCCGCACGCGCCCGCCCAGCACGCCGAACCGGTCCCGCCGGGGCTCGACGACGCCTACCTGCTGCTGACCTCCGCCCCGGCTCCGGCCGTCCCGCAGGCGGTGGTGCGCTGATGGCGGGCACCGTCACCGCGCTCGCCCTCGCCGACTTCCGGGAGCGCCGACGCCGTCCCGCCTACCTGGTGGTCCTGCTCGGCACGCTCGCCCTGGGCCTGCTGGCCGCCCCGGTCGGCTCCTCGACCTGGCAGGTCTTCCAGATCAGCGGCTACCGGGGCCTGTACACCAGCGGCTACGTCGGCACCGTCACCGCGCTCGGCGGCGCTGTCTGGTTGGCGCTGGCCGGCTTCAACATCACCCGCGGCACCGTCCCCAAGGACGAGCGCAACGGCGTCGGCCAGATCCTCGCGGCCACGCCGATGACCCGCCCCTCGTACCTGTTCGGCAAGTTCTGCAGCAACCTGCTGGTGCTCGGCTCGATGCTGCTCGCCCTCGCGGTGACCGCGTTCGGCGTGCAGCTGGTCAAGGGCGAGTCGTACCACGTCGACGTCGTGCGCCTGCTGCTGCCCTTCGTCCTGATCACGCTCCCGCTGCTGGCCCTCGTCGCGGCCTGCGCGGTGCTCTTCGACACCCTGCCGGGCCTGCGCGGCGGCGTCGGCGCGCTGATCTGGTTCGTGGTCTGGCTGGTCGGCATCATGGCCTCCCAGGCCTCCGGCGCGTACGACCTGCTGAGCATGGAACGGATCAGCGAGTCGATGCGCCAGGCGATCTCGGCGGCCGGGCACCCGGCCGAGGCGGTGCGCTTCGGCGTCGGCCTCACCTCCGACGACAAGACCCCGGTCACCTTCGACTGGCAGGGCCTCGGTCTCGGCGATCTGGGCGGCGGCCTGCTGGCCAACGCCGCGTTGCTGGTGGCCGGTTCGCTGGTGGCCGCGCTGCTGTCGGTGCTCTGGTTCCGCCGCTTCGACCCGTCCGCCGCCATCGGCGCGGTCGGCGCGCTGGTCCCGGGCGCCAAGGGCGCGGCCGACCGGACCGGTGCCGAGCACGCCGACCACGCCGAGGAGCCGGCCGCCGGCGCGGGCACCTCCTTCGGCCTCGACCCGTCCCTGTTGACGCCGCCCCGGATGGGCTCGTCCTTCCTGCCCACACTGGTCGGCGAGGTACGCGTCCTGCTCCAGGGCATGCGCTGGTGGTGGCTGGGCACGCTGGCCCTGGCCGTGCTCGCCGCGTTCGTCCCGAGCGGGAACGTCCTCCACCCGGTGCTGCCGCTCACCGTGCTCTGGCCGGTGCTCATCTGGTCCCGGATGGGCAACCACGCCGGCGCCGGGAGCATCGACGACCTGCTCGCCGCCTGCCCGGCCGCAGGCCGCCGGCTGCTGGCAGGACTGCTCGCCGGGATCGCCGTGGCACTGGCCGTCACCGCGGTGCCGATCGTCCGGCTGATCGCCTCCGGCGACACCGGCGCGGCGGTCGCCGCCCTGGTCGGCGCCCTGGTGGTGCCCGCCCTGGCGATGCTCTGCGGGATCGTCAGCCGCGGTCCCCGGCTGTTCCAGGCGCTCTACCCGCTGCTCTGGTACGCGATGTTCAACCGCATCCCCGAGGTCGACTTCCTCGGCGTGGCGGAGGGCAAGGGCCCGGGCACGGCCGCGGTGGCCGCCGCCGCGGTGCTACTGGCCGCCCTGGCTCTCGGCGTGGACTCCGTACGGCGCGCCAACCGCTGAACCACCGCCCTCCGGGACAGGCCCGGCCGGCCCCGGCCCCAGGCCCGAGCGGCGCCCGGCACCCCCGTCCGGGCGCCGCTCCGACCGTCCCCGGCCAGCCGACGGCACCGACCGCCCGACCTACCCGCTCCCCCGCGACCTTCCGGCCTCCCGTTCCCTGATCGACCGTCCGACTCCACCGACCCGAAAGGCCGGCCCGTGCGGCTCCCCAGCCTCCGAGACCTCCTCGCCCAACCGGCCCCGGACCAGGCGTCCCCGGCGACGCCGGTGTCCACCCTGCCGCGCGCCGCCCGGGCCGCCCTGGCGGTCGGGTTCGGCGTGCTGTGGCTGCTGGACCTGGCCATGAGTCTGGACACCGCCGGACCACTGCTGCCGCTCGCCGGGCTGGTCCCGGCCGCCCTGGTGCTGTTCGGCCCGCGAGGCCGGCCCGAGCTGCGCGCCGGGGCGGCCGCGCTCTGGTCGCTGGTCTGGTCCGCCGTGGGCTTCGTCCGCGGCACCGAGCAGGACTCCCCCGGGCTGATGGAGCTGCTCGCGCTCAGCCTCCTGCTGATCACCACCGCCCGGCACATCCGCGCCCGCGCCGCCGTCCTCGGCACCTGCGCCGCCCTGGTGATCGCCCTGCTGGGGCTGGCCGCACGGGTCTCCCGCAGCACCTCCGGGACGGTGCTGACCGTCGTGCTGCTGGCCATCGTCGCCGGCGTCGCGATCGCCCTCGGCTGCTACCTGCGCGCGGCCGACACCCGCCGGCTCCGGGCCGTGGAACAGGTTCGCCGCGACGAACTGATCGACCTCGCCAACGACCTCAACGACTTCGTCGCCCACCACGTCACCGGCATCATCGTGCTGGCTCAGGCCGGCCGGGCGATCTGGCAGACCGCGCCACAGGAAGTCGTCCCGATCTTCGACGACATCGAGCAGGCCGGCAGCGAATCCCTGGAGTCGATGCGGCAGTTGGTCACCATGCTGCGCGAGGGCACCGACCTGGCCGCCGCCTCGCCGCTCTCGGGGCAGGGCATCGCGCACATACCCGTCATGGTGGAGTCCTTCCGCCGGGGCGGCGCCTCGGTGGACCTGCAACTGGACGAGGCCGCGCTCACCGCCCGGCTCGCCCCCGAGATCGCCACCACCGCGCACCGGGTGATCACCGAGGGCCTGAGCAACGTGCGCCGGCACGCCCCGGACGCCACCGGGGTCACCGTACGGATAGGCCTCGGCCCGTCCACCCTGGAGGCCACCGTGCGCAGCGGACCGCCGCGCGGGGGAACGGCCCGCAAGGGTCTGCGTGTCCCCCACCTCGGACAGCAGGACCTCGGCCTCCTCGGGCTCCAGGAGCGCGTCCGGGCGGTCGGAGGAACGCTCACCGAGCGCCCGGACGATGCGGGAGGATGGGAGCTGACGGCCCTGCTCCCCGTGAGGAACACGGACCCCAGCACTCGGAGGATGCCGGCATGACCATCAAGGTGCTCATCGCGGACGACCAGGACATGGTCCGCACCGGCTTCCGGCTGATCCTCGACAGCCAGCCCGACATCGAGGTGCTCGGCGAGGCCGCCGACGGCGCCACCTGCGTCGAACTCGCCCGCCGACTGAGGCCCGACGTCTGCCTGGTCGACATCAGCATGCCCCGGCTGAACGGCCTGCAGGTCACCCGGCTGCTGGCCGGCCCCGGGGTGAGCGACCCGCTGCGGGTGGTCGTGGTCACCACCTTCGACCTGGACGAGTACGTCTACGGCGCGCTGCGCGGCGGCGCCCAGGGCTTCCTACTCAAGGACAGCGGATCGACCCTGCTGATCGAGGCGGTCCGCGCGGTCGCCGCCGGCGACGCGATGGTCTCCCCCGCCGTCACCGTGCGGCTGCTCAAGCGGCTCTCCGCCGCCGGGCCCGGGGCGGCCCAGGCCGCCGCGACGACGCTCTCCCCGACCGTCCTGACCGACCGGGAACTGGACGTGGCCCGGCTGGTCGCCCGCGGCCGCACCAACCAGGAGATCGGCGAGACGCTGGCCATCTCCCTCTCCACCGTCAAGTCCCATCTGGCCAGCGTCCAGACGAAGTTGAAGGTTCGCAACCGGGTCGAGATCGCCGCCTGGGCCTGGGAGGGCGGCACCATGCAGCGGGGTGAGGGATAGGGACGACACCCAGGTAGAACACCCTCTGTTCGCCGCACCTCCACCGCCCCCACCCTTCCTGTCACCGAGTGCGACCCCCTGGCCCGATCCTGCGGATCTCCCGAACGGGGGATACCCCGGCGCGCCGGCGAACGGCGATGATTGCCCCCAGTCGAATGAGGGGGAACTTCGGCCGAACGTCCGCGTGGCCGAGTTCTCTTCGGGGGAAGGGGAACACGTTCGTGAGCCGCATCGTCTTTTCCATGGAGGACCTCGTCCGCGTCCGGGTCGCCGGACCACCGACAGCCGAGGCCGAGGCGGCGTTCGCCTTGGACAACTGGTCGAAGAACTCGGGTGGTTACTTCCGAAGATGGCATCAGACAGTCACCAACAGCGTACGGAGCCGAGAAGAGCTCCAGCGTCTGATACACCGCTTCGACCTTTCCGGACGGACCATCTGGGATCTGCTCGGCGCTCCGCCACCGCAGGTGGACGATCCGTCCGACCCGTTACCGCGGCTTCCGGAACGAACCACCGGTGAGGACCTCCCCTCCGGACCGGACGGCCTGGTCCAGGAGTTCGGCACGATCGCCGTCCTCCCGTACTGGCAGGCCATCCACGCCCGGCTGGTCCGCGACACCGACGCCTACCGGCAGATCATGAGCGCCTCCGGAGTCGAGACGCTGCTCCAGGCCCTGCACCCGCGCGTCCACTGGCGGGCACCGGTTCTGGAGGTCGAGGACGACCGGGACGAGACCATCGAGCTCAGCGGCCGCGGCCTGCTCATCACGCCGTCGCTGTTCCTGACCGCGCCCGCCGTGGTCCCGCCGCACGCCACCGTGGTCAAGGCCGAACCGGCCCCGGCCCTGGTCTTCCCGATACGCCCGGACTCCCGCGGGGACGCCGTGCTCGGCACCCGTGAGGCCGAGCGGCCGCTCGACCCCGCCCAGGGCGAGGCCCTCGCCAGCCTCGTCGGCAAGACCCGGGCCGCCCTGCTGGAGGCCCTGCTCAACGGCAGCACCAACGGCGAACTCGCCGACCGCGTCGGCGTCTCCAATGCCGCCGTCAGCCAGCACACCTCGGTCCTGCGGGCGGCCGGCCTGATCGCCACCCGTCGCACCCGCAACCTCGTCCTGCACACCGTGACTCCCCTGGGCCGTTCCCTGCTGAACGGCGGCACCCGTCTCCTGGCCCACCCCCCGGGCACGGCGCCGCACCGGAACGCGCCCCACGGCCGGTCCGTCCTGGCCGGCCGGTAGCCCTCGGCCCACCGCCGGGTCCGCGGCCCCACCGCGGCCCCGGCCCCGCGTTCGCCAGACGTTTTCGGGCCTCTCTTAATCGCCTGTCCCCGGCAGCGGCCAGGCGGCGAAGATGACAGCGTTCCCGATCCCCGACACCACCGCACAGACGAGGTGAGCCGCCGTGACGAGATCGCGTACGGACCTTGAAGTGTCCTTCCTCGAAGAGAGCGGGACGGTGCAGCCCGTCGCCACCGTTCCCGACCGGACGGAGCGCGGCGAGTGGCTGCTCGCCCACCGCCCCGAACTACGCCGACTGACCCTGCGCCACGGCTCGCTGAGGCTCATCGGCGCCGCAGTCGCCTCCACCGACGAGCTGGCCGGCGTGGCCGCCGTCCTCGGCGGCGGCGCCCTGGAGTACACCGAGCGCTCCACCCCGCGCTCGCGGGTCGCCGGCAGCGTCTACACCTCCACCGAGTACCCGGCCGACCAGCGCATCCCCCAGCACAACGAGAGCTCCTACTCCTCGCGCTGGCCGGACCACCTCTTCTTCCTCGCCACCCGCACCCCGAGCACCGGCGGCCAGACCCCGGTCGCGGACAGCCGCACCGTCCTCACCGAGCTCCCGGCCGAGCTGGTCGAGAAGTTCTCCGCCCTCGGCGTGCGCTACACCCGTGCCTACCACGACGGCATCGGCCTCTCCTGGCAGGAGGCCTTCCAGACCGAGGACCGCGGGCACATCGAGGCCTACTGCCGCGACAACGGCATCGCCTGGGAGTGGGAGGGCGACCTACTGCGCACCAGCCAGGTCCGCCCGGCGCTCACCCGGCACCCAGTGACCGGCGAGACCGTCTGGTTCAACCAGGCCCACCTCTTCCACATCGGCTCACTGCCCGCGAAGACCACCGAGGCCCTCCTCGCCGTCTTCCCCGAGCAGAACCTGCCGCGCAACGCCTACTTCGGCGACGGCAGCCCCATCGACGCCGACACCCTGGCCGAGATCCACGCCGCCTTCGACCGCACCACCCTCGCCCCCGACTGGACACAGGGCGACGTCATGGTCGTCGACAACATCCTCGCCAGCCACGGCCGAGCCCCCTACAAGGGCGACCGCACCGTCCTGGTCACCATGACCTCCGCCACCTGGGCCGACTGGCCCGCCCCCTGATCCCCGCCCCACTCCACCCCACGCACGCAAAAGCCCCAGGTCACGGCGAGTGAGTCCTGGGGCTTCTACAGAGCCGCCTGCGGGATTCGAACCCGCGACCTACGCATTACGAGTGCGTTGCTCTGGCCAGCTGAGCTAAGGCGGCGCCGTTGTCACGCGTGGTGGCAACGCGGGCCAGTCTACACAGGTTTCGCGGGTGATCCACACCCGGTTGGCGGGGGTGGGGGTCAGGCGGAGGAGACGGCGAGTTTGGCGGCGAAGCCGGCGAAGAGGACGGCGACGCCGCTGGTGAGGGTGGCGGAGAGGCGACGGCGGCGGCGGAAGGCGGTGGCGAGGGTGGTGCCGGCGAAGATCAGCAGGGAGAGGTAGAGCACGCTGAAGGTCTGCAGGATGCCGCCGAGCAGGCCGAAGGAGAGGGCCGGCTGTCCGTAGGCCGGGTCGACGAACTGGGTGAAGAAGGAGAGCAGGAAGAGGATCGCCTTCGGGTTCAGCAGGCTGATCACCAGGGCGCGGCGGAACGGGCGCTCGACGGGTTCGGCGGCCGGTTCGGCGGTGGCGGCGGGGTTGTCGGGGTTGTCGGCGGTCCGGCGTTCGCGCCAGAGCTGGCGGGCGGCGCGGAGCATGCCGTAGCCGATCCAGAGCAGGTAGGCGGCGCCGCCGAGCTTGACCACGGCGAAGACGGCCGGGTTGGCCTTGAGGAGGGAGGCGGCGCCCAGCGAGGTGAGGCTGATCAGGGTGAGGTCGCCGACGAAGACGCCGGCGGCGGCCTGGTAGCCGGTCCGGATGCCCTTGCGGGCGGCGACGGACAGCACGTACAGGGAGTTGGGGCCGGGCAGTAGGACGATGACGAGGGCGCCGAGGACGTACGTCGCCAGGTCGTTGACTCCGAGCACGGTGCGCTCCGGGGAGGGGAGGGGATGAGGGCGGGGGGCGCTCATCGTAACGTCGCACCGGCGGTCGGTTGAAGCGGAAACCATCCCGCCTACCGGGTGCAGCGCGCGCCCGGCTCCGGTGCCTCGCCCGCCAGCAGGTAGCGGTTGACCGCGCCGTCCACGCAGGCGTCGTGGTGCGCGTACGCGGTGTGGCCGTCCCCGTCGTAGGTGAGCAGGCGTCCGGACTCCAGTTGCCCGGCCAGCGCCTGGGCCCACGCGTACGGGGTGGCCGGGTCGCGGGTGGTGCCGACGACGACGATGGGGGCGGCGCCGGCGGCCCGGATGGTGTGCGCCGTGCCGGTGGCCCGGACCGGCCAGTAGGTGCAGGCCAGCGCCATCCACGCCATGTCGCGGCCGAAGTGCGGCGAGGCCTGTTCGAAGTCCGGCACGGCGCGCTGGACGTCCTCCGGCCCGGCGAACGGGGCGGGCAGGTCGAGGCAGTTCACCGCCGTGTTGGCGAACATCAGGTTGGGGTACGAGCCGTCCGCCTCGCGCCCGTAGTAGGAGTCGGAGAGCCTCAGCAGGCTGGTGCCGTCGCCGGCCTTGGCGTCGGTGAGCGCGGTGCGCAGTTTGGGCCAGAGGAAGTCGGCGTACATGGCCTGGATGACGCCGGTGGTCGCCTGGGCCTCGGTGAGTCGCCGGCCGTGGTCGGTGCTGGGCAGCGGGCTGGCCTGGACGGTGGCGAGCAGGGCGGTGAGCTGCTCGCCGATCTGCTGTTCGGTGCGGCCGAGCGGGCAGTCCTCGTGCTTGGCGCAGTCCTTGGCGAAGGCGGCCCAGGCCGTCTCGAAGCCGCCGGCCTGGGTGCGGTTGCCGGTGACCGAGTCGAGCGACGGGTCCACCGCGCCGTCCAGCACCAGCCGCCCGACCCGGCCGGGGAAGAGCCCGGCGTAGGTGGCGCCGAGGAAGGTGCCGTAGGACTTGCCGACGTAGTTCAGTCGCTCGTCGCCGAGCAGGGCGCGCAGCACGTCCATGTCGCGGGCGGCCTCGACGGTGCCGAGGTGGCCGAGCGCCGCCCCGGCGCGCTGGCGGCAGCCCTCGGCGAACTCCTTGTCGGCGGCGACCAGGGCGTCGATTCCGTGCTGGTCGCCGGGGGTGAGGTCGACGGCGGTGTAGGCGTCCATCCGGTCGCCGCTCAGGCAGGTGACCGGGTTGCTGCGGCCGACCCCGCGCGGGTCGAGGCCGACCAGGTCGTACCGGGCGCGCACGCCGCTGTCGTACGTCCGCGCGGTGGCCTCCAGGTACTCGACCGCCGAGCCGCCGGGCCCGCCGGGGTTGAGCAGCAGCGAGCCGAGCCGGCCTCCCCCGGTCCCCTCCTCGGAGCCCGAGCCCGAGCCCGCCGGGACGGCGGTGGCGCGGGCCGCCACCAGGGTGAGGTCGCCGTCGCCGGGGCGGTCGTAGTCCAGCGGCACCCGGAAGGCGGTGCACTCGAATCCGCCGTCGCACGGCTGCCAGTCGAGCCGCTGCGCGTAGTACGGGGCCAGCCCGGCCGGGACGGCGGCGGGCAGCGGCTCCAGCGGCGTGACCCCGGGCGCGGCCGGGCTGGACGGCCCGGCGCCCCCCGCCCCGGACGAACCCGCTGAACCCGAGGAACCCGAGGAACCCGCACCGCACCCGCCCGCCAGCAGCCCGACGGCGAGCGCCGCCGCCAGTACCCGCCCGGTGGCCCTCATCCGACCCCTCGCGATCATCCGAGCCCTCTCGATCGTCACCCAGGGTCGTCGCCCGGCGACCCGACTCGCATTGCACCACAGCACGCCGCCCGGCACCCGCTACGGGCACCGGGCGGCGACGCCCCGTCCGGGACGGCGGCTCAGGACGCCTTGGCCAGCGCGTCGGCCAGGTACTGCGCCGCCTGCCGGACGAGCCGCATCCGCTCCCGGTCGGGGGTGTAGTCCTGCACGTTGTCGGAGATCTTCACCTCGGCCTTGGCCGCCGGTCCGGCCCCGGCCGTGAGCGCGGCCTGGAGCTTGCGGGCCGCGTCCAGCCCGGCCGTGTCGGCCTTGGCGGCGGCCAGCAGGAGCTTCGCCGCGCTGCCGGCCGGGGCCTCGGCGCCGGCCTGGGTGAGCGCGGCGGCGTCGTAGCGGCCGGACACCGCGGCGGCGGCGCCGTACAGGTCGGGGCGGGACAGCACGGCGGCGGCGGCGCACGGCGCACCGCCCTCGACGCCGAGGGTGCCCCAGGAGGCCGGGCCGGGCGCCAGGATGCGGAACGAGGCGGCGATGGCGGCGCGCAGCGTCTCGTCGTCGGCGACGGCGGCCGGCGCGGCGGCGACCAGGTCGCAGGGGTGCGCGGTGCCGTTCGGCGCCTCGGGGGCGACCAGGATGAAGGGGCGGGCGCGGCCGGTCTGCAGGGCCGCGGTGAGGCCCTCGAAGACGTCCGGGACCTCGGCGTCGGCGGTCTTGCGCGGGGTGGCCGCCTGCATCACGACGACGGGGAAGCGCGCGTTCGGCTCCTTGGCGTACTGCGGCGGGAGCCAGACCCGGACGGTGCGCGGCTGCCCGTCCGGGCCGGGCACGGCGGACTGCAGCAGCTCGCCGCCGCCCGGCTGGCCGACACCGTCGAAGTGGCTCACGGCGGCGGAGGCCGCGGCCGGCTCCGCCACGACGGGCGGCGCCGGCTGCTGCCGGACCGCCGGTCCCCCGCCCTGGCCCGTACCCGCCGCGTCGACCACCGGCTCGGCCCGGTCCGATTCCTGGCTGCGGGGGGTCAGGCCGCCGAACGCCCCGAGCGCCGTGAGCAGCGTCAACGCGGTGACGCAGACCCCGCAGATCATCGCTCCGGCCGCCCGCACCAGCATCGGCCAGCGTTCACCGGCCAGTTCGTACGTCGCGGCGGCGCGCAGGTCGCGCCAGCGCTGGAGCGCGCCGCGGGCCAGCCAGATCCCGCCCAGCGCGGCCATCAGCAGAGGGATGACGAGGAGCGAACGAACCATGGGACGCACCGCCTCGGGAGGAGGGCCGGCGCCGGACGGGACCCGGTGCCGTACGGGGGCGACGGCCCCGGCACCGGGGCACAGTCGGCCCCCAGCGTGCACAACGGGCGGACGGTCACACGCGGGTGTGCCCGGCGCGTATCGATCATTCACTCGAAGGTGGGACAACGGGACGGCTCCGGGAGGCCTACGCCGGGCCTACGCCGGGCGTTCAGCCCGACGGGCCCACCCCGGAACGGCCCGGCGGCGCGGCAGCGCGGCAGCGCGGTTCAGCTCAGCCCGCGCGCAGCGCCACCGTCATCGCCTCGACGGCGAGCAGCGGATCCACGTTGCGGTCCAACGCCTGCCGACAGGCGAGCACCGCCTCGATCCGGCGCAGCGTGCTCTCCGGCGGGCCCTCCTGCGCGACCCGGTTCAGGGCCTGCCGCTGGTCCTCGTTGGCGAGGGTGCCGCTGGAGCCGAGCTGCAGCGCGAGCACGTCCCGGTAGAAGCCGAGCAGGTCGAGCAGTGCGACGCCGAGGGTCTCCCGGCGGGTGCGGGTGGCCCGGCTCTTCTGCCGCTTCTCCAGTTCCTTGACCGCCCCGGCCATGCCGCGCGGCGCCTTGCTGCCCTCGGTGGCGCCGTAGGCGGCCTTCAGGTCGTCGGTCTCCTTGGCGTCCTGGGTCTCGGCGAGCGCCTCGGCGTCGGCCTTGGCGGTGTCGACGAGGCGCTGGGCGGCGGCCAGGCAGCCGCCGATGTCGGCGACCTCCAGCGGGATCCGCAGCACCTCGGCGCGGCGGGTGCGGGCCTGGTCGTCGACGGCGAGGCGGCGCGCGCGCCCGACGTCGCCCTGCCCGGCGAGCGCGGCCAGCCGGGCCGTCTCCGGGTCGACGCCGTCGCGGCGGACCAGCATGTCGGCGACGGCCTCGGCGGTGGGCGTGCGCAGGACGAGCAGGCGGCAGCGCGAACGGATGGTCGGCAGCACGTCCTGGACGGAGGGGGCGCAGAGCAGCCAGACGGTGCGCGGGGAGGGCTCCTCCACGCCCTTGAGCAGCGCGTTCGCGGCGGCCTCGGTGAGCCGGTGGGCGGCGTCGACCAGGATCACCGACCAGCGGCCGCCGGTCGGGTAGCTGGAGGCGCGCAGCACGAGCTCGCGCATGTCGCCGACGCCGATGGACAGGCCGTCGGTCCGGACGTACTTGACGTCGGCGTGGCTGCCGGCCAGCACGGTGTGGCAGCCGTCGCAGAACCCGCAGCCGGGCGTACCGCCGAGCGCGAGGTCCGGGCTGGTGCACTGGAGGGCCGCGGCGAACGCGCGCGCAGCGGTGACCTGCCCGGCCCCGGGCGGGCCGGTGAACAGCCAGGCGTGCGTCATCAGGGAGGCGTTCCCGCCCGGCTGCGGGCCGGCTCCGCGGCCGGCCGCGATCGTCGCCCCGGCCGACCGGGCGGCGGCGGTCAGCTGCTCGACCACCCGCTCCTGGCCCACCAGGTCGTCCCAGACGGCCACTGCTGCTCCCAAGCTCCGTACGGCAGCGCTCCCGGCGCCTCTTCCCCGCCGTCGAGCATACGTGTCCGCTCCGACAGCCACGGCGCCCTCCGGGGTGCCCACCACCGAAGGAGGCGCCCCGACGCCGAAGGCGACGGGCGGCGCCGCCGGGGCTCTCCACCCCGACGACGCCGCCCGTCGTCCGTACCGCTGTCCTGCCGGCGTCCGTACCGCCGCAGCCCGAGGTCAGCCCCGACGGCCCCAGCGACGGCCCTTGCCCTTGCCGCCGCCCTCGCCCTGGTCGCCCCCGGGGGCGGGCCGGTCCTGGCCGCCACGCGGGTCCTGCGGGGCTGGGCCGCCGTGATTCCAGCGCGACCACTCGTCACGCGAGCCGAGCAGGGTGTCGGTGAGGCTCGGCAGGTCGTCCATCGGCGTCTCCTCGGCCCACTCCGGCCGGGGTCGCTCGGCGGTGGCCTGCGACTCGTCGGCGGGCTGCGGCTCGTCGCCGACCACCGGCAGCTCGCGGGTGCTGTCCACCGGCTCCTCGCGCCACAGCCCCGGCGGCACCCGGTCCTCGGTACGGCCCGCCTGGGTACGACCCGCCCCCGCACGGCCCGGCTCCACCCGGCCCGGTGCCAGGCGCTCCGGGGCAGAACGCTCCGACACAGGACGCTCCGGCGCCGGACGCCCCGGCTCGATCCGCGGCAGCACAGCGGTCCGGTCCGCCTCCTCCGTGATCTTCGGCAGCACGGCCGTCTCGTCCACGGCGGTCGACGGGACGACCGGCAGCTGGGCGGTCTCGTCGGCGGCCTCCGCCGCCCGGACGGCCGCCCGGCTGTCCCGCAGCGACAGCTCCCGCGTCGCCTCGTCGGTCCCACCGGGCCCGGGAGTGCCCACGGACCCCGCCCCCGGGACGTCCCGGACGGCCCGCAGCTCGGTGGTCACGGCATCACCAGGAGCCGAACCAGCAGCCTGACCAGCAGCCGAGCCTGAGGCCGGACCGGCCGAACCCGCCAGGCCCGCCGAACCCGCCGCCGCCCGATCCGCCGTCGTCTGCGCCGCCGCAGCCGCGGCCGCGAGCGCGGCGGCCTGCGCCAGCCGGGCCTCCTCGGCCCGCTGCAGCGCCTCCTCCGCCCGGCGGCGCTGCTCCTCGCGCTGGAGTTCGCGCTGCCGCTGGAGCTCCGCCTGGGCGGCCGCCTCGTCGGCGAGGCGCTTGCGCTCGGCGGCCTCCGCCGCCAGCCGGGCGTCCTCCTCGGCCTTCCGCTCGGCCTCCTCCTCGGCTCGGCGGCGGGCTTCCTCCTCCGCCCGGCGACGGGCCTCCTCCTCGGCCTTGCGCCGGGCCTCGGCGGCGGCCCGCTCGGCCTCCTCCTTGGCCAGCCGCTCCTGCTCGGCCTGTTCGGCCCGCAGCTGCGCCAGCACTTCCTGCCGCTTGCGCTCGGCGGCCTCGGCCTCGGCCTTCTTGCGGGCCTCCTCGGCGGCGCGGCGCTCGGCCTCTTCGCGGGCGAGCCGCTCCTGCTCCGCGCGGGCGGCCTTCTCCTGCTCGGAGAGCGGCAGCTCGCGGTCGAGCCGGTGCCGGATCGCGGTGGTGACGAAGCCGGGGGCCTGGCTGCCGTCGACGACCAGGTAGCGCGCCGGGTCGGCGGCCGCGAGGGCGAGGAAGCCGGCCCGGACCCGCTGGTGGAACTCGGTGGGCTCGGACTCCAGCCGGTCGAGCGCCTCGGTGAAGCGCTCCCGGGCCCTGGTCGGGTCGACGTCCAGGACGACGGTCAGGTCGGGCAGCAGCCCGCCGGTCGCCCAGCGGGAGATCCTGGCGACCTCGGTGGCGGCCAGGTCGCGCCCGGCGCCCTGGTAGGCGATGGAGGAGTCCATGTACCGGTCGGTGATCACCACGGCGCCGCGGGCGAGGGCCGGCCGGATGACGTTCTCTACGTGCTCGGCCCGGTCGGCGGCGTAGATCAGCGCCTCGGCGCGGTGCGACAGGCCGGTGTTGCCGACGTCCAGGACGAGGCCGCGCAGCCGCTGGCCGACCGGGCTGCCGCCGGGCTCGCGGGTGAGCACGACCTCGTGCCCCTTGCCGCGGATCCACTCGGCGAGCGCCTGGGCCTGGGTGGACTTGCCGGCGCCGTCGCCGCCCTCCAGGGCGATGAAGAAGCCGGTGCCGGCGCCCTGGCGCGGGGCCGGGCCGACGGCGCCGCGCACCGCGTCGACCAGGTCCCGGCCGAAGGGCGCGGTGCCGCGCCGGTCGTCGGTCCGCAGCAGGACGACGGCGGCGAGGACGAGCGTGAGCAGCCCCGAGGTGGCGACGGCGAGAGCCGCGCCGCCGTGGATGAAGGTGAACGAGCCGGGCTCGACCGTGCCGTACTCGACGTCCCCGTACGCCGCGGCGATCAGCGGGACGACGACCAGCGCGGCGCCGACCACGACCCGCAGCACCGCGTACAGGTGCTCGGTGACCTTCGGCAGCCGGGCCTCCTCGACCTCCTGGCCGAGCAGGGTGCGCCCGGCGGAGACGACGATCCCGGCGGTGAGGCCGGCCAGCACGGTGAGGGCCAGGACGAGGACGAAGTCCAGCACCAGCCCGGCCAGGATCAGCGCCACGCCCTCGGTGAGCAGCGCCAGCGCGAGCAGGCGGCGGCGCGAGAGCGCGGGCAGCGTGGCCCGGGTGAGCCGGGAGCCGAGGGCGGGCGCCGCGGTGGCGGCGAGGACCAGCAGGCCGTAGCCGATCGGCCCGGCCCGGTGCTCGGCGGCGGTGAGCAGCGCGAGCGCGGCGACGCCGGCCATCGAGGCGTACCCGGCGGCGACGGCGAAGGTGAAGTACGGGGCGCTGCCGGTTCGGCCCTTGCTCAGCGCGGGGCCGGGGGTGGCGTCGGTGGGGGCGCGCAGGCCCTGCAGCGGCGAGTGCGGGGCGACGGCCACCGGGCCGACGGGCAGCTGCTGGAGGTAGTCGCGGGCGGCCGAGGCGGCGAACAGGCCGGCCGCGCCGAGCGCGGCGAGGGTGAGCTGGTGGGCCCGGAGCCAGTCCGAGCCGAGCGCCGCGCCGATGTTGTTCAGCAGCGTGAGGGCGACCAGGCCGGCGGCCGCGAGCGGCAGGGTGGCCCAGCCGGTGAAGCGGTCGATGCTCCGGACGGTGTCCAGGTGGGCGGCGGCGGGCCGCTGCTCGGCGGCGGGGGCGTACGGATCGGCGGGCGGCAGCAGGCCCGGGACGGCGGCGTCCTTGGCGATCCCCCGGACCCGCTCGGCGGCACCGGTGACGAACACCGTGGCGAGCAGGACGTAGGCGGCGCCGACGGAGGGCTTCGGGCCGGAGCCCAGCCAGACGGTCCACCAGGGTGCGAGGCCGATCAGCAGGGCGCACAGCGCGTCGGCGCCGAACAGCGTCCAGCGCCGGTCCAGCCGGCCGGCGACCAGCCGGTGCACCGGCCCGAGCAGCGCGACGCCGACCAGCCCGGTGGCTGCCAGCCGGACGGCGAGGACCGCCGTGACGGCGAAGGCGAGGCTGCGCGGCAGGTCGCCGAACCGGCCGCCGAGGGCGACGGCGATCACGGTGAGCGCGAGCAGCACCAGCAGGCCGAGCCGGTCGGCGGTGCCGCCGATCAGCTGGGTGGTCCACAGGCGCCGGTAGGGGCGCGTCCGCAGCAGCGCGCGAGCCCGGTCGACCGGGGTCCCGGCTGGCGCGACCTCGGGCAGCCCGGACGTGGCGTCGCGGGCGGCCGGGGCGGCGCTGGGGGTGGGCTGCTCCTCGCTCGTCATACGGTCAGCGTAGCGGGCTGAGGTTGACCGGAATGAGATGAACGGGGTTCCGGATCCCGCTCATCACCGGGTTGTGACGTTCCGCGCACACCGTCCGACCGGCCTCGGGCCCGCGTCCCCGGGGTGGGGTCGCGGGCCCGTGAGCACTGGCGGGCACTGGCAGGCACTGGCGGAGACGCTGGCGAAGGCGCTGGCAGCGGCACCGACGGCGCCCCCTGTCGGAGGATCCGGAGGAGATCAGCCCTCGTCGGTGGCCGCGGCCTTCCCGACGGCGGTCTTCTTGGCCGCCGTCTTCTTCGCCGTGGTCGCCTTCGTCGCGGTCTTCTTGGCGGCGGTCTTCTTCGCGGCCGCGGTCTTGGTGGCCACGGTCTTGGTCGCCGTCGCCTTCTTGGCGGTCGCCTTCTTGGCCGGGGCCTTCTTCGCCGTCTTCTTCACCGGCCCGCGCGCCCGCTTCTCGGCGAGCAGCTCGTAGCCGCGCTCCGGCGTGATGGTCTCGACCTCGTCGTCCTTGCGGAGCGTGGCGTTGGTCTCGCCGTCGGTCACGTACGGTCCGAAGCGGCCGTCCTTGACCACGACGGGGCGCTCGCTGACCGGGTCGGTGCCCAGCTCCTTGAGCGGCGGGGCGGCGGCGGCCCGGCCGCGCTGCTTGGGCTGGGCGTAGATGGCCAGGGCCTCCTCCAGGGTGACCGTGAACATCTGCTCCTCACTGGTGAGCGAGCGGGAGTCGGTGCCGCGCTTGAGGTACGGACCGTAGCGGCCGTTCTGCGCGGTGATCTCCACGCCCTCGGCGTCGGCGCCGACCACACGCGGCAGCGAGAGCAGCCGCAGCGCGTCCTCCAGGGTGACGGCGTCCAGCGACATCGTCTTCAGCAGCGAGGCGGTGCGCGGCTTGACCGCGTTCTTGCCGGTCTTGGGCGTGCCCTCGGGCAGGATCTCGGTCACGTAGGGCCCGTAGCGGCCGTCCTTGGCGACCAGCATGTTGCCGCTGACCGGGTCCGGGCCGAGCTCGAAGTCGCCGCTGGGCTTGGCCAGCAGTTCCTCGGCCAGCTCGACGGTGAGCTCGTCCGGCGGCAGGTCGTCGGGGATGTCGGCGCGCTGGCCGGGCTCGCCCTCGACGTCGGAGGCGCGCTCGACGTACGGGCCGTAGCGGCCGACCCGCAGGGTGATGCCGTCGCCGATCCGGAACGAGCTGATCTCCCGGGCGTCGATCGCGCCGAGGTCGGTGACCAGTTCCTTCAGGCCGCCCAGGTGGTCGCCGTCGCCGTTGCCGGCCTCGGCGGCGCCGCCGGTCGCGTGGCCGTCGCCCTCGCCGAAGTAGAAGCGCTTCAGCCACGGCACGGACTTGGCCTCGCCGGCCGCGATCCGGTCGAGGTCGTCCTCCATCTTGGCGGTGAAGTCGTAGTCGACCAGCCGGCCGAAGTGCTTCTCCAGGAGGTTGACCACGGCGAAGGAGAGGAAGGACGGGACGAGCGCCGTCCCCTTCTTGAACACGTACCGGCGCTGGATGATCGTGTCGATGATCGACGCGTAGGTGGAGGGGCGACCGATCTCCCGGTCCTCCAGCTCCTTGACCAGCGAGGCCTCGGTGTAGCGGGCCGGCGGCTTGGTGGCGTGGCCCTCGGGGGTGAGCTGCTCGGCGGCCAGCGGGTCGCCCTCGACGACCTGCGGCAGCCGGCGCTCGCGGTCGTCCAGCTCGGCGTTCGGGTCGTCCGCGCCCTCGACGTAGGCCTTGAGGAAGCCGTGAAAGGTGATGATCTTGCCGGAGGCGGAGAACTCGACGTCACGGCCGTCCGCGGACGCGCCGCCGACCTTGACGGTCACCGACTGGCCGACCGCGTCCTTCATCTGGGAGGCGACGGTGCGCATCCAGATCAGCTCGTAGAGCCGGAAGTCGTCGCCGGTCAGGCCGGTCTCGGCGGGGGTACGGAAGCGGTCGCCGGAGGGGCGGACGGCCTCGTGCGCCTCCTGCGCGTTCTTGACCTTGCTGGCGTAGGTGCGCGGGGCGTCCGGCAGGTAGTCGGCGCCGTACAGCTGGGTGACCTGCGCGCGGGCGGCGGAGATCGCGGTCTCCGACAGCGTGGTGGAGTCGGTACGCATATAGGTGATGAAGCCGTTCTCGTACAGCTTCTGGGCCACCTGCATGGTCCGCTTGGCGCCGAAGCCCAGCTTGCGGCTGGCCTCCTGCTGGAGCGTGGTGGTGCGGAACGGCGCGTACGGCGAGCGGCGGTAGGGCTTGGACTCGACGCTGCGGACGCTGAACGCGGTCTGCTCCAGGGCGGCGGCCAGCTGCCGGGCGGCCTGCTCGTCCAGGTGCAGCGTGTTGGCGCTGCCGGCCTTCAGCCGGCCGTCCGAGCCGAAGTCGCGGCCGGTGGCGATCCGCTTGCCGTCCACCGAGGAGAGCCGGGCGCCGAGGGTCTCCGGGTTGGCCGCGTCGGCCGGGGTGCGGCCGGTGCCGAAGGTGCCGACCAGGTCCCAGTACGAGGCGGTGCGGAAGGCGATCCGCTCGCGCTCGCGCTCGACCACCAGCCGGGTCGCGACGGACTGCACCCGGCCCGCCGAGAGCTTCGGCATGACCTTCTTCCACAGCACCGGCGAGACCTCGAAGCCGTAGAGGCGGTCGAGGATGCGGCGAGTCTCCTGGGCGTCGACCAGGCGCTGGTTGAGCTCGCGCGGGTTGGCCACCGCCTCCTGGATCGCCGTCTTGGTGATCTCGTGGAAGACCATCCGGTGCACCGGCACCTTGGGCTTGAGCACCTGCTGGAGGTGCCACGCGATGGCCTCGCCCTCGCGGTCCTCATCGGTGGCGAGGAAGAGCTCGTCGGACTCCGCGAGCAGCGACTTCAACTTGCTGACCTGGGACTTCTTGTCCGCGTTGACCACGTAGATGGGGGCGAAGTCGTGGTCGACGTCCACCCCGAGGCGGCGCACCTCGCCGGTGTACTTGTCCGGGACCTCCGCCGCGGTGCTGGGGAGGTCGCGGATGTGCCCGACGCTCGCCTCGACGATGTAGCCGGGGCCCAGGTAGCCCTTGATCGTCTTCGCCTTGGCCGGCGACTCGACAATGACGAGTCGCTGTCCGTGCGCGGTCTCGCTGCTCGGGGACACCTTCGCTCTTCTCTCCCGGTCCTTATGTGGGCTGGTCGGCGCCGGCAGCACGGGCTGCGCTCCGCCCGACCCCTCCACCGTCCCGGGGCTGCCGCTGTACGACGACCCCACCAGCGGAGTGTGACCGTACCCCGGCCACCCTTGTCAAACGGAAGGATCCCGCGTTTTCACTTTGCCGGGCTCACCGACGCCACTCGAACGGTAACCCGATGACGGAGGTTCGCGCCCCGTGGAGGGGGGCTTCGGCGGGTTCCGGAGGATGGAATGACGGATTTCAAAATCTGTCAACGGAATATCGACGGCCCCGCGGAGGGCCGCGGCGGGGCCTCCGCAGAGCGCCGGCCACCGGTTCCCGGCGAGCCCGACCGGGGTCGGGCGTACGCCCCGGATTCAGCCGTTGACCACCGCGAGCAGCCCGGCGCCCGCCGCCAGACAGCCCATGCCGAGCACGCTCCACAGCAGGTCGGCGACGGCGGCCCGGCGGACCTCCCCGGCCGCCAGCACCACCCGGCTCGGGCGGCGCGGGTCGTAGCAGATCCGCACCGGGGCGCCCGGAGTGAAGCGGTCCGGACGGCGCAGCGGGGTGTGTCCGCGCGGACGGGTGAGCACCAGTTCGGCGATCCGGCCCGCCCCGGCTCCTTCGACCGGGGGCAGGACGGAGAAGGAGAGCAGCGGGGCGCTGTCGAGCTGACCGTGCGCCTCGTCCTCGGCCACGACCGTGGCCACCGCCGACGCCCCCGAGCGGCGGACCCGGTGGCGCAGGCGCACCTCGGCGGCGCACCAGAGCAGCAGCACGCCACCGAAGAGGGCGAGCACCAGCCCGCCCACCGTCGCCGTCGTCGTGTCCACCCCTGGCCCCCGGCTCCCCAGCTCTGTCCACAGCCTGTGGACAGAGCCTCGCAGCAGGGGGCCAACGCGCGGCGGCCGACCGGAGACCGCCGGACGAACCGGGGGGCACGGGAAGGTGAACCGGCGCCGACCGCCCCCGCCAGGGGCACCGCGCCGGGGCACCACCCCGAGGGCGCCGGGTCAGGTGCGCCGGGTCAGGTGCGCCGGGTCAGCCTGCCGGGCGGATGAACCCCTGCTCGGTCAGCAGCCGCAGCGACTCGGGCACCCGGTCCCGCAGGACCACCCGGTCCTCGCCGAGCAACTGCGCGATGGCGTCCACGATCTCGCCCGCCGACAGCGAACCGTCACAGACCCCGACGAAACCGGCACCCACCGTGTCCACCTTGGTGGCCCGCCGCATGCCCCGGTTGTGACGCAGGATCACGTGCTCCGGGTCCTCCGCGCCCGGCTCGCCGACCTGCTCCTGGACCACCTCGTCGGCCAGCACGTAACGGGTCGCGAGCAGGCCCGCGTCGTCGTGCGAACGCAGGAAGTCCTGCCGGTCGAACCACTCCTCGATGTGCGGGCCCAGCGGCTGCTCCACCGGGTGCGGCCACTCCTCCACCCGGACGGTCGGACGCTCCGCGCCGCTCGCCCGCAGGGTGATCCAGCCCATGCCGATGCCCTCGACCCGGCCCGCCTCGAAGGCGTCCAGCCACTCGCCGTACCGGGCCTGGTAGTCGCCGCCCGGACCGCGGTGATCGCCGCCGTCCCGCAGCCACAACTCGGCGTACTGGGCGACGTCCTGGACCTCCCGCTGGACGATCCAGGCGTCCAGCCCGGTGCCCGCCACCCAGCTGGCCAGCCGCTCGCGCCAGTCCTCGCCCTTGACGTGCTGCCAGTTGGCGAGCAACTGGCAGTAGCCGCCCGGCTCCAGGTGGTCGGCGGCCGAGCGGACCAGGCTGCGGCACAGGTCGTCGCCGGCCATGCCGCCGTCGCGGTAGGTGAACCGGCCAGCCGGCGAGATCACGAACGGCGGGTTGGAGACGATCAGGTCGAACCGGCGCTCCCCGACCGGCTCGAAGAGGCTGCCGGCGAGCGCCTCCCGCCGCTCGAAACCGGACAGCGCGAGGGTCAGCTCGGAGAAGCGCAGCGCGCGAGGGTTCAGGTCGGTGGCGGTCACCTGCCCGGCGTGCCGGGCCGCGTGCAGCGCCTGCACGCCGGAACCCGAACCGAGGTCCAGCGCGGACCGGACCGGACGGCGCACGGTGATGTTGGCCAGCGTCGTCGACGCGCCGCCGACCCCGAGCACCAGGTCCTTGCGGGCCACCCCGTGCGCGGTCTCGCCGGATCCGATGCCGCCCGCGCCACCCACCGCGCAGCCCAGGTCGGATACCACCCAGGCGTCCGAACTGTCCATCCCGGCCACTTCGTTGGCGTACGGCCGGACGTCCACCGTCGCCCTTACCAGTTCACCGTCGGAGCGCAGCCAGCCGTCGGCCAGGCAGTCCTCGACCGGCAGCGCGGCCGCGGCCGCCCGGTACGGCACCGGCTGCTGGAGCAGGAACAGCCGGACCAGCGTCTCCAGCGGGCTGCCGCCCCTGGTCGCCCGCAGCGCCGGCACGGCCTCGCTACGGGCCAACGCCGCATAGCCGGTGGGCCCGAGCAGGTCGAGGCAGCCATCGGCGGTGAACGAGGCGGCGAGCAGCGCCTCACGCAACTTGGCGAGGCGGGTCTGGTCGAGAACGGGGCTACTGATCACCCCGCCATTGTCCCCCGCCCCGGACCGGGCGGCCGCCGGGTCCGGGGCGGGTCGAGGGTGGGTCGGGGGCGGGGTCGGGCACCCTCCGGACCGGCGTCGGAGGGTCCGGCCCGACGGGCCCCGGGCTCAGCTCGTGCTGGGCACGGGGGTGGTCGGGGTGGTCGGCGGGGCGGCGGGCGGGCTCGCCGGGGTGGTGTCGGTGCCCGCGGAGGGGGCGGTCGACGGGCTCGCGCCGTCCGTCGCGCCGGGCGCGGGCGTCCCGCCGGGCGCCCCGGCGCTCGGGGTGGCGGACGCGCCGCCCGGGGCCGCGGCGGCGGGCTTGCAACCGTCCTGCTTGGCCATGGCCGCACCGAGGTCGCCGCGCTGCAGCTTGCCCTGCGCCTGCGTGGACAGCGAGGCCAGCTGCTGGATCTGGTCCGAGATGCTGCGCAGGCCGTCCGCGAACTTCGACTGGTCGGTGTTGGTCACGGCGTCCAGCTTCTTCTGGATGTCCTGATAGCCGTCGGCCGCCTTGGTCAACTCGGCGACGGCGTCCTTCTGCAGGTTCGCGCCGTCCTTCACCTTGGGCACCCCGGCCGCGGTGATGGCCGCCGCGATGTCCTGGTTGGTCTTGGCCAGCCGCCCGATGTCCGTCGAGAGCCGCTTCTGCAGCTCGGTCGGGGTCTCGCCGGTCTTCACCTGGGCGGTGTCGGCGAGCGCGGCCTGCGCCTGGACGATCGGGTCCTTGGCCGAGCCGCAGACGTTCGACGCCCAGGACTCCAGCTGCTTGCCGTTGTCGTCGCCGCAGCCGACGGCACCGAACGCGAGCAGCGCGCCGAGGACGGGTACGGCCAGCAGTCGCTTGTTCACCGGGAGAGGCCTTTCGGTTTCGGTCGTCTTCGGTCGTCGAACCTACACGGCCGATGTCCGCCGACTGGCGCCCGGTTCCCGGACCTCGGGTTGTCCCCACCGGGTGCCCGGCCCCGCTCAGGCGCGCTCGACGCGGATCGGGCGGTTCGGATAGCCGGGCCGGGCCGGGCCGGACGGCGCGCGGCACGCTGACCGGCGTGCCGAAGCAGACCTCTTCGCCCCAGGTGCTCACCGAGGAGCTGATCGGCAGCTTGGCCCGGAGCGCCTTCCTTGTCACGACAGGTCCGATCACCGATCGGACCCGGTCGTGCCGGAAGCAACGAACCGCCAGGTTCAACAACGTGTCAACGCGTCCCGGAGGACTGGACCGACACCCGGACCACCCGGGGCGCACGAGGCACCCCGAAGGTCGGGGCCCTCAGACCACCACGGACTCGACCGAGACCGGCCAGCTCATCCGGATCAGGCCGCCGTCCGTGCCGTTGGTGACCTCCAGGTCCTCGACCAGGCCGGTGATCACCGCGAGGCCGAGGGTGTCCTCGTCCGGGTCCGCCTCCTCGGCGGCGCCGGGGGTCGGGACGGCGGCGGGGCCGGCCTCGTCCTCGACCTCGATGAGGAAACGCTTCTCCTGGTCGGTCAACGCGACCCGGACCGTGCCGCCGATGCCGCCGCGCTGGTGCAGGCCGACCGCGCGGGAGCAGGCCTCACCGACCGCGAGCCGTACCTCGTCGAGCACCGACTCGTCGACCCCGGCCCGTCTCGCGACGGCCGCGGCGACCAGCCGGGCCGTTCGCACGTGCTCCGGAAGCGCGCTGAATCGAAGTTCGACGGTTGCCATCTCTCCCCTTCGGGGTGCTCCGACCGGGGCCGACGATGCGGCCCCTGCGGGCCGGCGGAACCGGCCCCGGGGCGGCCGGGGAAGCACCGGGGCCCGCAGGCCCCGGCACCCCGGACGCGTGGGACGAACGGGCCGGCCTCCACGGGCACGGGCCGGCCCGGCCGCGTCAGTCGGTCGCGTTGACCGCGTCGTCCACCGAGGTGTGGATCGGGAAGACCTTGGTCAGGCCGGTGATGCGGAAAATCTTCAGGATGCGCTCCTGGTTGCAGACCAGGCGCAGCGAGCCCTCGTGGGCACGCACCCGCTTCAGACCGCCCACCAGCACACCGAGGCCGGTCGAGTCGAGGAAGTCAACGCCTTCCATGTCGACGACGAGGTGGTACTTGCCGTCGTTGACGAGCTCGACCAGCTGCTCCCGCAGCTTCGGGGCGGTGTACACATCGATCTCGCCGCCAACCTCGACGACCGTACGATCGCCGACTGAACGGGTCGACAGGGACAGGTCCACGGAACCTCCAGCACCTTGCCTTGCTACGTCATGTGCGATCCTCGGCCGGCCGGCCGCCACCGCATGGTCGCGAGCCCGGGCGCGCCCAGCCACACGTGGCAAGCCTCGGCGCTGCGACCCACGGCCATCCGGCCGTCACGGCCACATTCAACCACCTGCGACCATGCCCGCACGATGGCTTACGACGATTCTCCGTCACGCCGGTGACACACTGGGTCCTCATGCCGCCCCGACACAGCCTGCCCGAGGCACTGCTCACGACCCTGTCCACCAGCCGGGGGCGGTCCGACCGGCTCACCCATACGGAGCACCTTCCCGCCCGACCTGCGCGTTATGCGCCGTGGCCCGAGTCGATCCGGCCCGAGATCGTGGCCGCCGCGCTCGCCGTCGGCGTGGAGCAGCCCTGGGCGCACCAGGCAGAAGCGATGAAACTGGCCAAAAGCGGTCAGACTGTGGTGATCGCCACAGGGACCGCCTCGGGCAAGTCGCTCGGCTACCTGGCCCCGGTCCTCAGCGACCTGCTGGAGGGCACCGAGGCCCGCAACGGCCGCGGCGCCACCGCGCTCTACCTCGCCCCGACCAAGGCGCTCGCCGCCGACCAGCGCCGCCGGGCCGCCGAACTAGCCCCGCCCCGGGTCCGACCCGCCCTCTACGACGGCGACACCCCGCCCGAGGAACGCGAGTGGGTCCGCCAGTACGCCTCGTACGTGCTCACCAACCCGGACATGCTGCACCGCGGCATCCTGCCCGCCCACGCCCGCTGGGCCTCCTTCCTCAAGGTGCTGCGCTACGTGGTCGTCGACGAGTGCCACAGCTACCGGGGCGTGTTCGGCTCACACGTCGCCCAGGTCCTCCGGCGGCTGCGCCGCGTCTGCGCCCGATACGGTTCGTCACCCACCTTCCTGCTCGCCTCCGCCACCACCGCCGACCCGGCCGCCACCGCCGAGCGTCTGACCGGCCTGCCCGCCCGGGCGGTCACCGAGGACGCCTCGCCGCGCGGGCCGATGGTCTTCGGCCTCTGGGAGCCGCCGCTGACCGAGAACGTCGGCGAACACGGCGCGCCCGTCCGCCGCACGGCCACCGCCGAGGCCGCGCACCTGCTGACCGACCTGGTCGAGCGCCAGACCCGCACCGTCGTCTTCGTCCGCTCCCGCCGGGCCGCCGAACTCGTCGCCCTCCAGACCCAGGACCAGCTCGGCCGACCGCTCGCCGACCGGGTGGCCGCCTACCGCGGCGGATACCTCGCCGACGAACGCCGGGCCCTGGAACGCGCGCTGCACACCGGCCGACTGCTCGGACTCGCCTCCACCTCCGCCCTCGAACTCGGCGTCGACGTCTCCGGCCTCGACGCCGTCCTGATGGCCGGCTACCCCGGCACCCGGGCCTCGCTCTGGCAGCAGGCCGGGCGGGCGGGCCGCGAGGCCCAGGGCGCGCTGGCCATCCTGATCGCCCGGGACGACCCGCTGGACACCTACCTGGTGCACCACCCGGAGGCGCTGTTCGCGGCGCCCGTCGAAGCCACCGTGCTCGACCCGGACAACCCCCACGTGCTCGCGCCGCACCTGTGCGCGGCAGCCGCCGAACTCCCGCTCACCGACGCCGACCTGGAGCTGTTCGGCCCCTCCACCGCACCGCTGCTGCTCGTCCTGGAACGGCGCGGCCTGCTGCGCCGGCGCAGCGACGGCTCCTGGTACTGGACCCGCCGCGAACGCGCGGCCGACGCCGTCGACCTGCGCGGCAGCGGCGGCAGCCCGGTGCAGATCGTCGAGGCCGACACCGGCCGACTGCTCGGCACGGTGGACGCCGCGGCCGCCCACACCACCGTCCACACCGGGGCCGTCCACCTGCACCAGGGCCGCACCTTCCTGGTCCGGGAACTCGACCTGGAGAACTCGGTCGCCCTGGTCGAGCCGGCCGACCCGCCGTACACCACGGCCGCCCGCGACATCACCTCCATCTCCGTGCTCGACACCGACACCACCGTTGCCTGGGGCGAGGGCCGGCTCAGCTTCGGTTCGGTGGAGGTGGTCAACCAGGTGGTCGGCTACCTCCGGAAGCGGATCTCCACCGGGGAGATCATGGGCGAGAGCAAGCTCGACCTACCGCCCCGCACGCTGCGCACCCGCGCGGTCTGGTGGTCCGTCACCGAGGACCAGCTGCTGGACGCGGACCTTCCGCTCGACCAGCTGCCCGGCGCCGCCCACGCCGCCGAACACGCCTCGATCGGCCTGCTGCCGCTGTTCGCCACCTGCGACCGCTGGGACATCGGCGGCGTCTCCGTCCCGCTGCACCCCGACACCGAACTGCCCACCGTGTTCGTCTACGACGGCCACCCGGGCGGGGCCGGCTTCGCCGAACGCGGCTTCCAGCGGGCCGTCGAGTGGCTGACGGCCACGCGCGAGGCGATCGCCTCCTGCGAGTGCGAGCGCGGCTGCCCGTCCTGCGTCCAGTCACCCAAGTGCGGCAACGGGAACGAACCGCTGGACAAGGCCGCGGCCGTCCAACTGCTGGACGTCCTGCTGGCCGGCGCCCCCAGGACGGCAGGCTCCGGGACGGCAGGCTCCGGGACGGCGGACCCCTCAGCAGGCCCCTCAGCGAGCTCCGAAGCGGACCACGGGACGGACTCCGAGAAGGACTAGGAGACGAACTCCGGGGCGAAGCCCGAGCCGAGCGCGGACGCTGGGCCGCCGACCGGCTCATGAGCCCGCCGCCGACCCGCCGGTCGACCCGCCGAGGCCGTCCTCGGCGGCGGTGACCGCGGCCCGCACCGGCCCGGCCCGCGCCCTCGCCCGCGCCGGACCGACCGGCAGACGCGCCGGCAGCCCACTGACCGTCACCTCGGCCACCACCTCGACGGCGTCCCCCGTCCGGTCCACCGTGCAGGACACCAGGCCGGCGCCCTGCGCGGCGGCGATCCCCTCGGCCCGCCCGCACCCGCCGTCCGGGTCCAGCAGCAGCCGGTCCGCGGCCGCGAGCGCCGCCAGGTCGGCGGCCGACTCGGCCCGGTGCCGCGCGGCGACCACCGCTCCGACCGCGATCGTCCCGGCGAAGACCGCCGTGCCGAGCATCGCCAGGGCGAGCAGCCAGACCGTCGCCGAACCGGCGTCCGGCCCGCGCCCGCCGACGGCGGCCACCCGGGCGGTACGCGTTCTCGCCCACCGCCGCGCCCTTGACCGCACCCCGGTCAGGCCGGCCATGAACCACCACCTCCCGCGATTCCCGCACTTCCCGTGACCCCTACGAGGGTGTCCTCCCGCGCCGCCACCGCGGTCGCGCCCAGCCGTACCGCGAGCAGCCCGCCGAGCCTGCCCGGCGCCCCGCACGGCGCGTCCACCTCCACCCGCACCACCTCCGCCGCCATCGCCACCCGTACCTGAGCCCCCGGCGGCGCGGCCGCGCGGGCGAGTTCGGCGGCGTCCGCCTCCCCGCGTGCGGCCGCCCTGGCCCCGACCCGGGCCGCGTCCACACAGCGGATCTGCGCGGCCGCCGCCAGCACGCCCCAGATCAGCATCGCCGCGAGCAGGACGAGCGCTGGCAGGGCCACCGCGGTCTCCGCCGTGACGAAGCCCGCATCGCCGCGCCGGCCCGGCCGCAGCGACCACGCCCGCCCACCACCACGTGCCGCCGCCAGGCCGGGGTGAGCCCTCGGCCTCACGCCATCCGCCCGGAGGCGGTGCGCGGCGGCGTCGGGGTGCGTGCACCGAACGGCGGCGGAGGGGCAGGACGCGGTGGGGGCACCTCCCGGCCGAAGGCCGGGGGCCGCCGGGCGGCCTACGGCAACGCGACGAGACCCGCTCCCCAACGCCGCCGCGCAGGCGGGAGTTCGTGGACGGTCGCTAGGTCGCATGAAGCGCCCGTTCCAGTGAATCGGTCAGCGCCCCCATGATGGTCGCGCTGGTCACCACCTTGTACAGCCCGGCCGCGAGGGCACACGCGGCCAAGGTGCCGACGGCATATTCCGCCGTGGTCATCCCGGCGTCCGACCGGCCCCGGCTCCGGGCCATCCCGCGCATCCGGCGGGCCGCCCAGCGGCTCCTGCGCCGCCATACCCCGGGCGCGTGCCGGAGCGCGAGCCCGCTGCCGGGCCTCGTTGCGATCACTGCGGTCATGAATCTCTCCTGTCTCCGAAATACGAAATACGAAATACCGATGCCCCCGCCGTACCGATGCCCCCGGTGCCGTCTACGCGGCTGCCGCCGACGCCGCTGCCCACGGATCCGCCGCCGATCCGCTTGGCGCGGCCCTCGTTCAACCGCCCTGGGCGAAGCGGGTGGTGAGGCCGATGACGACCGGCACCACGCCGATCAGGACGAAGGCCGGGAGGAAGCAGAGTCCGAGCGGAGCGGTGGCGAGCACCCCCGCCCGGCGGACCCGGGCGTGGGCCGCCCGGGCTGCCGCCGTCCGCCGCCCCTGCGCGAGCCCGATCAAGGGCCCGGCCGCCGGAGCCCCGCCGAGGCTCGTCCGGACCAGGCAGCGCGCCAGCGGGGCCAGCGACGGGTGCTGCTCGCCCAGACGGCTCCAGCACAGTTCCGGCGGTGCGCCCAGGGCCAGTTCGGCACCGATCGCGACCAGCCGGGGCCCCATCGGTGCCCCCACGCTCCGGCCGACCGCCGACACCGCTGCCGAGGGTGAGGCCGCCGAACCGAGGCAGGCCGCCAACAGCTCCGCACTCAGCGGGAGTTGCCTGGTCAGCAGTTCCTCCTCCAGGACCGCCCGCCGCTCCGTCGGGGACCGCACCCGGGCCGACCACCGGTGCACACCCGCCGCAAGCAGCGCCCCGACGACCACCCCGACGGCGCCGCCGAGCAGCACCGCCGCGCCGGCCCCGGAGCCCACCGCCAGGGCCACGGGCCGCCACCGCCCGCCACCGCCGCCACCACCACCACCACCACCACCACCACCACCAGAAGCCGACGCCCCCACCCCCGCCCCCGGCGACACCCGCGCCAACACCCGGCCGAGCGCCCGCCGCTGTCGCGCCCACCCGCACACCAGCACCACGCCTGCCACCACCACCGGAGCCCCGACGACCACCCACCCGACTCCCCGATTCACCCCGACACCACCTCCGCCCGTGTCCGCACCCGCGCCCGTACCCGTGAGAGCCCGCAGCTCCCGCCGCCACCAGTGCCCCGCACCCCGGCAGCCCGCCGGGGCGCCTCCAAGGCGCCCTGGGCCGCCGCCCGGACGATGCGCGCTGTCCAGAGCACGCCCAGCCCCTCCAGTGCCGCCCCCGCAGCGAGGCACCCCAGCCCGGCCGGCGTGTGCAGCAGGACGCCCACCGGCCGGGCCCCGAGCGCCGCCCCCAGCAGCAGCCCGGCGGCCGGCAGAGCGGCCAGGACGGCGATCGTGGTCCGCGGGCCCGCCAGCTCCCCGGCGATCTCCTCCGCCAGCGCCCGCTCGCCGCGCAGCGCCTCCGCCACCCGGTCCAGCGCGACGGCCAGCCCCGACCCGCTGTCGGACGCGACCCGCCAGCAGGCCGCGATCGCCGACGCGCCGCTCCCGCCCGGCAGTTCGGCGAGCAGGTGCAGCGCGGCGGGCACGTCCCCGCCGTACCGGCCCGCCGCGAGCCGCGCCACCGGCTCCTCGCCGAGCCTGCGCAGCCCGTCCGGGTCGGCCGCGAGGCGGGCCGTGACCAGGTGCAACGCCTGCTCCGGCGTCGCCCCGCTGCGCAACTCCCCTGCCAGCCCTGCGCAGAGCTCCACCACGGAGGCCGCCCGCCGCCCGGCCTCCACCGTCACGCGCCGCCGCAGCCGCCACCGCCGCAGCGGCAGTACGGCCAGCCCGGCGGCGAGCACCGGCAGCGGCGAGGAGGTCGCTTGCCCGACGGCCAACCCCGCGGGCAGGAGCAACAGTTCGGTCGCCCGCCAGTCGGACGGTCGCGGCCGAGCGCGCCCCGCGGTCACCGCCGGCGGGCCCGGCACCGGAACGGGCGGGGGCCCGCTGCCGGCCAGCACCAGCCTGTACCGCCGCCCACCCGGCAGCTGCTCCTGCACCGCACGCCACGCAGCGAGGGCCACCAGGCACAGCACCAATACCCAGCAGAAAGAACTCTGATCACCCATCACGTCAGGAACCTCCCGGTCGTCGGTCTTTCCTGTTCCACGCCCCGAGCAGCGTCAGGGCGCCCGCCGCACACCCGCCCAGCAGCAGGACGAACGCGAGTTCCACCGCCCGCGCCCCCGCACCCGCCAACCCGGCCACCGCCGCCGTCACGTCGGCCCCGCCGCGAGCGACACCCCGCGCACCGCCAGCAGCCCGACCAGTCGCTCCCAGCCCGCCCCGGGGACCAGACCGCCCACCACCGGGAACTCCACCGCCGGGGTGGTGACGGCCAGCCCGTCACGGCCGGCGGCCAGCGTGTGGATCTCCGCCACCCGGCGGCGCCCCGAGCCCGGCTCCCTGACCAGGTGCACCACCAGGTCGAGCGCGGCCCGGAGTTGGCTGTGCAGCGCGGGCCGGTCGAGCCCGGCGAGCGAGCCCAGCGCCTCCAGCCGGACCGGCACGTCCGCCGCCGTGTTGGCGTGCACCGTGCCGCAGCCGCCTTCGTGCCCGGTGTTCAGCGCGGCCAGCAGGTCCGACACCTCGGCCCCGCGGACCTCTCCGATCACCAGCCGGTCCGGACGCATCCGTAGCGCCTGCCGGACGAGGTCCCGCAGCGTGAGCTCACCCAGCCCCTCCTGGTTGGGCGGCCTGCTCTGCAACCGGACCACGTGCGGATGGGCCGGCCGCAGTTCGGCGGAGTCCTCCGCGATGACGATCCGCTCCTCCGGCCCGACCAGGCCGAGCAGGGCCGCGAGCAACGTGGTCTTGCCCGTGCCCGCCCCGCCGGACACCAGCAGCGACAGCCTGGCGCGCAGGATGCCGGCCAGCAGGCCGGCGCCCTCCGGCGGCAGCGCCCCGCCCGCCACCAGTTCGTCGAGCGTGAACGGCTGGGGCCGGCAGACCCGCAGCGAGATGTGCGTGCAGCCGGCCGCGATCGGCGGCAGCACGGCGTGCAGGCGGGTGCCGTCCGGCAGCCGGGCGTCCACCCAGGGCCGCGCGTCGTCCAGCCGCCGCCCGGCCGCGGTGGCCAGCCGGTGGGCCAGCCGCCGTACCGCCTCGGCGTCGGCGAACCGGATTCCGGTGGCCCGGTGCAGGCCGCCGCCACGGTCGACCCACACCTCGTCCGGACCGTTCACCAGGACGTCCGTGACGTCGGGCGCCGCCAGCAGCCGCTCCAGCGGGCCCGCACCCACCAGTTCGGCACGCAGCGAGCGCACGGTGTCCAGGACTTCGTCCCCGCCGAGCGGCGGCCGGGTGGCCCGCAGCACCGCCGCGACCGACCCCGCCGTCGGGGCGGCACCCGACTCGGCCAGCCGCAGCCGGACCGCGTCCACCAGCTCCGCCGTCCGCTCCTCCCGGGCGGTGCGCCCGTACGGGCAGGGGTGGCGCGGCGCTTCGGGTGACCCGCCGGGCGGCGGCACGCTCATGAGCGACCGGTGCTCCCGCGCACCCTCGCCCCGGCTCTTCGGACCGCCCCCCGCCCGCACGGTGGGGCCTGTTCTACGCAGACGGACCATCAGTACACACCTCCTCCGACCGCCGGCACCGGCGGCAGCACCTCGTCCAGGAAGGTCTCGCAGAAGCGCGCGAGCGGGCCGCCGTCCCGGATTCCGGGCGGGACGCCCTTCTCGACGTCCTCCGCCAGGCCGGGTTCCGGCTCCAACTCCCCCGCGAGCTCCAGTCGCAGCCCGCGGGCGATCCGGTGGGCCGGGAGTCCGAAGGTGCGCGGCGACCGCACCACCGCCCGGACGTCCCCGAGCCGCATCCGGGTGGCCGCCGCGACCCGGTCGGCGGCGGCCACCGCGCGCAGTTCGGCCGGCACCACCAGCAGCGCCAGGTCGGACTGCTCCAGAGCTTGCCCGGCGGCCGCGTCGAGATGGCGCGGCACGTCGACGACGACCAGCCCACCGCGCCGCCGGGAGGCGGCCAGCACGCTGCGCATGGCCTCCGGCGGCACGGTCAGGGTGTCGCCGCGATCCCAGGACAGGCAGGAGAGCGCGGAGAGCCGTTTGAGCACCGGTAGCGCCCTGGCCAGTTCGACCCCGCTGACCCGCCCGCGCGAGCCGGCCAGATCGGGCCAGCGCAGCCCGCGGGCCGCCTCGCCGCCGAGCAGGATGTCGAGGCCGCCGCCCAGCGGATCTCCGTCGATGAGCATCGTCCGCCGCCCCGCCCGCGCGGCCGTGACCGCGAGGGCGCAGGCCAGGGTCGAGGCTCCGGCCCCGCCCCGGCCGCCGAGCACGGCGACGGTGAGCGCCGGGGAGCCGGCGCCCTCGGCCGCGTCGGCGATCCGGTCGAGCAGCCAGGCCTCGGCGTCGGGGAGGAACAGCACGTGTTCGGCGCCGAGTTGGACGGCTCTGACCCACACCCCGGCGTCGTCGAGGTCCAGCCCGAGCAGCAGCACCCCGCCGCGCCGGCCGAGCCCGGCGCACCGGGCGGCCTGGTCGTCCCCGATGAGCACCAGTGAGGCGCCCTCCCAGAGCTCGCGCGGCGGTGGTGCGCCCCGGATCAGCCTCGGTTCGGTGCCGGCGGCCGCGCAGAGCCGCAGCAGGTGCTCGGCCAGGCCCTCGTCCTCGGTGACGACGAGCGGGCCGCTGGCCCCGGGCCCTTCGGTGGTGGCGTGGTCGGCGATCGGCGTCGACATGGTGGGCTCCCCTCTGCGCCCCCGGCCGCCAGGGGCGGTCCGGGGCGCACGTCGGACGGTTCCGGCGAACGGCCGCCCGGCAGACCTCGTGGGAGAGAGGGAGGTGAGATCCGCCCGGCGACCGCCGCCGACCATCACGGTGGGGGGAGATCGGGATTCCGTCATCCACGATGCGAATACCTGTGGATAACTCGTGGGCTGTGGAGGAAAACGTTCACCCGGGCGAGGGATTTATCGTCAAAGAATTGACGATCGGGGATCACGGATGTGAACCGGAAGCCCGTCGCACCCTCGCCGGCCACCCGACGGACCCTCCCGGCCGCCCCCTCGGGCACCCCGCCGCAGCAGCTCTGCCCACCGATCGGAACCAGCCGAAGAGCCACGGGCAGCCATGAGCAAACAGCGACGCAGAGTGACGAAAGGTGGTCAGTGGACCAGGGTGTCGACACCCCCCGTACACCGTCGGCAGGGCGGCCGCGGCGCTCGCCGCGAGGGGCCTTCAGGGCCCAAAAATGGCCCCGGACGTGCGACGACCCCCGCCGGGGGGGAGAGCGGGGGTCGTCTATCCACGGCCCGACTCGGGGGGGAGGAGCCGGACCGGGTTAGCACGGTCGCGAACGATCCGTGACTTCCATGGTGTACCCGAGCGGCCAGAAACACAAACCCGCACGCCCACGAGTACACCGAATGGCGGCCTGTTTTGCGGCTCCCTCTATCCTCGGTTCCCGTGGACACCACCGAGAACGCCGACGACCACGCCGACGAGTCCCCGGGCGAGGCCACCGGGCCCGCGCAGACCCGCTCACCCGTTCGCCCCGGGCCGGGCGGGCCGCGCACGGCGGCCTTCTTCGACCTGGACAAGACCATCATCGCCAAGTCGAGCGCGCTGGCCTTCAGCCGCCCGTTCTACCAGGGCGGTCTGATCAACCGTCGGGCCGTACTGCGCAGCGCGTACGCCCAGTTCGTCTTCCTGGTCGGCGGCGCGGACCACGACCAGATGGAGAAGATGCGCGAGTACCTCTCCTCGCTCACCCGGGGCTGGAACGTCCAGCAGGTCCGCGAGATCGTCGCGGAGACGCTGCACAACCTGATCGACCCGATCATCTACGACGAGGCCGCCTCACTGATCGAGCAGCACCACGCGGCCGGTCGGGACGTGGTGATCGTCAGCAGTTCGGGCTCCGAGGTGGTCGAGCCGATCGGCGCGCTGCTCGGCGCGGACCACGTGATCGCCACCCGGCTCAAGGTCGAGGACGGCTGCTACACCGGCGAGATCGAGTACTACGCCTACGCCGAGAACAAGGCTGCCGCCATCCGGGAGTTGGCCGAGTCCGAGGGCTACGACCTGGCCGCGTCCTACGCCTACAGCGACTCCTCCACCGACCTGCCACTACTGGAGGCCGTCGGCCACCCGTCGGCGGTCAACCCCGACCGCGCGCTGCGGAAGGAGGCGCAGGCCCGGGAGTGGCCGGTGCTGGTCTTCGACCGGCCGGTGGAACTGCGGCGGCGGCTCCCGGAGTTCTCCGCGCCGAGCGGCTCGGTGCTGACGGCCGTTGCGATCGGGACGGCGGCCGTGACCGCCGGGGTCATCTGGTACCTGGCCCACCGGCGCCGCCCGGAGGCCTGAACCGCCCGCCTCGGGCCCCGCAACGCGGGCAACCGCAGGCCCCGCAGCGCAGGGCAAATCAGACAATCAGCACAGAGTTCTCTTTTCGGGTTCCCCTTTCGCCCGAAACGCGATACAAATGAAGCACGGCCCGCGAGACCCGGTCAGGACCCGAAGAGGTCAAACCGACAACGCAGTTAAGGCCCCACGGACCGCGTGTTCAGGTATCCGAGCACCCACATGCAGCCGACCCGCTGTCGGGCCGCTGGACCAGACGAACGGGCAGGATCCCCGTCTGATCAGCACTTCCGGTGCATGCATGGTCACCCGGTATCTGCACCAGCGGCGGCACCAGGCAGGATCGGGTGCCGCCGCATCTTCGTGCCGGAAGCGCCAGAAGCGCCCGCGGTCCCCGCCCGCGCCGCCCCCGCGGCCCCCGCCCGCTCAGACCATCCCGCGCTGCATCGCCTCGCAGACCGCCGTACTCTCCCGCACCCCGAGCCGCAGCGCCCGCCCGCAGTGCGCGATCCAGGCCGCCATCCCCTCGGGCGCGCCCGCCAGATAGCCGGCCAGGGCCCGCCGGTAGGCGTCGGTGCCGAGTTCCGCCAGCCCGACCTCGGCCGGGCAGATCGACTTCGGGTCGAGCCCCTCGGCGAGCAGCACGATCCGCTGGGCGGCCCGCGCGATCACGCCGTTGTACGCGCCGAACGGCCGCAGCGCGAGCAGTTCGCCGTGCACCACGGAGGCGACCACCAGGGCCGGCGTCCCCACGCCCTGGCCCTCGGCGCGCGCCACCAGCAGTCGGGAGAGCTGGTCGAGCCGGGCCGCGACCTCCTCGGCACCCGGGGCGGGCGGCAGCGCGGGCAGCGGTTCGTCCACCTGGACGACCTCGACGCTCTCCACCGGCTCGAGCCCCAGCGGGAACAGGTCCTCGACGCCTTCGCCCGCGCGGCGGGGCCGCCCGGCGGACGGCTCGCCGTCGCCGACGGCGAGCAGGTGCAGCCGGGCCAGCACCTGGAGCGGCGAGTGCCGCCAGATGCTGAGCAGCTGGCCGGCCTCGGCGGCGATCCGCAGGGCCGCGCCGACCGTCCGGGCCCCGGGGTCCGCGCTGAAGTCGCTGCGGCGCCGGACCTCCTCCAGCGGCCAGTCGGCCCCGGCCAGCGCCGCCGACGCGCGGGCGCCGCGCAGCGCGGACTCGGAGGTGACCTCGGCCGCGCGGCGGCGCATCACCCGGTGGCCGTAGAGCCGGTCGACGGCCTTGCGGACCTCGGCCACGGCGTCGGGCACCCCGGGGAGCTGGGCCAGCGGGGCGAGGGGATCTGTTCCAGTGCTCACCTACCCGAGAGTAATGAACAGCCGCCCCCTCCTGGAACAGCAACCCCGGATCACCCATTAGAGGCAATCCTCACTTCCCTCCGCCGAGGAGGCCCAAACCCCGGCTAGCATGGCCACTATCGGAGACGATAACTATTTCCACTTAGGGCGCCTCGGCATGTGCGGCCCCTGAGCAGGTGGCCCCCCGAGCGCGGGCCCAGAGCGAGAGCCGGAGTCCCAGATGAAGATCGCCTTCGTCGGCAAGGGCGGCAGCGGGAAGACCACGCTGTCCGCACTGTTCATCCGCCATCTGGCCGCCGCGGGCCGGCCGGTCATCGCCGTCGACGCCGACATCAACCAGCACCTGGGCCCGGCCCTGGGTCTGACGGATGCCCAGGCCGCGGAGCTGCCCTCGCTCGGCGCGCACCTGCCGGAGATCAAGGAGTACCTGCGCGGCAGCAACCCGCTGATCCGCTCGGCCGACGAGATGATCAAGACCACGCCGCCCGGCCGGGGTTCGCGCCTGCTGCGGATCGTCGAGGAGAACCCGGTCTACGCCGCCTGCGCCCGCCCGATCGCCCTGGACGAGGGATCGGTCCGACTGCTGGCGACCGGCGCCTTCACCGAGGAGGACCTCGGGGTGGCCTGCTACCACTCCAAGGTCGGCGCGGTGGAACTGCTGCTCAACCACCTGCTGGACGGCCCCGACGAGTACCTGGTCACCGACATGACGGCGGGCTCGGACTCCTTCGCCTCCGGCCTGTTCACCCGCTTCGACCTGACCTTCCTGGTGGCCGAACCGACCCGCAAGGGCGTCTCCGTCTACCGCCAGTACAAGGACTACGCCCGCGACTTCGGCGTCCGGCTGCGGGTGATCGGCAACAAGGTGCAGGGCCCGGACGACCTGGCGTTCCTGCGCCGGGAGGTCGGCGACGACCTGCTCACCACCTTCGGGCACTCGGACTGGGTGCGCCGTCTGGAGCAGGGCGCCGAGCCGCCGCTGAAGTCGCTGGAGCCGACCAACCGGGCCGTCCTGGAGGAGCTGCGGGCCGAGGCCGAGTCCGCGTACGGGCAGCGGGACGTGCGCCGCTACACCGAGCAGGCCGTGCTCTTCCACGTGCGCAACGCGGAGAGTTGGGCCAACGCCAAGGTCGGCGTCGACCTCGCGACCCAGGTGGACGAGGCCTTCGTGCTGGGCGGGGTCGGCGGCGAGCGGCCCGCCCCGGCGGGTGCGCGCGCCTGACGCCGCTCCGCCCGAACGGGCCGTGGCCCTCCCCCCTTCCCCGGGGAGGGCCACGGCCCGTTCCGCACGTCCGGACCGCCCGGCGCCACCGAACGCCCGGCCGTCCCCGGCTCCGCCAGCAGATTCCCAGCGGTTCGAACACCACCCAATGGGGTGAATCGGGGGGTTTTCCCCTTCCCTCCCGGAATGACGCTGTGCAAAGCTTTCATTACCCTCGGTTTACCGAGTCTTGATGGTCCGTCCCGACGGCCCTCGGCGAGACGTCCCGCACCTCGCCCAGGTCCCTGGCGGGCCCTGATGGTCGAGGTCCGGCCGGTGACACCCGCACTCCCCGCCGCGCCCACGCCATCCCGCCACACCGTCGCGACCCACGACAGCCGATCCGCCCCGGAGCCCCACCCCGGACTCACCGCCGGACCTGACTGCGTTCGTTCCCCCGGACAGACGGGAAGACAATGACCCTCGACATCTCCAGCGCCCCCATCGCCTCCGACACCACCGACCACGCGCCACCGGGCCCCGGCACCAAGGCCCGCTGGGCCCAGGACCTCTCAGCCTCCCTGGTGGTCTTCCTGATCGCCGTGCCGTTCTCCCTCGGCATCGCACTCGCCACCGGCGCCCCGCTCACCGCCGGCCTCGCCGCCGCGGCCGTCGGCGGCATCGTCGTCGGGCTGTTCGGCGGCACCCCGCTCCAGGTCAGCGGCCCCTCCGCCGCGCTGACCGTGATCACCGCCGGACTGATCGTCCAGTACGGGTGGCGGGCCACCTGCGCCATCACCCTGGCCGCCGGGCTGCTCCAACTCCTGCTCGGCGTGCGCCGGGTGGCCCGGACCGCGCTCGCCGTCTCGCCCGCCATCGTGCACGGCATGCTGGCCGGGGTCGGGCTCACCATCGCCATCGCGCAGCTGCACGTCGTCCTCGGCGGCTCCCCGCAGAGCTCCGCGATCGCCAACCTCCTCGCGCTGCCAGGCCAGTTGGCCGGGCCGCACCCGCCCGCGCTGCTGGCCGGATCGGTGACCGCGGCCGTCCTGCTGGGCTGGCCCCGACTCGGCCGACTCCCCGGCCGCGCGGGCGAGTTCGGCGCCAGGCTGGCCAAGGTGCCGGGCCCGCTGGCCGCCGTCGCCACCGCGACCGCGCTCGCCCTGGCCCTGGACCTGCGGCTCGCCCACATCGGGCTGCCCGCCTGGCAGCCGCACGCCCTCGTGCCCGCGCTGCCGCACGGCCCGCTGGCCGGAGTGCTGGCCGCTGTCCTGACCGTCACCGCCGTCGCCAGCGTGGAGTCGCTGCTGTCCGCCGTCGCGGTCGACCGGATGTCCCGCCGCACCGGCGACCTCGACCGCGAACTGCGCGGCCAGGGCCTGGCCAACATCGTCAGCGGGCTGGTCGGCGGGCTGCCCGTCGCCGGCGGCGCCGTCCGCAGCACCGCCAACGTGCGGGCCGGCGGCCAGAGCAGGTGGTCCTCGGTGCTGCACGGCGTCTGGGCGCTCGCCGCCGCACTGGCGCTGACCGGCGGGCTGCGCCGGATCCCGCTGGCCGCGCTGGCCGCGCTGGTGCTGGTGGTCGGGCTGCAGATGGTGAGCTTCGCGCACATCCGCAACGTGCACCGGCACCGCGAGTTCCCGGTCTACCTGACCACCGTGCTCGCCGTGGTGGCGCTCGGCGTGCTGTGGGGCGTCGCGCTCGGCGCCGGCACCGCCGTGCTACTCGCGCTCTACCGGCTGACCCGCGCCCACGTGGACGTGCTGGCCGGCCCGGCGGGCGCGGTCACCGTCCAGACGCACGGGCCGCTCACCTTCACCGCCGTGCCCCGGCTGAGCCGGGCGCTGGCCGGGATCCCCTCCGGCTCCGAGGTCACCGTGGTCCACGACGGCTCCTTCCTGGACCACGCCGCGTACGAGACGCTGCACAGTTGGCGGACGGGCCACCAGGCCGCGGGCGGCCGGGTCTCGATGGTGACGCGCCGCAGGGACGACGAGGTGCTCGACCCCGACGGCACCGTCCGGGCGGGCAGTTCACCCGGTCCGCACCGCTGCCGGGCCTGGACGCCCTGGGTCGGCCACCACTGCATCGAGCAGCAGGAGGATCCGCACGGCCGACTGCTGGACGGCGTCCGGGTGTTCCAGCAGCACACCGCCCCGCTGATCCGGCCCGAACTCGCCCGGCTGGCCCGGGAGGGGCAGACGCCCTCCCAGCTCTTCCTGACCTGCGCGGACTCCCGGATGGTCACCAGCATGATCACCAACAGCGGCCCGGGAGACCTGTTCACCGTCCGCAACGTCGGCAATCTGGTGCCGGCCCCGTACGAGCCCGGCGCGGCCGACGACTCGGTGGCGGCCGCGGTGCAGTACGCGGTCGAGGTCCTGGAGGTCGGCTCGATCACGGTCTGCGGCCACTCCGGCTGCGGCGCGATGAAGGCCCTGCTGGACGGCGTGCACGAGCGCCCCGGGCCGCCCACCCCGCTGGCCCGCTGGCTGCGCAACGGCCGCGGCTCGCTGGACCGGCTCCGCCGGGTCCCCGCCGGGTTCGACGCGCGGCCGGTGGTGGACCTGGTGGAGCAGCTCTGCATCACCAACGTGGTCCAGCAGCTGGACCAGCTGCTGGCCAACCCGGCCGTGGAGCGCCGGGTGGAGGAGGGCACCCTGCGACTGGTCGGGATGTACTTCGACTTCGCGACCGCCCAGGCCTACGTGCTCGACCGGGCCGAGGGGACGTTCAGTCCGATCGAGGCGCGCATCGGGACGGCAGCGGCCGGAACCACGGCCGGCCGGGCAGCGCCAGGGGCACCGCCGACCGGGTCGCCGGCTGGCGACACGCCCGAACGGGTGAATGAAGATGGCCGGGTTCCCGCCGACGGCGCCGAGGACGGCCCCCGGCTGGCCGCCTGAGAGCCGGGCCCGAGTCCCCGCCGGGCGGGCCGGGGCGCGGGCCCTCCGGCCGTCGTACGGCGCACCGCCCAGAGGCGGTACGCCGTACGATGGTCCGTTCGACTGCCGGTCAAAGGTCTACACCAATTACCCGGAGGCTCTTGTCAAGTGCCCCATTCGCCTGGTGAGCTGTGCGCTGGGACACACGGGACAATCCCCACGCACGGGATCGTCTCCGATCATGACTCGATGAGGAGTGCGCGTTGAGCAACGAGAGCCTGGCCAACCTGCTCAAGGAGGAGCGGCGATTCGCCCCGCCGGCAGAGCTCGCCGCCGCCGCCAACGTCACCGCGGCCGCGTACGCGCAGGCCTCCGAGGACCGCCTGGGCTTCTGGGCCGAGCAGGCCCGCCGCCTCAGCTGGGCCGTCGAGCCGACCGAGACGCTGGACTGGTCCAACCCGCCCTTCGCCAAGTGGTTCGCCGACGGCAAGCTCAACGTGGCCTACAACTGCGTCGACCGCCACGTCGAGGCCGGACTCGGCGACCGGGTCGCGATCCACTTCGAGGGTGAGCCCGGCGACAGCCGCTCGATCACCTACGCCCAGCTCAAGGACGAGGTCTCGCAGGCCGCCAACGCGCTGCTGGAGCTCGGCGTCCGCAAGGGCGACCGGGTCGCGGTCTACCTGCCGATGATCGCCGAGGCGGTCGTCGCGATGCTCGCCTGTGCCCGGATCGGCGCCACCCACTCGGTGGTCTTCGGCGGCTTCTCCGCCGACGCCGTCGCCTCCCGCATCGAGGACGCCCAGGCCAAGCTCGTCATCACCGCCGACGGCGGCTACCGCCGCGGCAAGCCGTCCGCGCTCAAGCCGGCCATCGACGAGGCGCTCACCAAGGTCGACGGCGTCGAGCACGTCCTGGTGATCCGCCGCACCGGGCAGGACATCTCCTGGACCGAGGGCCGTGACGTCTGGTGGCACGAGATCACCGCGCGCCAGTCCACCGAGCACACCCCCGAGGCGCACGACGCCGAGCACCCGCTGTTCATCCTCTACACCTCGGGCACCACCGGTAAGCCCAAGGGCATCCTGCACACCTCGGGCGGCTACCTCACCCAGGCCAGCTACACCCACCACGCGGTCTTCGACCTCAAGCCGGAGACCGACGTCTACTGGTGCACCGCCGACATCGGCTGGGTCACCGGCCACTCGTACATCGTCTACGGCCCGCTCTCCAACGGCGCCACCCAGGTCATCTACGAGGGCACCCCGGACACCCCGCACCAGGGCCGGTTCTGGGAGATCGTCCAGAAGTACGGCGTGACGATCCTCTACACCGCGCCGACCGCGATCCGCACCTTCATGAAGTGGGGCGACGACATCCCCGCGAAGTTCGACCTGTCCTCGCTGCGGGTGCTGGGCAGCGTCGGCGAGCCGATCAACCCCGAGGCCTGGATCTGGTACCGCGAGCACATCGGCGCCGGCAGGACCCCGATCGTGGACACCTGGTGGCAGACCGAGACCGGCGCCATGATGATCAGCCCGCTGCCGGGCGTCACCGAGACCAAGCCGGGTTCGGCCCAGCGCGCCCTGCCGGGCATCGCGGCCACCGTGGTCGACGACGAGGCCAACGAGGTCCCGAACGGCTCCGGCGGCTACCTGGTGCTCACCGAGCCGTGGCCGTCCATGCTGCGCACCATCTGGGGCGACGACCAGCGCTACATCGACACCTACTGGTCGCGCTTCGCGGGCCGCTACTTCGCCGGTGACGGCGCCAAGAAGGACGAGGACGGCGACATCTGGCTGCTCGGCCGGGTCGACGACGTCATGCTCGTCTCGGGCCACAACATCTCCACCACCGAGGTCGAGTCGGCCCTGGTCGGCCACCCGTCGGTGGCCGAGTCCGCCGTGGTCGGCGCCGCGGACGCCACCACCGGCCAGGCCATCGTCGCCTTCGTGATCCTGCGCGGCGGCGCCACCGAGAGCCCGGAGCTGGTCGAGGAGCTGCGCGCGCACGTCGGCCGCACGCTCGGCCCGATCGCCAAGCCGAAGCAGGTCAAGGTGGTCGGCGAGCTGCCGAAGACCCGCTCCGGCAAGATCATGCGCCGTCTGCTGCGCGACATCGCCGAGGGCCGCGAGGTCGGTGACACCACCACCCTCGCCGACAGCACGGTGATGAGCCAGATCCAGGCCCAGCTGCCGCCGGCGGGTGGCAACGGCTGAGCCGGCCGACACGGTGAAGCGTGCCCCGGGCGGTGGTCACCGCCCGGGGCACAGCCATGCCGTGAGTCCGAAGCCCGCTTCCGGTCGGCCGCCGGGGTGTGCCAGCGGGGCGGCCGGGGCCGGGCGGCGCCGGCGACCGACGGCAAGAACGACAGAGACCACAGAACCCGCAGAGGCGACAAGGACGACAGGGACGACAGGGCCGCGTTCACCCGTCTGCGAGCGGCCTAGGCCATTCGGGTGCCGTGCCACTGCTCCTCCGGAGTGCAGAACCACCCCTCAGGGCTTAAGTCCTTTAATAGGACAATCCGGATGTCACCCGAACGATCCCCTAGACTGTTAACGACGCATCAAGATCCCTGAACGGGAATCCGAGCGTCACAGGGCGCGCCGGGAAGTCTGGTCGGCAACTGCACCACACGTGCATCCGTTGCCGCTCCCAGCCCCTCAGGAGGTCCTCGTGACCGAACAGCCGCCCGTCCACGAGCCGACGACCCGCCGCCGGCAGCTGCTCGGCCGGCTGTCCCTGCCCGAGCGGACGTTCATCACCGACGCCCTGCGCACCGAGACCGTCGGCGGCATCCTGCTGCTGCTCGCCGCCGTGGTCGCACTGGTGTGGGCCAACGTCTGGCCGCACGCGTACGAGAGCGTCCTCGACTACACCGTCGGGCCGTCCGCCCCGCTGCACCTCGACCTCACCCTCGGCAACTGGGCCAAGGACGGCCTGCTGACGATCTTCTTCTTCGTGGCCGGGATCGAGCTCAAGCGCGAGTTCGTCGCGGGCGAGCTGCGCACCCCGAGCGCCGCGCTGCTCCCGGTGGTGGCCGCCGTCTGCGGGGTCGCGCTGCCGGCGATCCTGTTCGCCCTCGTCAACTCGGGCAGCGGCGGTCACCCCAGCGGTTGGGCCATCCCGACCGCCACCGACATCGCCTTCGCGCTCGGCGTGCTGGCCGTGGTCGGCAGCCACCTGCCGTCCGCCCTGCGCGCCTTCCTGCTCACCCTCGCCGTGGTGGACGACCTGATCGCGATCCTGATCATCGCGGTCTTCTACAGCTCCGGCATCAAGTTCTGGGCGCTCGGCCTGGCCTTCGCCGGCCTGGTGCTGTTCTGGTTCCTGCACCGGCGCGGGGTGCACGGCTGGTACCTGTTCGTGCCGCTGGCCGTCGTGAACTGGGCGCTGATGCACGAGAGCGGCATCCACGCCACGGTCGCGGGCGTCGCGATGGGTCTGATGCTGCGCTGCCACCGGGAGGGCGACGAGCAGCACTCCCCCGGCGAGCACATCGAGCACCTGGTCCGTCCGCTCTCGGCCGGCCTGGCCGTTCCGGTGTTCGCGCTGTTCGCCGCCGGGGTGACGATCTCCGGCCCGACGCTGCGCGAGGTGTTCACCCAGGCCACGCCGCTCGGCATCGTCATCGGCCTGCTGGTCGGCAAGACGGTGGGCATATTCGGCGGCACGTGGCTGGCCGCCCGGTTCACCCGGGCCGAGCTGAACCCGAAGCTCAAGTGGGCCGACATGTTCGCGGTCTCGGTGCTCGCGGGCATCGGCTTCACCGTCTCGCTGCTGATCAGCGAACTGGCGTTCCGCGACGACCTGGCCCTCGCCGACCTCTCCAAGACGGCCGTCCTGGTCGGCTCGCTGCTCTGCGCGACGGTGGCCACCGTGCTGCTCAAGCTCCGCAACCGGCACTACCGCGAGCTGTGCGAGGAGGAGGACCGGGACGTGGACGGCGACGGCGTCCCGGACGTCTACCAGGAGGACGACCCGGCCTGGCGGGCCCGGACCGCCGAACTCGCCCCTCGGCCCGACGGCGAGGGGCCGGAGAAGCCCCGCTGAGGCCCGCCGGCGGCCCGGCAGCGCCCGGACACGTCCCCCCGGCGGGGCCCCGGAGTGGTGTGCGACTGACCGGTAGGGGCATGATTCTGAGCTGTCGACAGTCCACTGACGCCTCCGGGCCCCTCCGGCCCCCCGAACCGCACCACGCGGCGGCGTCACGCCGCACAGCCGCAGAGGAGAACCGCTGATGCCCGCAGGAGCCGCAGACCCGTCCAGCAACGGCCGGGCGCCCTACGAGGGCGAGCGTTCGGTGGGGCAGCTGTTCGCGGCGGCCACCGCCGACCTGTCCGCACTGGTCCACGACGAGATCGCGCTCGCCAAGGCCGAGATCCGGGCGGACGTCAAGCGCGGCGTCTCCGGGGGCGTCTCGCTGGGCGTCGCCGCCGTGGTGGCGCTGGCCGCTGTCCCGATGCTGAGCGCCGCGGCGGCCTTCGGCATCCACGCGCTGGGCCTGTCGCTCGGTTGGTCGTTCCTCATCGTGGCCGGCGCCTACCTGCTGCTCGCGGTGCTGCTCGGGCTGATGGCCTGGCGCTCGTTCAAGCGGATCGAGAAGCCGCACCGCACCATCGAGGGCGCCCAGAAGACCGCCGACGTGCTGAAGAACGCCCGGCCGCGCCCGGCCACCAAGGAGGAGATCGACCGGGCCCTGGGCCGCATCCCGTAACGGCCCTTCCGGTGGCGGCGCACAGCCGCCCGCCCGGACCCGCCGGGAGCGAGTACCGGGCGCCGTCCGGCGCACGGATGTGACACGCTCTCGGTATGCCGCTTGACCAGAAGCCCGTGCCCGCGCAGCCGTCCGCCGACTCCGGACCCGACCTGGCACCCGGGGGGGAGCCCGCCGAGGAGACCCCCGACACCGCCCCCGACGGCGGCGCCGAGGCCTGGAGCGTCCGGCAGAGCGGCCCGTGGACGCACCGCGACCTCGCGGCCAACGGCGCCCGGTTCCACATCGCCGAGCTGGGCTCGGGCCCGCTGGTGCTGCTGGTGCACGGCTGGCCCGAGTACTGGTGGGCCTGGCGCCACCAGCTGACCGCGCTCGCCGAGGCCGGCTACCGGGCGGTGGCGCTCGACCTGCGGGGCATCGGCGGCAGCGACCGCACCCCTCGCGGGTACGACCCGGGCAACCTCGCCCTGGACATCACCGGGGTGATCCGCTCGCTCGGCGAACGCCGGGCGCACCTGGTCGGGCACGCCGCCGGCGGCACGCTGGCCTGGGTGGCGGCGGTGATGCGCCCGTCGGTGATCCAGAGCCTCACCGTGGTCTCCGCCGCGCACCCCCGGGACCTGCGCCGGGCCCTGCTGACCGACCGCCGCCAGGCGGCCGCCTTCGAGCACGTGCTGGGCTTCCAGCGGCCGTGGATACCGGAACGCCGCCTGGTGGCCGACGACGCCGCGCTGGTCGGCCGCTACCTGGACGCCTGGGCCGGTCCGAACCGGCTGGACGAGGAGGCGGTGCACGCGTACCGGCAGGCCATCCAGATCCCCAGCACGGCGCACTGCTCGATCGAGCCGTACCGCTGGCTGCTGCGCTCGATGGCGCGCCCGGACGGCATCCAGTTCGCCCGGCGGATGAAGAAGCCGATCACGGCGCCGACCCTGCACGTCCAGGGCGCGGCGGACCCGGTGCTGCTGTCGCACACCGCGCTGGGCGGCGGCGAGTACGTGGCGGCGCCGTACCGCTGGCGGCTGATGCCGGGAGTCGGGCACTTCCCGCACGAGGAGGCCCCGGAGCAGTTCACCGCGGAGTTGCTGGACTGGGTCGGCCGTCACAAGGAGTGACGGTGCAGGAGCGGCGAAGGGGCCGGGCGGGAAGGGCCCTTGGTCCCAACTCCCTTGATCTGACGCACATATGACAACCGCATAGGCCAATTTCGACGCGTGCCCGGCGGTTACCCCCACCGGCCCAGGGGCATCCATTCCGGTATGACCTGGATGCCCGATCGCGGCGGCGCCCCGCGCGCCCGACGCCACAACAGCTCCCAACGCTCCGCCCACCGCCCCGACTGGGCGGACGACCTCGGCTACGACGGCCCCGACCGCCGTCCGCGCCCGGCGCAGCGGCAGCTCGGCATCCCCCGCATCCTCGGCCGGCGCGCCCGCTGGGTCGGCGCACGACTGCGGCGCGAGACCTGAGGCCTCGCGCCGCGTCATCCGGCCGGTCGGTCCCGTCGGCCGGGTCGGCCGGGTCGGCCGGCCGATCGGTTCGGCCGGTCAGGCCGGACGGTCAGTTCACGATCGTCGGCGACACCGCGGTGAACCAGAGCAGGACGAAGGTCGCCACCGACATGATCGGCACCAGCACCTTGGTCTCGACGTTGTTGCCGCTGCGCTTGATCAGCACCACCTCGTAGCGCTCCTTGTGCGGCCAGAGCAGCGGCGCGCCCTTCTTGGTCAGGCAGTCGCCCAGCAGGTGCGCCAGGGTGCCCAGCGCCACCGCGTACGGCAGCCAGCCCGGCGAGTTCGGCATCCAGGTGTTCATCCCGAAGGTGCCGAGCGCGGACAGCCCGATGACGGTGATCCAGCTCTCCGGGCCGTCCCCCGGCGGGCAGAGCCGCAGCGCCCGGATCGCGAGCGCGATCAGGAAGAACGTCAGCACCAGGGTGAAGTTGCGGCCCAGGTAGGTGACGCCCGCCCAGGTGCCGGCGCCCATCAGCGCGACGAACAGCAGCGAGTGGGTGGCGTGCCGGTGCCCGCCGGAGGCCCAGGCCACGAAGCGGCAGAGCGCTTTGGAGATCGGCCCCAGGAAGTTGGCGATCGAGCCGTCGTGGTGGTCGAGGTCCGGCAGCAGGGCCGCCCCCGCGCACAGCACCGTGCCCATCAGTATGTCCGCCGGCTGCAGCGTGGTGTGCAGCAGCAGCGGGGGCAGGAACGGTGCGGAGGCGGCGTACAGCATCGCCCCACTGACCGCGTGCGAGTGACCCATCATCGGACTACCACGACCTCCCGTAAGACTCACTCCGGGACGGCGCCCGGTTGAGCCGAACGGGTGAGCGCGGCAGAGGCTACCAGGGCGGACTGACGGTGTGACGGATATCGGATCGTCGGATCCGGCGCGTCGGAGCGCCCCGGGGCCCGGTCAGAGCGCGCAGCCCTGGGTGTCCACCCGGGTGCTCGCGGTGCCGCCCTTCTCCGCGTCCTCCCGCACCTCGGCCGCGGTCAGCACGTACCCGGTGTCGGCGCTGTCCAGCGACTTGGCGAACACCACGCCGTAGACCTGGCCGTCCGGGGTGAGCAGCGGGCCGCCGCTGTTGCCCTGGCGGACCAGCGAGCGGACCGAGTAGACGTCGCGGACCACCTGGCCGCGGTGGTAGATGTCCGGGCCGTTGGCCTGGATCCGGCCGCGGATACGGGCCGGCTGGACGTTGAAGGCGCCGTTCTCCGGGAAGCCCGCCACGATCGCGCTGTCGTTGGTCTTCGCCTCGCCCGCGAACGACAGCGGGGGCGCGTTCAGCTTGGGCACGTCCAGGACGGCGATGTCGCGCTGCCAGTCGTAGCGGACCACCGTCGCGTCGTACAGCTGGCCGACCCCGCCGATCTGCACGGTCGGCTCGTCGACCCCGCCGACCACGTGGGCGTTGGTCATCACCCGGTGCGGGGCGAAGACGAAACCGCTGCCCTCCAGGGTCTTGCTGCAGGAGGTGGCGGTGCCGACCACCTTGACCAGGCTCTGCTTGGCCCGCGCCACCGCCGGGCTGCCGGCCAGCGCCGGGTCGGGGGTGTCGACCTGGGTGATCGGCTCGTGCTCGAAGGGGTTGAAGACCTGCGGGAAGCCGTTGCGGGCCAGCACCTTGGAGAAGTCCGAGAACCAGTTCGGCGCGTCGTCGGGCAGCGCGTTCTGCACGCCGCCGAGGATCGCCGAGGAGCGGACCTGCTTGGACACCGTCGGCAGCGACGCCCCGGCCAGCGCCGAGCCGATCAGCCAGGCCACCAGCAGCATCGAGACCACGTTCACGGCCGCGCCGCCGGTCGCGTCCAGCACCCGCGCCGGACGGCGGCCGATGTGGCCCCGGAGCTTCCAGCCGAAGTGCGCGGTGACCGCCTGGCCGATCGCGGCGCACACGATCACCACCACCACGGCCACCACCGAGGCCGTCGTGCCCGGGCTGAGGTGGTCGAGCAGCAGCGGCAGCAGTTGGACGGCCAGCAGGCCGCCGCCCAAGAAGCCGACCAGGGACAGGACACCCACGACGAAGCCCTGCCGGTAGCCCGACACGGCGAATGCCACGGCAGCGGCGATCAGCAGCACATCCAGGACGTTCACCCGGACACCCTCCCACGGCCCGCGGCCCGGCCGTGCAGACGGCCCCTCACGTGGGACCGGCGTCGCCGTCGGGCAGCGCCCGGGAGTGGTCGAGATCGCCCTGCACCAGGGCCAGCGCCTCGTCCGAGAGGTCGACGATCCGGGACGGGTCCCAGGGCAGCTCCAGCCCGCCGTGGTGCAGCACCCGGTCGATCACCCCGGCCGTGAACCCCCAGACCAGCCGCCCGGCCACCGCGAAGGCCGGCCCCACGTGCCCGGACGGGTGGCGCAGCCGCACCCGGTTCGCCGGGTCGGCCAGATCGGCGACCGGCACCCTGAACACCGCGCCGGTCTCGCCCTGGTCCACCGGCCGCACCGGCGACTCCTCGCGCCACCAGCCCAGCACCGGCGTCACCACGAACCGGCTGACCGGGATGTACAGCGCCGGCAGCACCGCGAACACCTGCACCCCGGCCGGGTCCAGCCCGGTCTCCTCCCAGGCCTCGCGCAGCGCCGCCGCGACCGGGCCAGGGCCGTCCGGGTCACCGTCCTCCGGATCCAGCGCGCCGCCCGGGAAGGACGGCTGCCCGGCGTGCGAGCGCAGCGAACGGGCCCGCTCGATCAGCAGCAGGTCCGGCCCGTCCGGGCCCTCGCCGAACAGCATCAGCACCGCCGCCGCCCGGCCGCCCTCCACCGGCGGCAGGAAGCGGCTCAGCTGCTCCGGCAGCACCCGCTCGGCCGCCTCCCGCACCGGCTCCAACCAGGCCGGCAGGCCGTCCGCCTCGACCGCCCGCACCGCCGACGGCTCCGGAGTCCGCCGTGCCTCGCGGGTCACTCGCCCACCGCCAGGTCCGCGATCCGCCCCTGGTGCTCGGCGGCGTCGGCCCGGGCGGCGGCCTCCCCCGGGAAGTCCCCCGGCGGCCTCAGCCGCTGCCCGGGCTGCCCGCCCAGCTCGTACTTGAGCAGCTTGCGCGCCTTCTCCGGGTCGGTCTCGCCCTCCCCGTACGACGGGCAGAGCGGCGCGACCGGGCAGGCGCCGCAGGCGGGCTTGCGGGAGTGGCAGATCCGGCGGCCGTGGAAGACCACCCGGTGCGACAGCATCGTCCACTCCGACTTCGGGAAGATCTCGGCGACGGCCGCCTCGACCTTCACCGGGTCCTCCTCCGCCGTCCAGCCGAACCGCCGGGCCAGCCGCCCGAAATGCGTGTCCACGGTGATCCCGGGCACCCCGAAGGCGTTGCCGAGGACCACGTTGGCGGTCTTGCGGCCCACGCCCGGCAGCGTCACCAGGTCGTCCAGGCGGCCCGGGACCTCGCCGCCGAAGTCGTCGCGCAGGGCGATCGAGAGGCCGATCAGCGACTTCGCCTTGTTCCGGAAGAACCCGGTCGGGCGGATGACCTCCTCCAGCTCCTCCGGGTTCGCGGCCGCCATGTCCTCCGGCGTCGGGTACTTCGCGAACAGCGCCGGCGTCGTCTGGTTCACCCGCAGGTCCGTCGTCTGCGCCGACAGCACGGTCGCCACCAGCAGCTGGAACGGGTTCTCGAAGTCCAGTTCCGGATGCGCGTACGGGTACAGCTCCGTCAACTCGCGGTTGATCCGCCGCGCCCGCCGCACCATCGCCAGGTGCGACTCCGGCTTCCCCGGCTTCACCCCCGGCACGGCCTTCGCCTTCGGTGCCGCCGCCGCCCGGACCTTGCTCTCTGCCATGCACGAAGGCTACGCCGAACGGCCGACGGCGGGCAGCGGATCACCGGAGCCCGCGGGAGCCGCGGACCGACCTTCGGATGGGCGCGGTCTGGTGGCTCGCGACGGCGGGCTGCCCCAGGCTGAGGGCTACGACGACGCGAGGTGCCCATGTTCGACGAGAGCTTCGCCTTTCCCAGCGGCCTGCTGCGCCCGGTGACCGGCGCCACCGGACGCGTCGCGGTGATCGGGGCCGGGGTGGCGGGCCTCGTCGCCGCCTACGAGCTCCAGCGCCGGGGCTTCGGCATCGTCCTGTACGAGCGGTCGAACCAACCCGGCGGACGGGTGCGCACGCACCGCTTCTGGGACGGCACGCACGCCGACCTGGGCGCCATGCGCATCCCCGGGAACCACCACTGCGTCCTCCACTACGTGTCCCAGTTCGGCCTGCGGACCAGGCCGTTCGTCAACTTCAACCCGGACGCCTACTACCACCTGCGCGGCCGTCGTGCCCGCGTCCAGGAGGTGCACGCGCTGCACCCGGCGTACGCGCTGCGCGCCGCCGAGAAGCAGGACCCGGTGCGGATCCTGGACCGGCTGCTGACGGCCGCCTGGGAGACGCTCACCCCCGACCAGCGCCGGCGGGTGCTGGACGGCCACTGGGACGACCCGGCGCTCGACCGGCTCGTCTCGGTGTCGCTGTGGCAGTACGTCCACGAGCACCTGTCACAGGACGCCTGGGACCTCCTCGGCCACGCCAGCGGCCTGGTCCACTACGAGCAGTCCTCCCTGCTGGAGGTCCTCGTCGACTACTTCGGCCTGTTCCACGCGGGCCAGGTGGAACTGGTCGACGGCACCGACCGCCTGGTGCACGCGTTCGTACGCCGGCTGCGGCCGAGGACCCTCCAGTTGTCCACCCAGATCGACGAACTCTCGCTGACCCGCCGGGGCGTCCGGGTGCACGGGCGGCGCCTCGGCGGCACGATCACCGAGGACGTCGACTTCGTCGTCTGCTGCGTCCCCGTCCCCGCCCTCGACCAGATCAGCTTCCGGCCCGGCCTGCCCCACCACCAGCGCCACGCGATCCGCGGCATCAGCTACGCCAGCAGCACGAAGACGCTCGTGCACACCAAGCGGCGCGGCTGGGAACTGGACGACCGGATCTTCGGCGGCGGCAGCTTCACCGACATGCCGATCCAGCAGTGCTGGTACCCGTCGGACAACGCCCGGCCCGTCGACGGCCGGACCAACGGGAGCACCGTCGGCAGGCGCTGGGCCGCCCGGGACCCGCAGCGCTCCCACGAGCCCGCGGTGCTCGTCGGCGCCTACCTGTGGGGGGCCAACGCCCGCCGCTTCACCACCCTGCCGCCGGCCGACCGCGACCTGCTGGTCCTGAAGTGCCTGGAACGGCTGCACCCCGGCATCCTCCGCGACGCGGACGACATCGTGCACTGGAACTGGGACGACCAGGTCGGCATGGGCGGCGGTGCCTTCGCCCACCTCGCGCCCGGCGAGCACACCCGGTACCTGACCGGGCTCGGCGCCCCGCACCCGACCGACGACCCGAGGATCTTCTTCGCCGGAGAGCACCTGTCCGGAGCGCACGCCTGGATGCAGGGCGCCGCCCAGTCGGCCCTGGCCGTGGTCGGCCAGGTGATCGACCGGGGGCAGCACGCCGACGACACCGCCCGGCTGCGGGCCGGGTGAGCGCGGCACCGGCGCCTCGGCGCCGACCCGGCGAACAGAGCGGCGGCCCGGCGACGGGAGCGGCGCTGCGCCGCGACGACCTCGGACCGCTGCTCGCCCCGGCGGCGTCCGCGACCGAGCGGATCGGGCTGGAGATCGAGAACGGCATCGTCGACCCGGAGACCGGGCTGGCCGCCCCCTACGAGGGGAGGAACGGCGTCCGGGCCGTCCTGGAGGCCGTCCTCGCCGAATGGGGCGGCACGGACCGGCGCGACAACGGTCGACTGACCGGCGTGGACCTGGCGGACACCGCCCAGATCACGCTCGAACACGGCGGCCAGGTCGAGTACTCCTCCGCCCCGGCCGCCGACCTGGCCACGGCCGTGGACGACATGCGGGCCACGATGGAGCGCCTCGCGGAACTCGTCGGGCGCTTCGGCCTGGCCCTCCTGCCCGGCGGCAACCTCCCCTTCGACCGGCTCGACACCGTCTCCTGGGTGCCGATGCTCCGCGGTGCCGTCATGCGCGACTTCTTCGACCGGATCGGCGAGGCCGGCAGCGGGGCCCCGAAGATCATGTCGATGTCGCTGTCCACCCAGGTGCACCTGGACTACCTGTCCGACGAGGACTTCACCCAGAAGCTGCGGATGCTGACCGCCGCGTCCCCGGTGGTCGCCGCACTCCTCGTCAACTCGCCGCTCCAGGGCGGCCGATCGAACGGGCTGCTCTCGCACAGGTCGCAGAACTGGCTGCGGATGGACCCGCGCCGCTGCGGCGTCCTGCCGCCCGCGCTGCGGCCCGACGTGACCGCCGACGACGTCATCGACTGGGCGCTGGGGATCCCGATGATCTACTACCGCGACCCGGACGGACGGTACCGGCTCGCCCCCGACCGGCCGTTCGCCGAGATCCTGCGGCAGGGCTTCGACGACGGCACCATGCCGACCTTCGACCACTGGGTCTCCCACATGTCGCAGATCTGGACGGACGTCAGAGTCCGCCGGACCCTGGAACTGCGGGCCGGGGACGGCCCGCCGTACCCGCACATCCCGGCCGTACCGGCGCTGTGGGCGGGGCTCGCCTACCACCCCCCGTCGCGGACGGCGGCCTGGGAACTGCTGCGCCACCACGGCGTGGCGGAGCACCGCGCGGCGAAGGCCCGGCTCCCCGCCGACGGCCTGGACACCCTGCTCGGCGGCGACCGGGTCCGCGAACTCGCGGCGGAACTCGTCCGGCTCGCCCGGGCAGGCCTGCGGGCCCGGGTTCGCGCCGGCCTGGAACAGCCGAAGGTGCTGGACTACCTCGACCCGCTCGACGAGGTGCTGCGCACCGGGCAGACCTTCGCGGAGCAGTGCACGGCCCGCTGGGACACCGACCTCCGCCGCGACCCCCGCCGCTACGTCGCGGCCTTCCGCGTCTGAGCCCCCGTCCGACACGGCCGCCCGGCACGGCCGCCCGGCACGGCCGCCCGGGTGCGCGGGTGCGCGGGTGCACGGCGACGCCGCCCACCGCGCCCGAGCCGGTGCAGTTCTCCGGCCGAAGGGCCTTCCTCGCCCGAACCGTCGCGGGTTAGCGTGACCGGCGGCGGCCGGCCGCCGCCTGCCCACCGAAGAACGAGGAAGCATGGACCAGGACTTCAAGGACATCCCCACCACCACCCTGGCCGACGTGCTCGGGCGCGCCCAGGTCATGGACATCGGCATCCGTCCGCTGTGGGCGGGGGCGCCGCGGGTGGCCGGCCCGGCGTTCACCGTGCAGTGCCCGCCCGGCGACAACCTGATGCTGCACGCGGCGATCCACCGGGCCGAGCCGGGCACCGTGATCGTCGTCGAGTCGGGAGACCTGGACTACGCGCTGGCCGGCGGCAACGTGTGCGCCGTCGCGCAGCGCCGGGGCGTCGTGGCGTTCGTCGCCGACGGCCTGATCCGGGATCTGGGCGAGGTGCGGGAGCTGGGCTTCCCGGTCTTCGCCCGCGGCGTGATCCCGATCCCGGGGGCCAAGCGGGAGCTCGGCACGCACGGCGCCCGGGTGCGCTGCGGCGGCGTGCTGGTGTCGGCCGGTGACATCGTGGTGGCCGACGAGGAGGGGGTCGTGGTGGTGCCCGCCGACCGACGTGCCGAGGCCCTGGAGGCGGCCCGCGCCAAGCTGGCCAAGGAGGCCGCCGAGACGCTGGACGACTGGGAGGCGGCGCACCGCACCCGGATCGAGAAGACCCTCGGCGAGCTGGGCTTCACCGGCTGACCCCCTGCCCGGCGAGCCCGGCCCGGGTGAACGGCCCGGGTGAACAGGGCGGGTGAACAGGGCGGGTGAACAGGGCGGGTGAACGGGGCGGGTGAACGGGCCGGGTGAACGGGGCCGAGCGGCCGTGCTCCCGGCGGGCCCGTGGTCAGCCCCGGTACAGCCCGTTCAGCTCGCCGAAGCCGAGCGCGCCGTCCAGCTCCGCCAGCGTCCCGGCGCCGAGCAGTTCGGCGGCCGCGCGGCGCGCCGCGGTGTACGCGAGCTGGGCGAGCCCGGTGCCGACGCTGACACGCCGCACCCCCGTGGCGGCGAGTTCGGCGACGGTCGGCCCGCCCGCGACGGCCATGGCGTTCACCGGCAGCGGGGAGCGCTCGCACAGCCCGGCGAGGGCGTCGAGGTCCAGCAGCCCGGGGACGAACAGGCCGTCGGCGCCCGCCTCGGCGTAGGCCTCGGCCCGGGCCAACACGTCGTCGAGGCCGCCCAGCCCGAACAGGAGGACGTCGGTGCGGGCGTTGACCACCAGCTCGGGCAGCCCGGCCGCGGCCGCCGCCGTCCGGGCCGCCCGCAGCCGGTCGGCCTGCTCGGCCACCGGGAACAGCGGGCCGCCGACGGCCGTCGAGTCCTCCAGGTTGACGCCGACGGCACCGCCCCGACCAGTGCCGCCACGGTCGCGGCCACGTCGGCGGGCGTCGGCCCGTAGCCGCCCTCGGCGTCGACGGTGACCGGCACGTCCACGGCCGCGACGATCCGGCGGGCCGCCTCGACGGCCTGCGCCCGGTCCAGCCGGTGGCCGTCGCCGTGGCCGAGCGACCAGGAGACGCCGCCGCTGGTGGTGGCGATCGCCGGGGCGCCGGCCGAGGCGATGACGGCGGCGCTGCCCGCGTCCCAGGCGTTGGGCAGGACGAGCGGGCCGTCCACGACGAGCTCCCGCAGCCGCAGCGCCCGCTCGCGCGGCGTGGGGGTGGGGGTGGGGGCCTGAGGGGGAATGGACATGCGGGGTCACCGTTCTTCCGTGCCGTCGGGTGCTGCCTCGGTTCCCCCGCATCGTGCGGCCCGGCCCGGGCGGGTCACCACTGATTAAGCTGGGCCCGAATCTTCTGGGAGGGGCCCGGCATGCGGACGGCACTGCACTTCTCCGCGAACGACCTGGCGCTGACCCGTTTCGCCCTCTCCCCCCTGCAGGAGGTGGTGACCAGCCTCCGCGCCCTCGCCCACTCCCCCGTCCCCGCGCTGCACCGCCGCTGGGCCGACCAGGTCCGCGACCGGCTGGCCGCCACCGGACTCGACCGCGGCCGGCTGGCCGTCATGGTCCCGGCCGTCGGCCACCTGCCCGACTTCCTCAACCCCGCACCGGCGGGCTTCTCCCCCGCCCTCGCCGACGAACTGGCCGCGATCGCCGCCACCGGCGCCGGGCAGGTCCGCGCCGACCTGGACATCCTCGCCGCCGAGGCCGGCGGCCGCCTGCCGCCCGTCCTGGAGCCGCTGTACCGCGACCCGGCGGCGCAGCTGCCCCGGCTCACCGCCGAGATCGAGGCGTACTGGCAGCTCGCGCTCGCCCCGTACTGGGCCCGGATCCGCGCCCTGCTGGAGGCGGACGTGTTCCACCGCTCCCGGCAGGCCGCCGAGCACGGCACCGCGCGGATGCTTGACGACCTGCACGAGACGGTCCGCTGGGACGGCGCGGCGCTGCGCCTGGAGCGGCGGCACTGCGCGGTCGCCCGGCTGAGCGCCGGGGCCGGGCTGCTGCTCCTGCCGTCCGCCTTCGCCTGGCCGCGGGTGCTGACCCGGGTGCTGCCGCCGGACCCGCCGCAGCTGAGCTACCCGGCGCGCGGCGCGGCCACCCTGTGGGAGCCGCGCCCGAACGGGCGCCCGGACGCGCTGGCCGCCGTCCTGGGCCGGTCCCGGGCCCGGCTGCTGGCCGAGTTGGACTCCCCGGCCTCGACCACCGAGCTGGCCCGCCGCACCGGTCTGTCCGCCGCCGGCGTATCGCAGCACCTGACCGCCCTGCGCGCGGCGGGTCTGACCAGCGCCCACCGGGCCGGTCACAGCGTCCTCTACGCCCGTACGGCGGTGGGCGATTCACTGTTCGAACCGTCCGATGACGCGTTCGACCCGGTGCCGCCCCCGCGACGCCCCACCCGGTGACCCGCCGGTACGAATGGCCCCGCACCGCACACCTCGGCACACCCCCTCCTCATATGATCGGAGCGACATGCGCCATGCTTGGTGATGCAGAGCACGGTACGGAACTTGCGCCGGACGGCCCACCCGCCGAACGGCCGAGAAGGAGGAAGCACGTGGACGACGTTCTGCGGCGCGCCGCACTCTTCGCGGCACTCGACGACGAACAGGCCGGCGAGCTGCGCGCTTCCATGACCGAGGTGACCCTCGCCCGTGGTGAGTCGCTGTTCCACGAGGGCGACCCGGGCGACCGGCTGTACGTCGTCGCCGAGGGCAAGGTCAAGCTGCACCGCGCCTCGCCGGACGGACGCGAGAACATGCTCGCCGTCCTCGGCCCCAGCGAGATGATCGGCGAGCTGTCGCTGTTCGACCCGGGCCCGCGCACCGCGACCGCCAGCGCGCTGACCGAGGTCAAGCTGCTCGGCCTGGGCCACGGCGACCTGCAGCCCTGGCTGCACGCCCGCCCCGAGGTCTCCATCGCGCTGCTGCGGGCCATCGCCCGCCGCCTGCGCCGGACCAACGACGTGATGTCCGACCTGGTCTTCTCCGACGTGCCCGGCCGCGTCGCCAAGGCCCTGCTGGACCTCTCCCGCCGGTTCGGCGTGCAGTCCGAGGAGGGCATCCACGTCGCCCACGACCTCACCCAGGAGGAGCTGGCCCAGCTGGTCGGCGCCTCCCGCGAGACGGTCAACAAGGCGCTCGCCGACTTCGCCGGCCGCGGCTGGCTGAAGCTGGAGGCGCGCGCGGTGGTGCTGATGGACGTCGAGCGGCTGTCGCGCCGCTCGCGCTGACCTCGGCGCGCACGTCTTCACGCCTTCACGCCGTAAACGCCGAAGGGCCCGTCCGCTCGGACGGGCCCTTCGGCGTTCCCCTTCGGCATTCCCCTTCGGCGTTCCGTTGCCCGCCCCGCGCGCGACGGGATCAGTCGAGGCCCGGGATCAGCCCGTGCTCCTCCAGGTACTCCAGCTGTGCCCGGACCGAGAGCTCGGCGGCCGGCCAGAGCGCCCGGTCGACGTCGGCGTAGACCCGGGCCACCACCTCGTCCGCGGTCCGGCAGCCGGCCTCGACCGCGGTCTCCACCTGGGCGAGCCGGTTGGCCCGGTGGGCGAGGTAGTAGTCGACGGCGCCGAGCGCGTCCGCGAGCGCCGGACCGTGGCCGGGCAGCACCGTCCGCACACCGTGCGCGGAGGCCATCGTGTGCAGGTGGCGCAGCGAGTCCAGGTAGTCGCCGAGCCGACCGTCGGGGTGGGCGACCATCGTGGTGCCACGGCCGAGGACGGTGTCGCCGGTGAGGATCGCGGCGTCGGCGGGCAGGTGGAAGGTCAGCGAGTCCGAGGTGTGGCCGGGGGTGGCGACCACCCGCAGGTCGAGGCCGCCGACGTCCAGCCGCTGGCCGTTGACCAGGCCCTCGGAGCCCAGCCGGTGCGCCGGGTCCAGCGCGCGCACCTCGGTGCCGGTGAGTTCGGCGAAGCGGGCCGCGCCCTCGGAGTGGTCGGCGTGGCCGTGGGTGAGCAGGGTCAGCGCGACGCGTTTGCCCTGCTGTTCCGCGAGGTCGACCACCCGGCGCAGGTGGCCCTCGTGCAGCGGGCCGGGGTCGACCACCACGGCGAGGTCCGAGCCGGGCTCGGAGAGCAGCCAGGTGTTGGTGCCGTCCAGCGTCATCGGCGACGGGTTGGGCGCCAGCACGCACAGCGCCCGGGCCGTGGCCTCGCCGTCGATGGTGGCGGCCGGGTCGCCCGGCAGGAGCCCGCTCACCGGTTGTCCCCGCCGGGCCGGTGCAGGGCCCTGAGCGGCAGGACCCGGACGAGCGGCCGCTGGGCCTCGACGAACGGGACCGGACTCTCGCAGGCCGGGGTACGGGGGATCAGGCGGCGGGCGGGCAGCTCGGGTGCCGTCCGGCGAGCCACGGCGTTGTGGGTCATCGGGCGTCGGTCCTCTCTGTTTCGAGTCTGTTCGGCGGCGTCGTCGGCGTCGTCGGCGTCGTCGGGCGACAGTGCCGACGAGGGCGGCGCCGGTCGGTCAGGCGTCCTCGGGGAAGTCCCCGTCGATGGTCAGTTCGTCGTACCCGGGCCAGCGGACCGTCATCCGGTCGCCCCGGACCTCGGCCCGGCCCAGCACCGGCTCCAGCGACCGCCCGGAGGCCGCGGTCAGCGCCTCCGCGGCGGTGCGCACCGGCGCCAGCTCGCGCAGCACCGTCACGGTCGGCGGCAGCATCCCGAACCGGCCCTCCCGGTAGCCGAGAACGGCCTCGGCGGGCGTCAGCCAGGCCACCCGGTCGGCCTCGCCGACCTCCAGGGCCGCGCTCTGCCCGGCCGGCAGCACCGCGACGAAGAACCACGTGTCGTAGCGGCGCTCCTCGAACTCCGGGGTGACCCAGCGGGCCCAGCCGCCCAGCAGGTCGCTGCGCAGCACCAGAGCGTGGTCGCGGAGGAACTCGGCGAAGGACAGCTCGTGCGCCTCCAGCGCCGCCCGCTCGGCGCTCCAGTCGCGCGGCGCGGCGACGCTGTCCGCGTCCGGGCCGGCCAGCAGGACGCCGGCTTCCTCGAAGGTCTCGCGGACGGCCGCGCAGACCACCGCCCGTGCCGTCCGGGCGTCCACCCCGAGCCGTCGCGCCCACTCCTCGGGCGCCGGTCCGGCCCAGCCCGTCTCCACCTCGGCGTCGCGCGGATCCACCCCGCCGCCCGGGTAGGCGTACATGCCGGCCGCGAAGGCCATCGAGGTGCGCCGGCGCAGCAGGTACGCCTGCGGCCCGGCGGCCGCGTCGCGCAGCAGCACGACCGTCGCGGCCAGCCTGGGCACCGGCGGGGTCAGCACGCCGGAGTCGACCGCCCGGATCCGGGCGGGCCAACCGGGCGGCATCGGGAGCGTCGTCGCTCGATGGTCCATGCCCGGATGCTAAGCGCACGAAGGCGGGGTTGGACAGGCCCAACCCCGCCTTTCGCGATCACGCTCAGCTGCTCTTGACGCGCACCTGGAGCTCGACCTCGACCGGGGCGTCCAGCGGCAGCACCGCGACGCCGACCGCACTGCGGGCGTGCACCCCGGCCTCGCCCAGCACCTTGCCCAGCAGCTCGCTGGCACCGTTGATCACGCCCGGCTGACCGGTGAAGTCGGGGGCGGAGGCGACGAAGCCGACCACCTTCACGACCCGCTCGATCTGGTCCAGGTCACCGATCACCGACTTGATCGCGGCCAGCGCGTTCAGCGCGCAGGTCTGCGCGAGCTCCTTGGCCTCCTCCGGGGAGACCTCGGCGCCGACCTTGCCGGTGCTCGGCAGCTTGCCGCCGACGACCGGCAGCTGGCCGGAGGTGAACACGAACTCGCCCGAGCGCAGGGCCGGCACGTACGCGGCGACCGGAGCGGCCACCGGCGGCAGGGTCAGACCCAGGTCGGCGAGCTTGGCCTCGACCTTGCTCATGCGTTCTTCTCCCGCTTGAAGTAGGCCACCAGCTGCTCCGGGTTCGGGCCCGGCACGACCTGGACGAGCTCCCAGCCGTCCTCGCCGAAGTTGTCCAGGATCTGCTTGGTGGCGTGTACGAGCAGAGGCGCCGTCATGTATTCCCACTTGGTCATGGCCAGACTCTAGACGAGCGGCCACGGCGATCGGCGCCGCCCACGGACCGGCGTGTGAGGTGGCCCACAAAGGGGGCATGATTCAGGCCCGGCCCCCCTGGTGCTCCGGGCATCCGGCGCGCTCCCTGGTTACCCTCGCGAGAGGGCACCGGTAGTTCGGGCCGGCCGACGGAGCGGCCCCGGCCCACGAGACGGACGGAGACGGAGCGTGGCACGCACCCCCGGCCAGGCGGCCCGGCGCGACCCCGACTGGGAGGGCGTCCGGCTGCACGTGGTCAGCGGCAAGGGCGGCACCGGGAAGACCACGCTGGCCGCCGCGCTGGCGCTGGCGCTCGCCGCCGACGGCGGCCGGGTGCTGCTGATCGAGGTCGAGGGGCGCCAGGGCATCGCCGAGCTGTTCGGCATCGCCGCCCTCCCGTACGAGGAGCGCCGGATCGCCGCGGTCTCCCGCGCCCAGCTGGGCCTGCCCCCCGACGACGGGGGCGGCGGAGGCGGCGGCGAGGTGCTCGCGCTGGCCATCGACCCCGAGCAGGCGCTGCTCGAGTACCTGGAGATGTTCTACAAGCTCGGCCGGGCCGGCAAGGCGCTGCAGAAGGTCGGCTTCGTCGACTTCGCGACCACCATCGCGCCCGGCGTCCGGGACGTCCTGCTCACCGGCAAGGCCTGCGAGGCGGCCCGGCGCAAGGGCCCGGACGGCCGCCGCCGCTACGACGCGGTCGTGATGGACGCGCCGCCGACCGGGCGGCTCACCCGGTTCCTGAACGTGAACGCCGAGGTCGCCGGGCTGGCCCGGATCGGGCCGATACACACCCAGGCACAGGCCGTGATGCGGGTGCTGAAGTCGCCGGAGACCGCGGTGCACCTGGTCACCCTGCTGGAGGAGATGCCGGTGCAGGAGACGGTCGACGGCTTCGCCGAGCTGCGCGAGGCCAGGCTCCCGGTGGGCGGGGTGATGGTCAACATGGTCCGGCCGCCGGTGCTGGACGCCGCGGCGGTGGCCGCGGTGGACGGGAACCACCGCGAGGAGGTCGCCCTGGCCCTCGGCGAGGCCGGGCTCGGCGGGCGCTCGCGCAAGCCGGAGACGGTCCGGGCGGCGGTGGAGCCGCTGCTCGACCCGCTGCTGGAGCAGGCCAGGGAGCACGCCGAGCGGGTCGAGCTGGAGCGCGAGCAGCGCGCCGACCTCCAGCAGCTGCGGCTCCCCACGTACGAACTGCCGCTGCTGGGCGAGGGCGTGGACCTCGGCGGGCTGTACCGGCTGGCGGGCCAACTGAAGCGGCAGGGGGCGGCGTGACCACCAACGGAACCAACGTAACCAGCGGGAACGGCGGGGCCGGCCGGGCCCACGGCGGCGGTAGCAGCGGTGGGGTCGGCGACGGCGGCAGCGGTGTCCGGGCCGCCGGCAGCCGGCTCGCCGTCGACGGGCTGATCGACGACCCGAGGACCAGGATCATCGTCTGCTGCGGCTCCGGCGGCGTCGGCAAGACCACCACCGCCGCGGCGATCGGCCTGCGGGCCGCCGAACGCGGCCGCAAGGTCGTCGTTCTGACCATCGACCCGGCCCGCCGGCTCGCCCAGTCGATGGGCCTGACCGAGCTGGACAACACCCCCCGGGTCGTCAAGGGGGTCACCGGCAACGGCGAGCTGCAGGCCATGATGCTCGACATGAAGCGGACCTTCGACGAGGTCGTGCTCGCCCACGCCGAGCCCGAACGGGCCAAGGCGATCATGGAGAACCCGTTCTACCAGTCCCTGTCGGCCGGCTTCGCGGGCACGCAGGAGTACATGGCGATGGAGAAGCTCGGGCAGCTGCGCGATGCCGAGGAATGGGACCTGATCGTCGTCGACACCCCGCCGTCCCGCTCCGCACTGGACTTCCTGGACGCGCCCAACCGGCTCGGCTCCTTCCTCGACGGCCGGGTGATCCGGATCCTGACCGCCCCGGCCAAGGTCGGCGGCCGCAGTGCGATGAGGTTCCTCAACGCCGGCATGGGCCTGATCACCGGCACCCTGGGCAAGATCTTCGGCGCCCAGCTGCTCACCGACGTACAGACCTTCGTCAGCGCGATGGACTCGATGTTCGGCGGCTTCCGCGAGCGCGCCGACCGCACGTACCAGCTGCTCAAGGCGCCGGGCACGGCGTTCCTGGTGGTGGCCGCGCCGGAGCGGGACGCGCTGCGCGAGGCGGCGTACTTCGTCGACCGGCTCGCCGCGGACCGGATGCCGCTGGCCGGTCTGGTGCTCAACCGGGTGCACGGCTCGGGCGCGCCGCAGCTCACCGCGGAACGGGCGCTGGCGGCCGCCGAGGCGCTGGAGGAGAACGGCTCGGAGCACGCCTCGCCCGAGGCCGAACTGCTCGCGGCCGGGCTGCTGAGGCTGCACGCCGAACGGATGCAGATCATGGGGCGGGAGCGCCGAACCCGCGACCGCTTCGTCTCCGTGTACCCGGACGTGCCGATCGTGGAGGTCGCCGCGCTGCCGGGCGACGTGCACGACCTGGACGGGCTGCGCGCCATCGGGGACCGGCTCAGCGGCACCGCGTAGGCACCGGCCCGACCCGGGCGCCCAACACCGGTGCGCCCGGCGCGAACGTCGTCGGCACGGATGTCCTCAGCCCGAACGTCCTCGGCGCGAACGTCCTCGGCGCGGGTGCGCCGGACACGGGTGCGCTGGGCACCGATGTCCTCAGCCCGATGGCCCCCCGGCACCGGTCTGCCACGGCGCGGGTCCGCACCGCGCCGGTGTGCTCAGCCCGCCTGGGCGTAGTCCGTCAGTATCACGCCGGTCGCGAGCGACTCCTCGTACTCGGTGCGGGCCGTCTCCAGCAGTCTCCGCCACGAGATGACCGTCGGGCGGCGGCGCAGCAGCGCCCGGCGCTCGCGCTCCGTCATCCCGCCCCAGACCCCGAACTCGACCCGGTTGTCCAGTGCGTCCGCCAGGCACTCCGTGCGGACGGGGCAACCGCTGCACACCGCCTTGGCGCGATTCTGCGCCGCCCCCTGGACGAACAACTCGTCCGGATCACTCGTGCGGCAGGCGGCCTGCGCACTCCAGTCGTCAACCCAGCCCATCCCGGCGCCGTCCTCTCCCGTATCGAGGCTCCCCCACGGCGGCAACGGCATATTCACCGTTGCCAGTTGAGGACGTTACGGAAGAACGACAGCGAGCAACAGCCCCTCCGGGCTCAATCTCGAATGACCCGATTGGACTATGGGTACCGGTCAGCTCACTCGTTGGAGTGATCGCAGGTCGCAAGCCTTGTCAATCGCGGCGCGGCAACTCTCGCCACGCGTGTCATCACGGAGCGCTACCGTTCACACGGGTACAGCAGGCCACAGCTGCCTCAAAAACCCTCTAATATCGGGCAATTCGGGCAAGTCTCTGCACTCACAAGAGTGAATGGTGTTGACGCACCGAAGCTGTCGCAAGCTTGTGACAAGCGTAGGGGAACACCTGCCCCTGTGGGCGGGATTCCGCGACGTAGGGTTCTCCTCATGGCACCGAAGCGCCCCCAGGCATCCCAGCCCCCAGGCAACACCGGAGCTCCGCGCGATAAGCGCCGCGAGTCGCCGCTCGACATCGCGGGACACGGAGTGAAGTTCCTGGGCGTCAGCGTGCTCTCCGGAGTCCTGCTGGCAGGCCTCGCCCTGCCCGCCGTCGGCGCCATCGGGCTGACCGCCAAGGACACGGCGGAGAGCTTCTCCAACATCTCCGACGACTTCAAGACCCCGCCGCTCACCCAGGCGACGCAGATCTTCGACGCCAAGGGCGGCCTGATCGCCAAGGTGTACGAGCGCGACCGCACCGTCCTCACCGCCGACCAGATGTCACCGTTCATGCGGCACGCCCAGGTCGACATCGAGGACGCCCGCTTCTACGAGCACGGCGCCGTCGACCTCAAGGGCGTGCTCCGCGCCATCGGCAAGAACGCCGAGAGCGGCACCACCTCGCAGGGCGCCTCGACGCTGACCCAGCAGTACGTGAAGAACGTCAACGTCGAGAAGGCCGGCGACGACCAGGCCGCGGTGCTGGAGGCGCAGCGCAAGACCCTGGGTCGCAAGATCCAGGAGCTCAAGGTCGCGATCAAGCTGGAAGAGGACCTGTCGAAGGACCAGATCCTCACCAACTACCTCAACATCACCTTCTACGGCCACCAGGCCTACGGCATCGAAGCCGCCTCCCAGCGCTACTTCAGCAAGAGCAACAAGGACCTGACCGTCGCCGAGGCCGCCACCCTGGCCGGCATGGTGCAGAACCCGTCGTCCTACGACCCGGTGCGCTACCCCGACAACACGGTCAAGCGCCGCAACGTCGTGATCGACAAGATGCTCGAGAACAAGCACATCACCGCGGACCAGGCCAAGGAGGCCAAGGCCGCCCCGCTGGGCCTGAAGTTCAAGGACCCGCAGAACGGCTGCATCACCGCCCAGGCCGGCATGGGCTTCTTCTGCGACTACGTGCGCCACGTGGTCAAGCAGGACCCGGCGTTCGGCAAGAGCGCCGCCGACCGCAAGAAGCTGTGGGACACCGGCGGCCTCAACATCTACACCACGCTGGACCCGGACAAGCAGGCCGCCGCCCAGAACGCCGTCACCAAGAAGGTCAACGTGACGGACACGGTCTCGGCCGCCGCGACCATGATGGAGCCCGGCACCGGCAAGATCCTGGCCATGGCCCAGACCCGCCCGTACGGCCTGGACCCGAACAAGAACCAGACCGTCGTCAACCTCAACGTCGACTCCGCGATGGGCGGCGGCAACGGCTTCCAGACCGGTTCGACGTTCAAGCCGATCCTCGCCGCGGCGGCCCTGGAGTCGGGCCTGTCGCCCACCCAGCCGTTCCCCTCCGAGAACAAGATCGACTACCCGCAGATGACCACCTGCACGGGCACCTGGAGGAACACCGACAAGCCCAAGGCCACGGTGAAGAACGAGTCGGCCGGCGAGGTCGGCCCGTACGAGCTCAAGCAGGCCATGGCCCTCTCGGTCAACACCTACTTCGTGCAGATGGAACAGCAGGTCGGCCTCTGCGCGATGAAGCAGATGGCCAACAAGCTGGGCATCACCCAGTCCGCCAAGGGCGACGCCTTCCAGGAGGTCCCCTCGATGGTCCTCGGCACCCTGGAGCTCAGCCCGCTGACCATGTCGAACGTCTACGCGACCTTCGCGGCCCGCGGCAAGTACTGCACCCCGATCGCGATCAACAAGATCAGCACGGTCGACGGCAAGGACGTCAAGGTCCCGCAGACCACCTGCAGCCAGGCCTTCTCCGAGCAGACCGCGGACGCCCTCAACACCGTCCTGCTCAACGTGACCGAGAAGGGCACCGCGGCCGCGCTCAAGCTCGACGACGGCCGGCAGATCGCCGGCAAGACCGGTACCACCGACGAGAAGAAGGCCGCCTGGTTCAGCGGCTACACCCCGTCGCTGGCCACCTCCGTCTGGCTCGGCGGCCCGGCCGGCGGCGTCAAGATGAAGAACATCAACATCGGCGGCAAGCACTTCGACGAGGTGTTCGGCGCCGACGGCCCCGGTCCGATCTGGCAGCTCGCGATGAACCAGGCCCTCAAGGGCTCGTCCCCGGAGCAGATCCAGACCATCAACATCCCGGACCCGGCGCCCAAGACCGACCCCAACGCCAACCAGACCGGCGGGGCCACGCCGCCGGCCGACCCCGCCCAGCAGCAGCCCGGCGGCAACCCGCCGCCCCAGGGCGGGAACCCGGGCGGCAACCCCGGTGGCAACCCGGGCGGGAACCCCGGCGGCGGCAACCCGGGCGGGGGCAACCCTGGCGGCGGCAGCAACAACGCCGGCGGGATGATCGGCGGCGGGTTCACCTTCCCGCCGGGCGTCATCGGCGGGAACAACGGCGGCAACGGTGGAAACGGCAACGGCGGCAAGCACGGCGGCAACAACGGCTGACCGGCCCCCGACCCGGGCACGACACGACGAAGGGGCGCCCTCCGAGATCACTCTCGGAGGGCGCCCCTTCGGGCTCGGCGGACGGTGCCATCCGGGCCCTGGCCGGCTGGCGCCCTTCGGGCCTGGCGGCGGGGCTCAGCCCGTCAGCGCCGCCCTCACCGCGGCGGCCACCCGGCCGCCCTCCGCCAGGCCGTCCACCTTCGGCTTCACCAGCTTCATCACGGCGCCCATCGCCTGCGGACCGGCCGCCCCGCTCTCGGCGACGGCGTCCGCCACGATCGCGGTCAGCTCCTCGTCGGAGAGCTGCTTGGGCAGGTACCCCGCCAGCACCTCGCCCTCCTCGCGCTCCCGGGCCGCCTGCTCCACCCGGCCGGCGGTGTCGAACGCCTCCGCCGCCTCCCGGCGCTTCTTCGCCTCGCGGCCGATCACCTTCAGCACCTCGTCATCGGACAGCTCGCGCTTCGCCTTACCCGCCACCTCCTCGCTGGTGACGGCGGCCAGCGTGAGCCGGATGGTGGACGAGCGCAGCTCGTCCCGGTCCCTGATCGCGGCCGTGAGGTCCTCGTGCAGCTTCGCCTTGAGCGTCGTCATGGCCCCGAGTCTCCCACCTGCGACGTTCGGTCGCTTGCCATTAACCGGCCCAGCGGCAGGCAACGGGCCCGCTGGCACGTAGCGGACCCGCCTGCGGCCCCGTATCCGCGCACGGCCACCGGACGTTCACCGGCTGATCCACCGTCTGAGAGCATGGAGCGATGCGACCGCTGTACTCCGTTCCCCTCGGCTTCGCCGCCGCCGGCGCCGCCTGCCTCGCCTACTCCGTCGGGTACGAGGTCCGTTCCTTCCGGCTCCGCCGGGTCGAGGTCCCCGTCCTGCCCCACGGCGCCCGGCCCATCCGGGTACTGCAGGTCTCCGACATCCACATGGTGAGCGGGCAGGGCAAGAAGCAGCGCTGGCTGCAGAGCCTCGCCGGCCTGCGCCCCGACCTCGTCGTCAACACCGGCGACAACCTCTCCGACCCCCTCGGGGTCCCCGCCGCCCTGGACGCGCTCGGGCCCCTCATGGACTTCCCCGGCGTCTACGTCTTCGGCTCCAACGACTACTACGGCCCGGCCCGCAAGAACCCGGCCCGCTACCTCCAGGCGATGCGCAGCGGCGCCCACGGCCTCAACAACGCCGACGGCACCGGCCGCCGCGGCGTCACCGGCGCCGTCCACAACCCGTGGGAGAAGCTCCGCGACGGCTTCGACGCGGCCGGCTGGCTCGACCTCACCAACACCCGCGGCCGACTCACCATCGGCGGCCTCGACCTCGAATTCACCGGCCTCGACGACCCGCACATCCGCCGCGACCGCTACAGCGAGGTCGCCGGCGGCCCCTCCCCCGACGCCGACCTCTCCCTCGCCGTCGTCCACGCCCCCTACCTGCGCGTCCTCGACGCCTTCACCGCCGACCGCTACCCGCTGATCCTGGCCGGCCACACCCACGGCGGCCAGCTCTGCATCCCCTTCTACGGCGCCCTGGTCACCAACTGCGACCTCGACGCCCGACGGGTCAAGGGCCTCTCCACCCACCAGGCCGGCGGCCGCCGCTCCTACCTCCACGTCTCCGCCGGCTGCGGCACCAACCGCTACACCCCCGTCCGCTTCGCCTGCCCCCCCGAGGCCACCCTCCTCACCCTCACCCCGGCCCCCCGCTGACCTGCACCGGACGCCCGCCAAGAACCGGATTTCGTGTCTCGGCGAGCGTCCGGTAGAGTTCTACTCGTTGCGAAGGAGACGGAGCAACAAACCGCAGGACCGGGGTGTGGCGCAGCTTGGTAGCGCGCTTCGTTCGGGACGAAGAGGCCGTGGGTTCAAATCCCGCCACCCCGACCCAGTAACACCAGCTCAGGGCCGGTGTCCCGCAAGGGACACCGGCCCTGACTGCTTTCCCCAGGGCCCCCGGAGACTTTCCGGAGAAAGCCCTCAGACCGCTGGCCCCTCGGCCCAGGGCTGACCGGGCTTCAGGCGGTGGAACCGTAGCGAGCCTGCACGCGTTGCGCGAATATAGATCGCTTGGCGGATCGATCGAGGACCCGATGTCGGAGACGAGTCGGGTAAACGCCCGCTGCGCGACAGTGACTGTCTTGCGCGTCGACGAGTCTCCGGCCAGCCAGGTCAGCAGCAGACCGTCGACGCCTTGGTGAACCGTTTCTTTAGCGCTGAGAGGACCGACAGCTTTGCGGATAAACACCCTTCTCACTGTCCCCACCGGCTTTGACGGCTTCGGGTCGATACCGGGGATAGCGGCCGGACGCGTCTTCGTGAATCGGCGGGCTCTGAGCGAGGCAGGCGTGCACCGGCCGCTGCAGGCAGGCATCTGTGGCACCAAGAAGCTCGGTGCGGAGTCGATTGTCGTGTCTGGCGGCTATGAGGACGACCTGGACCACGGCAACGTCATCGTCTACACCGGACAAGGGGGCCGTGATGCCGACACAGGCCAGCAGGTGGGCGACCAGACGCTCACCCGCGGAAACGCTGCGCTGGCGACCAGCATGGCTACTGGCATCCCGGTGCGAGTCGTACGCGGCTCACAAGGCGATCCTCAGCACTCACCCACCACTGGCTACCGCTACGACGGGCTCTTTCGTGTCGAAGACTTCTGGCGCGAGACCGGTCAGTCCAGCTTCGCGATCTGGCGCTACCGGCTCGCAAAGATCGCTTCTGAGGAAACCGTGAGCGAGGGTCCCACGCTTCAGGAGCCGGTCGGCAGGGAGACGCCGACGCGATTGGAAGCGACGATTCAGCGGATCGTCCGCAGTACCAAGGTGGCGAACTTCGTGAAGCGCGTCCATGACTTCACCTGCCAGGTGTGCGGCACCCGACTTGCCACGCCCACGAGTGCCTACGCAGAGGCTGCTCACATCCGGGCCCTGGGGCAGCCGCACAACGGGCCTGATCTCGCGGGCAACGTGCTGTGTCTGTGCCCCAACCACCACACGCTGTTCGACTTCGGCATGCTGTCCATCGCGGATGACCTGACGATTACCGACCGCGCCACAGGTGCCGGCCTTGGGAGGCTGCGCGAGGCTGATGGCCATCGGATCGACCAGTCGCACCTGGCGTATCACCGAGAGCACCACTCCCAGGGATGGAAGCATGCCCAGGACGGGGGCCTCGGCGACGAAGGTGGCATCGGGGCCAAGGAGTAGCGAACCGACGAGTGGAGAGCAGGGCCCTGCCGGAGGTGTTCGGGAGGGCCCTTTGGTGTGGGTGGGGTGTCAGAGGGTGGTGGGGAGGTCGGTGCGGGAGGTGATGTGGAGTTTGGGGTAGGCCTTGTAGAGGTGGTGGGCGACGGTGCGGGGGCTGAGGAAGAGTTGGGCGGCGATCTCGCGGTTGGTGAGGCCTTGGGCGGCCAGGCGGGCGATCTGGAGTTCCTGGGGGGTGAGGGGGGAGTCGGGGGTGCCGGTGGGGCTGGTGGTGGGGGCCGGGGTGCCGGTGGCGGTGAGTTCGGTGCGGGCGCGGGCGGCCCAGGGGTGGGCGGCGAGGCGTTCGAAGGTTTCGAGGGCGGCGCGCAGGTGGGGGCGGGCGTCGGTGCGGCGGCGGGAGCGGCGCAGCCATTCGCCGTAGAGGAGGGCGGTGCGGGCCTGCTCGAAGGGGCGGTGGGTGCCTTCGTGGAGGTCGAGGGCGGCGCGGTAGGCGGATTCGGCGAATTCGTCGGGGCCGAGCAGGGCCTGGCAACGGAGCCGGAGCGCTTCGGTCCAGGGGCGGTCGGCGGCGGCGCTCCAGCGAGCGAAGCGTTCGTAGGGTTCGGCGGAGCGTTCGGGGGTGCCGAACCGGACGGCGGCTTCGACCAGGTCGGGGACGGCCCGGGTGGCGCTGACGTGGTGCCGGTGGGGGCCGGTGGTGAGGGTGTGCAGGCGGTCGGCGGCGTCGCCGGCGCGGCCGTGGCCGAGGTCGAGCAGGGCGAGTGCCCAGTGGGCCCAGGGGCGGCCGGCGGCGGGGGCGGCGGTCTGCGGGCCGGTGGTGGCGAGGGATTCGGCGGTGAGCCGGGTGCAGCGGTCGGTGTCACCGTCGAGGGCGGCCAGGTAGGCGAGGAGCGCGGTGAGTTGGCTGGTCCACTGGTGCTGGCCGGTGTCGCGGGCGAGGGCGAGGGCTTCGGTGGCGGTGACTTCGGCGTCGCGGTGGCGGCCGTGGAAGAGTTCGGCCTCGGCGAGGAAGAACTGGAGGGTGGGCATCACACCGATGGTGCCCTTGGCGCGGGCTTCGGTGACGAGTTCGCCGCCGAGTTCGGCGGTCTCGTCGTCGCGGCCGAGGATGAGGGTGGCGCCGCAGAGTTGGACGAGGTCGACGGGGGTTTCGGCGCCGGCCTTGCGGGCTGCCGCGGCGGTGTCGCGGGCGGCGGGCGGCTGTGGTGCGGGCCGGCCGAGGGCGGGGAGTACGGCGGCGGGCAGGTGGCGGGCGAGCGGGGCGAGCGGGGCGTCGTCGGCGAGCGGTAGCGCGGCCAGCCGGTCGAGGACGGCGATCACCGGTTCCTCGCCCGCGTACCAGGCGGTGTGGAAGGCCTGGAACAGCATCCGGGCGGCGTGTGGCGCCTCGATGGCGGTGCCGGCGGCGTCGAGCAGCAGCCGGTAGGCGGTCGGGTAGGAGCCGCGCCAGAAGTGCGCGGTGGCCCGGACCTGGTCGAGCAGGGCGTGTGCCAGGGGGTTGTCGGTGCGGGCCCCGGCCTCGTCGGCGAGCGTCTCGGCCCGCACCAACTTCCCTTCTTCGGTGGCGGCTTCGGCGGCCAGGACGAGGCGGCGGGTGGCGGCGTCGCGGTCCGGGGTGAGCCGGGCGGCCCGCTCGTACGCGGCGGCGGCGCCGCCGTGGGCGCCTCGGGCCTCGGCGCGGACGGCGGTGCGTTCCAGCGCGTCGGCGAGGGCGGCGTCGGGGGTGGTGGCGGCGTGGGCCTGGTGCCAGGTGCGGCGGTCGCCGTCCGGCAGTGCTCCGGCGATGGCCTGGTGAATCGCCAGCCGCTGGTGGTGCGGGGCGCGTTGCAGGATGGCAGCCCGCAGGAGCGGGTGGCGGAAGGCAATCCGGCGGTCGGGGGTGACGCTCGCCAGGCCCGATTCCTCGGCGGGGCCGAGGTGTTCGGCGGGGACGCCGAGGGCGGCCGCGGCGGGCAGGACGACGTCGAGTTCGCCGGTCTCCTCGGCGGCGGCGACCAGCAGGAGGGTCTGGGTGGCCGGGGGCAGGCCGGTGACCTGGCCGTGGAAGGCGATCAGCAGCCGGCTGGTGAGCGGCAGGCCGCCGGGCGCGGGCGGCGGCGAGCCGTGGGTGTTCGCCTGCGTCCCGGTGGCGATGGGGAGTTCGGTGAGGGCGAGCGGGTTGCCGGCCGCCTCGACGAGCAGCCGCTCGCGGACGGCGGCGGGCAGGCCGGGGCCGGCCCGGTGGTCCAGGAGCCGGGCGGCGTCGGGCTCGGGCAGGCCGGTCAGCCGGAGCTCGGGGAAGCCCGTGGTCGGGAGTTCCGGTGCGGCGCCGCCGGTGCGGGCGGCGAGCAGCAGGGCGACTCCTTCGGCCTGGAGCCGGCGGGCGGCCAGCAGCAGGGCGTCGAGGGAGGCGTCGTCCAGCCACTGTGCGTCGTCGAGGACGCACAACAGGGGCTGTTCGGTGGCGAGTTCGGCGAGCAGTCCGAGGGTGGCGAGCCCGACCAGCAGCCGGTCGACCGGGGCGCTTTCCTCGGAGAGTCCAAACGCCGCCTCCAGGGCGCGCCGTTGCGGCCCGGGCAGGGCGTGCAGCCGGTCGAGGCCGGGCGCGAGCAGCAGGCTCAGCCCGGCGAAGGGCAGTTCCGCCTCGTACTCGACGCCCGCCGCCCGGATCACCCGGAACGCCTCGCCCGCCCGCCCGACGGCGTGGTCCAGCAGTGCGGTCTTGCCGATCCCGGGCTCGCCCCGGAGCAGCAGCACCCCGCTGCGGCCTTCGCGTGCCGCGTCCAACAGTCCCGCCACGACGGACTGTTCGTGTTCCCTCCCGTACAGCATGCCCCCGACCCTACCGAGGCCCTCCCGGCCGCAGGTGCGGGCGGGCCCGCCGAGCACACCTACGTACCCCCCGCCGGACGCTACGTACCCCCATGCCGATACGTGACTGATTCGCCCGCGCCGGCCCGTCCCTACCTTGGTGAGCAGCGGGAACGAGCCGCTCAACCACCCACCGGGACACGGGAGAAGACCATGACCGAGATCACCACCACCGCCCTCCAGCAGCTCGCCGAGCGCTACCTCGCGGTCTGGAACGAGACCGACCCGGGCGCCCGCCGCAAGCTGATCGACGAGGTGTGGGCCGTGGACGGCCGGTACACCGACCCGCTGGCCGCCGTCGCCGGCCGGGACGCGATCGACGCGCTGATCGGCGCGGCCCAGGCCCAGTTCCCCGGGCTGGAGTTCACCCTCGGCCCGGTGGACGCGCACCACGACATCGCCCGGTTCACCTGGAACCTCGGGCCGGCCGGCGCCGAGCCGGTGGTGATCGGCTTCGACGTCCTGGTGGCCTCGCCGGACGGGCGGATCGGCTCGGTGTACGGCTTCCTGGACCGCGTCCCGGGCGCCTGACGGCAGGCCGGACGGGTCGGGGGCGACCCCCACCGCCCCCGACCCACTCCCCCCAACCCCACTGAGGAGAAGCCGAGATGAGCTCCGCCCTGACCGCCCGCCCATCGACCGCGCCCGGCGATGCGCCCGACAATATGCCCGGCACCGCAGGCACCACCGCGCCCGGGGCCGAGGCGGCGGCCGGCGCCCCGCGCGGCCTGCTGGCGGTCGTCCTGACCGCCACCTTCATGACCGCCCTCGACTTCTTCGTCGTCAATGTCGCCGTCCCGTCCGTCCAGGCCGACCTGGGCGCCGGACCGGCCGCCGTCCAGTGGGTGATCGCCGGATTCAGCCTGGCCCTCGCGGCCGGCCTGGTCACCGCCGGCCGACTCGGCGACCGGTACGGCCGGCGCCGGGTGTTTGGGCTCGGCCTGGCCCTGTTCACCCTCGCCTCCGCGGGCTGCGGCCTCGCCCCCACCGCCGCCGCGCTGGTCGGCGCCCGGGTGGTGCAGGGTCTGGCGGCGGCGCTGATGGGCCCGCAGGTGCTGGCGATCCTGCGGACGGCGTTCAGCGGCGCGGCGCAGGCGCGGGCCTTCGCCCGGTACGGGCTGACCATGGGCGTCGGCGCGGTGTTCGGCCAGTTGATCGGCGGGCTGCTGATCCGGGCGGACCTCTTCGGCCTCGGCTGGCGCAGCTGCTTCCTGATCAACCTGCCGATCGGCCTGGCCGCTCTGGCCCTGGTCCGCCGCTGCCTGCCGGAGTCGCGCGCCCCGCAACGGCCGGGCCTGGACCCGGTGGGCGTGCTGCTGGTCACCACCGCGCTGACCGCCCTGGTGCTGCCGCTGATCCAGGGCCCCGCGCAGGGCTGGCCGCTGTGGACCTGGCTCTGCCTGGGCGGCGCGGTCGCCCTGCTGGCCGGCTTCGTGGTGCATCAGCACCGCACCCGGACCCGCGCCACCGCCCCCGGCTCCGGCTCCGCCACCGCCCCCGACTCCGGCAGCGGCTCCGGCCCCGCCGCCCCGCTGGTCGACACCCGGCTGTTCCGGACCAGGGCCTTCGGCGCCGGTCTGCTCGCCCAGCTCGCCTTCTGGCTCGGCCAGGCGTCCTTCTTCCTGGTGCTCGCCCTGTACCTCCAGCTGGGCCGCGGCCTGGACGCGCTCGGCGCCGGGCTGGTGTTCACGGCGATCGGCCTCGGCTACCTGCTCACCTCCAACGCCACCCACCGCGTCGCCGCCCGGCTCGGCGGGGCCCGGACGATCGCCGTCGGCGGGCTGCTGATGGCCGTCGGGCTGGGCCTGCTCGCCCTCGCGGTGTACGGCGCGCCGGGCGGAAGCGTGTGGTGGCTGACGCCGGGGCTGTTCGTGGACGGCCTGGGGATGGGCCTGGTGATCGCCCCGGTGACCTCCGTGGTGCTGGCCGGGGTCGAGCCCCAGCTGGTCGGGTCGGCCGCCGGGGTGCTGGCCACCGTGCAGCAGGTCGGCGGGGCGCTGGGCATCGCACTGATCGGCCTGCTCTACTACGGCGGAGGCGACCCGGCGGCCGCGTTCGGCCGCAGCGTGACGGCGCTGGCGGCGCTGGAGCTGGTGCTGGTGGGCCTGGTCCGGCTGCTGCCGCGGAAGGGCTAGCGGGACCGAGCGGGCGCGCACGAGCGGACGGGCTCACAGGAGCGGACGGGATCCCGGGAACGGGGGTGGGAGGGACGGGGCGGGTGGGGGGGGGGGGGGGGGGGGGGGGGGGCGGCCCCCCCCCCCCCCCCCCCCCCCCCCCCCCCCCCTCCCCCCCCCCCCCCCCCCCCCTCGCCCCCCCCCCCGAA